>DASZUD010000077.1:0-13618 GCA_035548155.1 Polyangia bacterium
ATGAGCTCGAACTTCGACATCTCGAGCGAGAAGATCAGCACGGGGATCTTGTGGTGCAGCGCCGCGTGCATGGCGACGTTGACCGACCACGAGGTCTTGCCGCCGCCGGGGCGCGCCGCGACGATGATGAGGTTCTCGCGCTGCAGGCCGGCCGTGATCTCGTCGAGCTTCGTGAAGCCCGTGGGCACGCCCGTGACCGCCTTGCGAACGGCCGAGCGCACCTCGAGGTTGTGCAGCACCTCTTCCATGAGGTCGTCGGTCGACGAATACGTCTCGCGGCGGTTCTGCTGCGCGACCTTGAAGACCTTGGTCTCGGCGTCGTCGAGGAACGAATCGAACTCCCCGATGTCGCCGTACGCGGTGGACTGGACTTCGGCGCAAGCGCTGATGAGCCGCCGGAGCGTCGCCTTCTCTTGAACGATGCGCGCATAGTGTCCGATGTTCTCGGCGGTCGGAACGCTGTTCGCGATCCCCAGCAGATAGGCTTCGCCTCCGTCGAGGCGGCTGTAGAGACCGCGGCTCTTGATCTCTTCGCCGACGGAGATGATGTCGATCGGGTGGCGGCGCTCGTCGAGGGCCATCATCGCTTCGAAGATGATCCGATGAACCGGGAAGAAGAAATCGTCGACCGACAGGTTCGTGCCGACCTCGTCGAACGCCGACGGCTTGATGAAGACCGAACCGAGCGCTGCCTTCTCCGCTGCCTCGCTGTGTGGCGGTTCCCGCTGCGGCAGTAACGGAACGGAGTGCAGTGGTGCTGACATGAGGCGGTCGCGGATCCTGCCGCAATCGATCGAAAGCGGCAACAGCGCAGATCACGAGGAGATCCGCTGATCTAGGCCCTACGTCAGCGCAATCTCGGCGAAGGCCTCCGCGTCGCCGGGCTCGCAGCGCACCGTGAAGCCGAGGCGCGTCGCGATCTTCATCATGGCCGAGTTGCCGGGCAGCATCGTGGCCGTCACCCGGGGGACGCCCTCGCGTCGCGCGACGTCGACGATGCGGCGCAGAAGCTCGCTGCCGAGGCCCCGGTGCTGCCAGTCGTCGCGCACGAGGATCGCGAACTCGGCGTCGTCGTGGGACGTGCCGCGGCTGAGCCGTCCGACCGCGACGATCTCGGCAGGCCCGCTCGCGGGCCGATGCTCCGACGGCTCGCTCGCGGGCCGGTGCTCGACGACCAGCGCGATGTCGCGATCGTAATCCGAGAAGCAGACGCGCACCAGGCGCTCGTGCGTCGTGCGGACGTCGAAGCGCAACGGGCCCATGTAGCGCTGGCGCACGCTGCTCTCGCTCAGCCGACGGTGAAATTCGACCATCAGGCCCTC
Source organism: Polyangia bacterium (assembly GCA_035548155.1). Lineage (GTDB taxonomy): Bacteria > Myxococcota_A > Polyangia > Fen-1088 > Fen-1088 > DASZFV01. The sequence goes on from DASZUD010000077.1 coordinate 1,323, forward strand.
GTCCTCGGGGCGGATGGGGCGTATCAGCAGCGTCGTGCCGTCGGGCAGCCGGTGAGGCGCCACGTACTGCGTGGGATAGGGGCGAATCGCGGGGCGCGGCAGATCCTCGCGGCGCGTCGCCGCGTCGTGCAGGACGACGCGCGCGTCGAGCGCGAGCAGCCCGTCCGCCGAGGCGAGCAGCGGGTTGACGTCCAGCTCCTTGATCGACGGCTGTTCGACGACGAGGTCGGAGAAGCGCACGAGCAGCTCCTCGAGCGCCGCGAGCGGCACGGGCGCCTGCCCGCGCACGCCCGAGAGCGCCCGGTAGATGCGCGTCTGCTCCATCATGCGGCGCGCGAGCGTCCGGTTGAGCGGCGGCAGCGCGAGCGCGCGGTCGCGGAAGACTTCGACGAGCTGCCCGCCCGCGCCGAAGAGCAAGACGGGGCCGAATTGCGGGTCGAGCGAGGCCCCCAAGATCAGCTCGTAGCTTCCGGCGCCCGTCTTCGCCATGGGTTGAACGGTGACGCCCTGAAACTGTTCGGCGCCGGCGCGTTGGGCGACGGACGTACGGATGTCCTCGAACGCGCGCTCGACGGCCGCACCGTCCGTCAGGCCCAGCTTCACGCCGCCCACGTCCGTCTTGTGCGTGATCGTGCGCGAGTACAGCTTCACGGCGACAGGGAAGCCGATCGCCTCGGCGGCCGCACGCGCGCCGGCGGCTGTCGTCGCGGCGCGCGTCGGCGTCGTGGGGATGCCGTAGGCTTCGAGCAGGCGCTTCGATTCCACCTCGTCCAGCAGCGTGCGGCCGGTCGCGCGCACGCTCGCGATGAGCGCGGCCGCGGCGGCCGCGTCGGTCTTGCCCTCGGCGCCGGCCGCGGGCGTCTCGTAGAGCCCTCGCAGCGAGTAGCTCGAGCGCCACATGTAGCAGAACGCGCGCGCCGCCGAGTCGGGGAACTCGAAGGTCGGGATGTTGGCGCGGTTGAGGATGTCGACGCCGGCCGCGACGTCGGCGCCGCCCATCCAGCTGGCCAGCACGGGCTTGCCCTCGACCTTGGCGTACTTCGTGAGCGCCTGCGCCGTCAGCGTCGGGTCGGTCATGTCTTGCGGCGTCAGCACGACGAGCAGCCCGTCGTTGTCGGGATCGGCGGCCGCGACGTCCAGGGCGCCCGCGTAGCGGGCGGGGTCGGCGTCGCCCAGCACGTCGATGGGGTTGCCGTGGCTCCACGCGGGCGGCAGCAGCGCGTCCAGCTTGCCGCGCGTCGCGTCCGAGAGCGCCGCCAGCTCACCTCCGTGCGTGATGAGCGCGTCCGTGGCCAGCACGCCCGGGCCGCCGGCGTTCGTCACGACGGCCAGACGCGGGCCGCGCGGGCGCGGCTGCTTGCCCAGCACCTCTGCCATGTCGAAGAGATCGCCGATCTGCGTGACGCGCAGGATGCCGACGCGGCGGAAGGCGGCGTCGAGCACCTCGTCCGAGCCCGTGAGCGCGCCCGTGTGCGACGCCGCCGCGCGGGCGGCCGCCGCCGTGCGGCCTGCCTTGATGACGATGATGGGCTTCGAGAGGGCGACCTCACGCGCCGCCGAGAGGAACCCGCGCGCGTCGTCGCCGATCGACTCCATGTAAAGGACGATGGACCGCGTGCGCGGATCATTTCCGAAATGGTCGATGAGATCGCCCCATCCGACGTCCAGCATCGTCCCCAGCGACACGAATGCCGAGAAGCCCAGCTGCACGTTCAGGCTCCAGTCGAGGATCGCCGTCAGCAGCGCGCCGCTTTGGGAAAGGAAGGCCACGTCGCCCGGGCGCGCCATCGCCGCGGCGAAGGTCGCGTTGAGGCCGCTCGCCGGGCTCATGACGCCGAGGCAGTTGGGGCCGATGAGGCGCATGCGGCCGCGGCGCGCCTCGGCCAGCGTGCGGCGCTCGAGCTCGGCGCCGGCCGGGCCCACCTCGCGGAACCCCGCCGAGATGATGACGGCCGCGGGGATGCCGAGGTCGGCGCACTGTGCGACGACGCCGGGCACGGCGGCGGCGGGGGTCACGATCACGGCGAGGTCGATCTTGGCGGGCACCTCTGCCAGCGTCGGGTACGCCTTGATGCCGAGGACGCTCGGCCGCTTGAGGTTGACGGGGAACACCGTCCCGCCGAACGGGCTGCCGATCAGGTTCCACAGGATCGTGCGCCCCACGCTGCCCACTGCTTCGGTCGCGCCCACGACGGCGACCGTCTTGGGCGAGAAGAACACCTCGAGCGGCCGCTGCTTCTCTTGCCGCAGGAGATCGTGCGCGAGATCGGAACGCTCAGCGTCAGCCACGCGCACATCTTGGCTCGCGGGCGTCGCGCGTGGAAGTGGCGGTTTCGGTGCCCTTGCCGTTCCAATGACGGACCCCACCTTTTTGACGGGCGGTCGACTGGTGAGTGGAGCAGGGCGGGGCGGGGTGGTGAAGGGGATCGGCGCGGTGGTTGCGCTCGTTGCTTCGTCAGCGTGCGCGCCGCCGGCGTCGATGTCGGATTCCTCGCGAGGGCTCGCGTTGGTGCGCGCCGATCGCGTCGAAGGCGGCGCGTTCGAGCTGCAAACGGTGAGCGCCGACGGCGCCACGGTCGTGGGCGTCTTCGGCGGGGCGGGGCGGCTCGACGTCTTTCGTTGGACGCCGACGAGCGGTCTCGAGATCTCGGACCTGCCCGCGGGGCGTCCCGCCGACACGAGCGCGGACGGGCGCGTCGTCGCCGGTACGTCGCCGGACGGGCACGCGTTCCGCTGGACGAGAGAGGAGGGCGCGCGCGATCTCGGCGCGCTGCCGGGGCACGTGCGCAGCGTCGCCGCCGCGACGAGCGCGGACGGCGGCACGGTCGTGGGTCTGTCCGCTGCGACCGACGACGCGACGCCTGCGTGGCGCATCTTCAAGTGGACGCCCGCGATCGGGCTCGTGCCCTTGCAGTACCCGGACGGCGCCGCGTCGTGCGAAACGCGCGCGGGGCTCACGACCGCCGACGGAGACGTCACGTTCGGTCGCTGCGGTCCCGCGGACGCGCCGCGCTCGGGGCTGTTTCGCTGGGCGACCGGGTGTGTCTACCTCCTGGCGTCATTCTCCGACGGACGGCAGGTCGATCCGCGGCTCGCGACCGCCGACGGCCGCGTGCTCGCAGGCGCGCTCGAGGAGCCAGGCGGCGCTCCGTCGGCGTTCCGATGGACCGAGGAGACGGGCGTGGTGCTCGCGCCCGGGGGCGGCTTCCAGGCGCTGGCGATGAGCCGCGACGGCCGCGTGCTCGTGGGCCAGCGCGGCGACCTCCCCGCGCGCTGGACCGAGGGCGAGGCCTCGATCGTGGCGCTGCCGTTGCCTCCGGGGCACGCTCGGGGCGCCGTGCGCTCGATCAGCGACGACGGCGGCGTCGGCGCCGGTGAGGTCAGCGCCTCCGCGGGGTCGCCGCCGGCGGCCGCGATCTGGGACGGCACGACGGGGGTGCGGCTGGTCGCCGACTTGCTGCGCGCGCGCGGCATCGATCTCGCGGGCGCTACGCTCACGTCGGCGCGCATCTCGCCCGACGGCGGCACGCTCGTCGGAACGGCGACGGTCCACACGGCGAACGACGCCCTTTGGACCGCGCCGCTGCGGCCTTGAACGACGGAGCTCAGCGCGCGCGCCGGAGAGCGCGGCGCCGCCATCGCGCTCGCCGGCAGCCTGGTCCGCTCGCGCAGCACAGATGAGATCCTGAAAAAGAAAAAGCGCGCGACACCTGGAGAGGCGTCGCGCGCTTCGTCGAACCGGGCCGAGGCCCGGCCCGCGGCCGAGTCGTCTACTTCTCTTCTTTGACGACCCACACCTTCACGGTCGCGTTCACGCCGCGGCCCAGCTTCACCTGGACCTCGGTCATGCCGAGCGTCTTGATGGGCTCCTCGAGGTGGATCTTCTTCGAGTCGACCTTCACGCCCTTGCCGGCGAGGGCCTCGGCGATGTCGCGCGAGGTGACCGAGCCGTAGAGCTTGTCCTCCTCACCGACGGCGCGCGAGATCGAGACGCTGACCTGCGAGAGCTTGTCAGCCTCGGCCTGCGCTTCCTTCGCCATCTTGGCCGTGCGGGCGGCAATCACGCGCTTCTCGTGCTCGACGCGCTTGATGTCACCGGCCGTCGCCTTGATGGCGTGGCCGCGCGGCAGCAGGAAGTTGCGCGCGTAGCCCGGCTTCACGTTGACGACCTCGCCCGACTTGCCGAGGTTGTCCATGTCGTCCCTGAGAATGACCTGCATGGCTTACGCTCCCGTGACGGCGAAGGGCATGAGCGCGATCATGCGGGCGCGGTTGACCGCGGTCGCGATCTCGCGCTGGTGCTTCGCGCAGTTGCCCGACAGACGCCGCGGCACGAGCTTGCCGCGGTCGGTGATGAAGTACTTGAGGAGGCTCGCGTCCTTGTAGTCGATCTTCAGGGCCTCGTCCGCGCAGAACTTGCACTGCTTGCGGCGACCCATCGGACGCTTCTTGTCGCGATCTCCACCCTTATCCTCAGCTGCTGCTGCTGCTGCTCCAGCCGACATGACTTAGTCCTCCCTCTTCGAACGCATGGGCTCGTCGACGCCGCCGAAGACGGCCTCCTCGAAGTCGAATGCACCCTCGTCCTCTTCGAACGGCGAGCGCACCTGAGCCTGACCCGTCGCGATCTCTTCCTCGTCGGGGCCGGGCGTCGAAGCCTTCGTGAAGGCCTCCTCCGTGAACTCGCTCGTGCGAGCGGCGGCGTCCACGTTCTCCGCGATCTTCACCGAGTAGTAGCGGATGACCGAGTCGGTGAGGCGCAGGTTGCGCTCCAGCTCCTCGACGAGCCCCGCCGTGCCCAGGTAGGAGAAGAACAGGTAGATGCCCTTGAGCTGCTTCTGCACCTCGTAGGCGAGCTTCCGCTTGCCCCAGTTGTCCACCTTGATGATCGTGCCGCCCTGCGACTCGATCACCGTGCGGGCCTTCTGGTTGACCTGCGCGATGACGTCGTTCGTGCTGTCGGGGCGCAGGATGTAGATGGTTTCGTACTCTCGTTTGCGGCCCGCCATGTCTCTGGACGAGCCCAGTCTTTGTGCTGCCATTCGTGTCTCCTTATGGACAGATGGTCCGTGTCGCCACGGGCAAGGAAACGGGGCACGTGCGCGTGACCATCACGCGTCGCCTCCCGCCTTCTTGGTGTCTTTGGGACGAGTGTTGAACTTGTTCATCGCCGCCGGCAACCCGCGCGCGACGATGTCCTCGACGGCGTCGGCCGCGAGGTCGAGGAGCTCGGGCAGCTGCCTCTGCTCGGCGCCCGTGAAGTTCGCCAGGACGTAGTCCGCGCCCTTCCACTCGGGGGGCGGGCGATCGACGCCGAAGCGCACGCGCGGGAAGTCCGGCGTGCCCAAGTCGGCAATGATCGAGCGGATGCCGTTGTGGCCGCCCGCGCCGCCGCCCGCCGCGAGCTTGAGGCGCCCGAAGGGCAAGTCGAGCTCGTCGTGGACGACGATCACGTGCGCCGCGGGGATCTTGTGAAACCCCGCGACCTGCCGCACGGCCTGTCCGCTGACGTTCATGAACTCCATCGGCTTGCAGAGAATGGCGCGAGCGCCGGCGAGCGTGACCTCGACCAGCTCGGCCCCGAACTTGTCGCGCGGGGCCGGTGACCCCGCGCGCGCGGCCAGCTGGTCGACGACGCGAAAGCCCACGTTGTGGCGGTTGCCTTGATACTGCCGGCCCGGGTTGCCGAGCCCCACCACGAGGAACATGGAACCTTCGCGCGTCGCGGCTTACTTGCCCTTCTTCTCGCCTTCCTTCTTGGCTCCGGCGGCGGCCGGCGCGGCGGCCTTGTCGCCACCAGCGGCCGGCGCAGCAGCCGCGCCCTCGGCCGGGACCGCGCCCTCGACGGGGGCGGCGGCGGCCTCCTCGGCCTTCTCGGCCTTCGGCGCGACGACCGACGCGATGGCGTCCTTCGCCGCGAGCAGCGCGCGGACGCCCGCGCCCAGCTTGAGGTCGCTGACGTGGAGCGCGTCGCCGATCTCGAGCGCCGAGACGTCCGCCTCGATCTTCGTCGGGATCGCCGCCGGCTTCGCCGCGATGAGGATCGAGTGGAGGCTCTGGTGCAGCTGGCCGCCGTTCGTCGTGCCGACGGCCTTGCCGACCAGGGAGAGGGGAACCGTGACGCGCACCTCGGCGTCGACGTCGACGCGCAGGAAGTCGACGTGGATGAGGCGCTGCGAGATCGGGTCGATCTGCGCCTCGCGCACCATCGCCGTGACCTCCTGGGTCTTGCCGCCGTCGGCCACCGCAAGCGTCAGCACCGTGTTGCGCCGCTTCTCTTTATCGAGCGACGTGAGCAGCGCCTTCTCCTCGAACGCGACGGAGACGGGCGCCGACTCCTGCCCGTAGAGGACGCCCGGCACCTTGCCGGCCGCGCGCACCTTGTGCGCACCGCCCTTGCCGACCTGGGATCGAACCTCGACGCTGACCTTTGCGAATTCCATCGTTCTTTTCCTTTTCCGGACCGTTGCCTAAAGGGGCGCCGGAAGGCGCCCCGGACTCAAACAAACAGCGAGCTGATCGAGTCGCCGTGGTGGATGCGCTTGACCGCTTCGCCAACCATCTTGGCGACTGAGAACACTTTGATCTTCGGGCACGCCTTCACGTCCTCGCGCGGCGGGATCGTGTCGGTGATGAGCAGCTCCTCGATCGGCGACGCGTTGATGCGGTCGACGGCCGGGTGCGAGAGCACGCCGTGCGACGCAACCGCGTAAACTGACCGGGCGCCCTTGTCCTTGATGGCCTGCGCGGCGGCGCACACGGTGCCCGCCGTGTCGATCATGTCGTCGACGATGACGGCGTCCTTGCCCTTGACGTCGCCGATGATGTTGACGACCTCGCTGACGTTCGGCGCGGGACGGCGCTTGTCGATGATCGCGAGGCTCGTGCCGAGGCGCTTCGAGTAGGCGCGCGCGCGTTCGACGCCGCCGGCGTCGGGCGAGACGACGACCGAGCTCTCGATCGAGATGCGCTGCTTGAGCGGCTCGAGGAGCACGGGCATCCCGTACAGATGGTCGACGGGGATGTTGAAGAAGCCCTGGATCTGCCCGGCGTGCAGGTCGATCGACAGCACGCGGTTGACGCCGGCCGCGGTCAGCAGATCGGCGACGAGGCGGGCCGAGATCGGCGTGCGCGGCTTGCTCTTGCGGTCCTGGCGCGCGTACCCGAAATACGGGATGACGGCGATGATCGAGCCGGCGGAGGCGCGCTTGAGCGCGTCGATCATCACCAGCAGCTCCATGAGGTTGTCGTTCGCGGGCGCGCAGGTGGGCTGCACCACGAAGCACGTCACGCCGCGGACGTTCTCGTTGATCTCGACGTAGATCTCGCCGTCGGCGAAGCGGGTCACCTCGGCGTTGCCGAGCGGCACCTCGACGTATTGACAGATCTGCTTCGCGAGGTCGCGGTTGGCGTTGCCGCTGAAGATGGTGAGAGCTTTGAGCACGGCGAAAATCCCTGCCGAGCCAGGCCTGAAAATGAGGGCCGGCCGGAGAGCGGCGAATACTGCCACTCACCTCCGCCGCCGTCAACGCCGGGGCCGGCCCCCGCCCTGACCGCCGCGGCGCGGCGGCTGGCCAGGCGGGGCGGCCGGGGCTACAACCGTGGTCACTCATGACGAATCGCCCCCGTTTCGCCGCTTTGGCCGTGCTTGGCGCCCTCTCCGGGGCGGCCTGCGCTCACCATCCGGCAAGCCCGCCGGCCGCCGCCGCCAGCTCGGGAGGCCCGGCGCAGGCCCAGGCGGCCCCGCAGGCCCAGCTCCACAAGCTCTTCGACGACTACTACGAAGAGACGCTGGTCATGGACCCCCTCACGGCGTCGCTGATGGGCGATCACCGCTTCGACGACCGTATGGCGATCGACATCTCCGACGAGTACCGGGCGCGCGTGGCCGACATGTGCCGCCGCTATCTGGCGCGGCTCGCGGCCGTCGCGCCGGCCGAGCTGGACGCGGAGGATCGCCTGAGCCACGAGCTGCTGCGGCGGACGCTGTCCGATCGGCTCGAGGGCCTGCAGTTCCCCGAGCACCTCCTCGCGCTGACGCACATCTCGGGGCAGCCGGTGGACTTCCCGGTCATGGGCGCGGGCGCCGGCGTGCACCCGTTCGAGACGACGGCGGACTTCGACCACTTCCTCCGCCGCACGGACGACTTCGTCGTGTGGATGGACACGGCGATCGCCAACCTGCGCCGCGGCGTCGCGATGGGCGTCGTGCACCCGCGCCTCGTCGTCGAGCGGCTCTTGCCCGAGCTCGACGCCATGATCGTCGACGATCCGAGCAAGAGCGTGTTCCTCGAGCCGCTCCACCACGCGCCGCCGTCGATGTCGGCCGCCGATCGTGCGCGTCTCGAGGCGGCCTACCGGGCGGCGATCCGCGACAAGATCGTGCCGGCCTACCGCCGCCTGCGCACGTACCTGGCGGCCGAGTACCTGCCGCACACGCGGTCGACGGTGGCGCTCGAATCGCTGCCGAACGGCAAGGCCTGGTACGCGTACCGCGTCCGCGCGTCGACGACGACCTCGCGCACGCCGGACGAGATCTTCGCGCTGGGCGAGGCCGAGGTCGCGCGCATCGACAAGGAGCTGCGGGCGGTGTGCGCGGCGGCCGGCTGGAAGGGCGACGTCGCCAGCTTCGCGCGCGCGCAAGCCGCCGCGCCGGGCGGGCTCAAGACGCGCGACGGCTTCGTGGCTGCGTACAACGATCTGCGCGGCAAGGTCACGGCGGCGCTGCCGACGATGTTCGGGCGCCTGCCGCGCGCCGGCTTCGAGATCCGCGCCATCGAGCCTTTCCGCGAGGACTCGGCGCCCTCGCAGTACCAGCAGCCCAGCCCCGACGGCAAGCGCCCCGGCATCTTCTTCGTGAACGCCGCGAACATCACGGCGGGCAAGCCCATGCGGGTTTCGGAGACGCTGTTCCTGCACGAGGCCGTGCCTGGCCACCATTTTCAGATCGCGCTGCAGTACGAGAACGGCGACGTGCCGCGCTTCCGGCGCTTCCTCGACTACACGGCTTACGTCGAAGGGTGGGCGCTCTACGCCGAGAGCCTCGGGTACAAGCTGGGGCTCTACGAAAATGCAGCCCAGCAGGTCGAGCACCTCGGCGACGAGATGCTGCGCGCCGTGCGCCTGGTCGTGGACACGGGCCTGCACCACCGCGGCTGGACGCGCGAGCAGGCCGTGGCCTACTTCCTGGCGCACGTCGTTTCCACGACCGAGGACGTCGCGGCCACGGCGTCGCGCGAGGTGGATCGCTACATCGCGTGGCCGGGCCAGGCGCTCGCCTACAAGACGGGCCAGCTCAAGCTCGTCGAGCTGCGCGCGCGCGCCGCGAAGGCGCTCGGCGCGCGCTTCGACGTGCGCGCCTTCCACGACGAGGTGCTCCGCGAAGGGCCGCTTCCGCTCGAGGTCTTGGAGGCGCGCATCGACGCCTGGATCGCTTCGCAAGGCGCCGTCGACCGGGCCGGCTGAGCTGTTCGCGCGGCGCGCCGAGGGTGCGGCATTTTGCCGCGCGCCAGCGCCTTGACGCGCCGATTCCGCTTTCGCTCGTTCGCGGTTGGCCGTCTAATGGAAGACGGTGTCGGCTGAGCGTCTTGCGCGTCGGGGGCGGATCGAGGTGGTCTTTCTCTTTGCGCTGGCGGCGCTGCTCGCGCAGGCGGCCGGGGGCTCGCCCGCGCTGGCCGAGGAGTCGGCGCGCGCGGCGGCCGTCGAGGACTCGCCTCAACGCGCCCGCGCCCGCGCGCTCCTCGATGAGGACGACGACGACGACGGGTACGGCGTCACCGCGAGCTCGGGGCTGGGCTCGCTGTTCTCGCGGCGCTCGGGCCTGCTCGGGACCGGGCTCATGGCGGCGGCGTTCTACTTCCTCTTCATGCGCGGCGGACGTGCGCAGGGGCAGGGGAACGGCGGCTGGGGCTCTTACTATCTCTTCTGGATCGTCGCGCCCGCGCTGGTCGCGATCGTCTCGTCACACCCATCGGCGCTGGGGCTGGTCGTCGTCGGGCTCGTCGCGCGCCGCTGGCTGCCCGATCCCTATCTGATCCTCAAGCATCGCGCGCGCGTGCGGAGGCTGAGGGTGGAGGTGAGCACGAACCCGGGCAACGTGACGGCGCGGCGCGATCTGGCCGAGATCTGGCTCGAGAAGCGGCGGCCCCAGCACGCCTTGCCGCTGGTCGAGCAGGCGCTCGAGCGCGATCCGGGCTCGCCCGAGCTGCTCTACCTGCGCGGCGTCTCCGAGCTCGGCCTCAAGCGACCGGCGCGCGCGCTCGACGCGTTCCTGGCCGTCGTGCACCAGAGCCCGACGTTCCGTTACGGCGAGGCCTACTTGCGCGCCGCCGACGCGCTCATCCTGCTGGGCCGCCACGAGGACGCGGAGGAGGCGCTCGGACATTATCTCAAGGTCAACAGCTCCAGCCTCGAGGCGCTGTTCAAGCTCGCGCGCGTCCGCAGGGCTCGCAAGGACGACGCGGGGGCCGCGCGCGCCAAGGCCGAGCTCGAAGACGTCTGGCACCTGCTCCACGGCTTCCAGCGCCGGCGCCAGCTCGGCTGGTATGTGCGCGCCAAGCTGGGGCGCTAGAGCTGAATCTCGGCCAGGCAGAACTTCATGTTGCTTTCGTCGACCACGTGCAGCGACGCCTTGGTCTCGGGCGGCACGATGCCTTGCAGCTGCGACCAGCGGCTGCGCTCGACGATGAAGAACGCGCGGCGGCCCCGGTGCTTCGCGATCCACGACTTCAGGTTCTCGACGTTCTTGTCGCCGAGGAACACCGTGCGCTCTTCCTGCGGGCCTTCGAAGATCTCGTTCTGCGTGTAGAAGTTCTCGCCGCGCCAGTACATCTGCCACACGAGCAGGTGCTCGTCGGGCCCGCGGCGCATCTTGTAGTAGTTCGCGATGAGATCCTTCTGCGTCCACCACGGCGTGACCTTCATGAGGTAGCCGTCGAGCAGGAAATAGGTGAAGGCCACGCCCGCGAGGCACAGCGCCAGGGCGCCCGTCCGCTGGAAGCGCCGAACGCCGAGCGCGATCGCCGACAGCGCGAACACGATGGCGAAGCCGATGAGCGCGGGCGAGAAGTCGAGCGCCGACGGCCAGGGGCGGCCGGACGGCGAGTTGATGTAGTCGTACGAGAACAGCCAGATGAAGTGCTGCGCGTCCTTGGGGATCGCGGCCAGGTCCACCATGACCAGCGCGAGCAGCGGGACGCCCACGATGGCCGCCGCGAGGGCGGGCGCGCTCACCCGACGCTCGAGCAGGTCGTCGACGAAGCAGCCGATCGCGATGCCGAGGCCGGGCAGCGCCGGCAGGATGTAGTGGTGGAACTTCGTGACGGACAGCGAGACCAGCGCGTACGCCGCCACGAACCACACGGCGCCGAACCAGAAGATGCCCTGGCGCCGCGCGCCCCGCGCAGGTCGCATCGCCACGTAGGCCAGCGCGGCGGGCGCGAGGGCGATCCATGGCAGAACCGCGTAGCCGAGCTCGCGCAGGAAGTACTCGAAGGTGCCGCGATCACCGTGACGGCCCACCATGAGGCGGCGCCAGTGGTTGTCACCGTAGAGCTCGTCCCACCATGGCTTGCCGTGCAGCACGAGCATCGCGTGGTGCCACGGCACGGCGACCACCGCGACGGCCAGCAGCGCCACGAGGATGCCGTAGCCGAGCTGCGCGCGCTGGAGGCGCTTCCAGTTCCAGGTGAAGCCGAGATAGGCCAGGAAGACCAGCACGGGGAGGCCCAGGCCGGCGATGCCTTTGGCCAGCGTCGCGAGGCCACACAGCGTCGCCGCGATGAAGAGGTAGAGGGGCGCCTTGTAGCGCACGCGCGCCGCCAGCAGCACGAACGCCACGAAGCCGATCCAGTACGGCAGCATGACGACGACGCCCGGGATCGAGACGCCGCCGCCCACGGACAGGTGCCAGACGAGCTGGATCGAGTTCACGATCAGCTGGGGCAGCGCCGCCAAGGAGAAGAGCGCGATCGAGATGTAGAAAAGCGGGTGGTGGGGCCAGGAGATCGTCTTGCTGCCCAGCCTCACGGCCAGCTCGCGCCGCCCGAGCGTGACGTCCTCGTCGTCGAAGAGCGCCAGCGCGCCCAGCGCCAGCGCCATCGTCATGGGGCCGACGAAGGCCATGTCGGTCATCGCTTGGCGCGCGACCAGGCTGTAGAGCGGCGACGTCGCCGTCGCGACGGCGGCGATGACGCCAGCGCGCCGGCTCACGAAGCGCGACACGCACAGGTACACGGCGTAGATGCCCATGACGCCGAACAGGCAGAACGGCAGGCGCGCGGCCCATTCGGGCCGCG
>DASZUD010000078.1:0-7669 GCA_035548155.1 Polyangia bacterium
ACCTCTCCGTTTCGTCTAAGATGACCCCCGGCATGCGCCGGGCGGTCATCGGGGTCCTCATGGCGGCCGGCGCGGTCGCGTCGGCCGGATGTCACCACGACGGGTGCGTCGGCGGTGACGACGGCAAGTGTTTGCCGCGCGCCGCGTGCCCGGCCCTGCCGCCTCCTGCGGATTGTGACCCGGCCTCGTTGCTCAACGTCTTTCCCGTCACGGACGAGATGGCGCGGGCTCCGGGGGCCAAGGCACTGGCCGCGAAGGGCGACTTCGTCCTGGAGAACGATCGCCTGCGCGCCGTGCTCGACGCCCCCGATCACCCGCAGGGGCTCGCGCTCTCGGGCGGGACGATCATCGACCTCGCGCCGATCGACAGGGCGACGGGCAAGCCGATCGGCGACCAGCTGAACGGCGTTTTCCAGGGAGCAGGCCTCCTGCCGCGCGATCAGGTGGTCTACGACCGCTGGGAGCTCCTGAACGAGCGTGTCGCCCAGTCGTCGGCGAGCGCGTTCGTCGCCGTCGTCTTCCGTGGGCACCTCAGGGATGCGCGGGTGCAGGTGGTCACCCGGTACGAGCTGCGCCGGTGCGAGTCGGGCCTGCGTGTGACCACCGACATCTACAACGGGGCGCACGACCCGAACACGCTGTCGCTCACCGACGGGTTCTTCTGGGGCGATCGCACGTTGCTGCCGTTCGTGCCGCTGCCGGGGCAGGGGTTCCTTGCGCCCGAGCTCGAGCTCTTGCACCTGTCGCGCGCGTGGCGCACGTGGCCGTTCATGGCGGCGCGCACGCAGACCGCGCCCGAGCTCGCGTACGCGTCCGTGCCCTGCGATCGGCAGAGCAGCGCCGGCTTCAACGATCCGACGCTCTCGGCCGCGGGCGTGCCGCTCCGGCCGACGCTGCCGGGCGACGGTTTCTCCTTCGAGCGGTTCATCGCGGCCGTGCCGGGGCCGGGCCTGGCGCCCGCCGTCGACCTGGCGATGCAGGTCCGCGCGGCCGAGCACGGCGATCCTCCCGCGGTCCCCGTCACGGGGCGCGTCGTCACGGCGGCGGGTCCGCTCGACGGTCGCGACGGCCGCGCGGCGTCGCTGTTGTTTTACGAGCCGGCGCCGGGCGCGAACCCCGACGACGAGACCCGGCGCGTTCCCCGCACCGAGGCCGTGCCCGACGCCCAGGGGCACTTCAGCGTCACCTTGCCGCCGAACCGCGTCTATCGCATCCAGCCGTATGCGTTCGGGCTCCCGGCCGCCGCGCCGAGCTCGATCGCCGTCGGGACCACGGGCTTCGACGCGGGGGACATCACCTTCGCGCGCGCGGCCCACCTAACTGCGACGGTCGAGTCGGTCCAGGGGCAACCGGCCACCTTCGCCGAGCTCGTCATCGTCCCGGCGGACACGCCCGCGGCAGGCGCGCCATCGCCCAGCCTCTACGGCCTGTTCCCCGGCTGCGACCCCATGCTCGGGCCGCCGCACGGCGGATCGCCCGCTTGCAACCGCGCGCTCACGACGACCGGACGGTTCGATCTGCTCGTGCCGCCGGGGCACTACTTCGTTTACGGGACACGCGGCCCGTTCGCGTCGCTCGATCGGCGCGACGTGACGTTGCGCCCTGGGGACGAGACGGCGGTGTCGTTGGTCTCGGTGCGGGTGCCGGGCCTCGTGCCCGATGGGACGCTCTCGGGTGACTTCCACGTCCACGGGGGCGCGAGCTTCGACTCTTCGCTGCCCGACCAGGAACGCGTCGTGAGCTTCCTCGCGACGGGCCTCGACGTCGTCGTCGCGACGGACCACGACGTCGTCACGAACTACGCCGACACGCTGGGCATGCTGAACGTCGGCGACGACCTGATCGTCATCCCCGGCGTCGAGCAGACGCCGAACGTCCTTTGGTTCGACGTGCCTGGGCAGACCTTTCCGAAGACGGTGGGCCACTTCAATTTTTGGCCGCTCGCCGTCGACGCCGGGGCGCCCCGCAACGGCGCGCCCTGGGACGAGCTGCGCGAGCCCGGGCAGCTGATGGACGACATCGAGCCGTTCTTCGTGGGGGAGGGCGTTCGCCAGATGAACCACCCGTGGTCCGAGTCGAAGCTGGGCCGCGACCAGGGCTTCCTGCGCATGATCGAGATGGATCCGCGCAAGCCGCTCGCGACCGCAGGCACCTTCGCGGGCGACGTGCTGCTGCGCAGGCCGGGGTCGCAGCGCCGCAACATCGACTTCGACGTGCAGGAGGTCATGACCGGCGCTTCGCGCCGTGATTGGCTGCGCTACCGCACGCTGTGGTTCTCGCTGCTGTCGCAGGGCTACCTGCGCGCGGGCGCGGCGAACAGCGACTCGCACACGTTGGCCGTCGAACGAGTCGGCTACCCGCGCAACCTCGTCTTCGGCGGCCACGATCGGGCGGCGTTCGATCGCGAGCGCTTCGACGCCGACGTGCGTGCCGGGCACATGACGGGCACGACCGGCCCGGTGCTGGACGTCACGATCGACGACGCCGCGGGGACGCCGCACCACTCCGACGTGCTCACGTCCTTCACGCCGGGCGACAAATCGAACGTGAACGTCACGATCTCCGCGGCCCCCTGGATCCCGGTCACCGACGTGCGCGTGTTCGTCAACGGCGCGCTCGCGAAGACGCTGGACGTGTCGGCCGCCTTCCGCGGCAAGAATCCCTTCGGCGTCGACGCCGTGAGCACGAGCATCGCCATCCCGCTCTCCGAGCTGTCGTTGCCTCCCTCTCGTGACGCGTGGATCGTCGTGGAGGCCGGCCTGCCGCAAGACACGCCCGCGGACACCGACGACGACGGGCTGCCCGATCTGCCCGACAGCGACGTGCCGGTGCGGCCGGCGATCGAAGATCCGCGCTTCGACCTCGAGGCGGTCGCGCCGGGGGTGTGGCCGGTCGCGTTCTCGAATCCCTTCCTCCTCGATCGCAACGGCACGCCGGGTTGGCAGCCGCCGGGGCTGCCGTGACCCGACGGGCGCGGGCGGTGGGCCTCGTCGCGCTGGCCGTCTCGTTGGCCAGCGGACGCGCGCGCGCCGAGGACCAGGCGCCAGCGCCCGTCGCCGTCTGTGCGGATCCGCGGCGGGTCGATCTCGGGCCGCTGCCGGGGGGCACCGACGTGGCCGACTGGGGCGCGATCCCCGAGTCCTGCTCCGGGACCGACGTCGCGCTGCGCCTGCGCGGCAGCGCTCTCGTCGCCAGCGGGGGGCCGGACTACTTCGGTGACGTCGTCGCCACCTCGACGCTCCGGCTGCGGCATCGGCTGGGTCGGTCGTCGTCGACTTGGCTGTCTCTCGCGGCTGATCTGCTGACGTATCGCTACGTGGTGAACGGCGCCGTGCAGTCGCAGGGCTTCGGCTTGGGTCCCGTGACCCTGGGCCTGCATCGCTCGGTGCTGGCGTGGCCGCGGTCCGCGGCGACCGTCTACGGACGCGCGCTGCTGCCGCTCGATACGGCGCGGCAGAGCGGCGTCCGGACCGGCGTCGAGGCCGGCGTGACCGGGCGCCACCTCCTGGGCGCGCGCGGCCTCGCCGGCGTGCAGGGTGGGGTGGCGGCTCTCGTCCCGATCGACGTCGTGGGCGGCCAGGAGCACGCCGCCTTCAAGACGTCGGCGCTCGCCGAGGTCTGGTACACGGCGACCCCGCGGTTCGCGATGTTCGCCGGTGCCGAGCTGCGCGCCGAGCTCTCGCCGGATCCGACGTTCCTGACGCTGGCGCCCCGCGTCGTCGGCCGTTGGGCTTTGCGGCACGGCCTCAACCTCGCGGCGCTCTTCGAGGTACCCGCGGTCGGCTCCGACAGGACCGACATCGTCGTGGCGTTCACGGCAGGGTGGGCGGCCGGGCCGCCTCCGGGTGACACGTCAGGTGGCCCCGCGCAAGAACTCTTGCCTAGATAGTCTGAATCGCTATACTCCGCGCCTCGCTATGGCCAAGATCAAGATGAAGTCGAACAGCAGCGCCAAGAAGCGCTTCAAGCTGACCGCGAAGGGTCGCGTGAAGCGCAAGAAGGCTTACCTGCGTCACTGCCTCACGCACAAGACGTCCGCGGCGAAGCGCCGTCTCCGCCGGGGCGGCTACATCAGCAAGACGCAGGAGCATCAGATCAAAGCGATGCTCCCGTACGCGTAATCACCCGAGCTTTTCAGAACCGCAAGACAAGGATTTCGTTACATGCCTCGCGCTAAAGGTGGATTCAAGTCTCGTCATCGCCGGAACCGCATCCGGAAGCACGCGAAGGGCTTCCGTGGCGGGCGGTCGAAGCTCTGGAAGGCCGCAGTAGAGGCCGTTCACCGCAAGTGGCGTTACGCCTGGTTCCACCGCCGCAAGCGCAAGCCCGACTTCCGCGGGCTGTGGATCGCGCGCATCAACGCTGCCGCGCGTGACCTCGGCGTCTCGTACTCGCGCCTCATCGCCGCGCTCGACAAGGCGAACATCGCGCTCGACCGCAAGATCCTCTCGGATCTCGCGATCAGCGATCCGGCGGCCTTCAAGAAGATCGTCGAGACCGCCCAGGCGACGGCCGCCTAAACAGCGCGTCGCTGGCCCCCGAAGGCCATCGGTTTCAGACGTCAGGCGTCTGTTTCAGGCTCTTCGGGGGATCGCCGGGCGAAGGGCGCGTCGCGCGCCCCGCCCACGACGGAGACGGATCATGCCCAGCGCTGGCGCCACCGCGATCATCGCGGATCTCGATCGGATCGCGGCCGAGCTCGTCGCCGAGCTCGCGGGGCTCGCGACCGAGCAGGAGATCCGCGCCGCCCAGGCCCGCTATCTCGGCAAGAAGGGCAAGCTCGCCGAGCCGATGAAGGCCCTCGGCAAGTTGCCGGGCGAAGATCGCCCGGCCGTGGGCGAGGCCGCGAACCGCGCGAAGGGCGTGATCGAGGCGGCCGTGGGGGCGCGGCTCGCCGCGCTCGAAGAGGCCGCGCTCGCCGCCGATCTCTCACGCACGCTGGACGTCACGCTGCCGCCGCGTGGGCCGCACCTCGGCACGCTGCACCCGCTGACGCTGGTGCGCCGCGAGATCGAGCAGATCTTCCTCGGCCTCGGGTTCGAGGTCCGCACGGGCCCGTGGATCGAGACGGAGTGGCACAACTTCGACGCGCTCAACACGCCGTCCGACCACCCTGCGCGCGACATGCAGGACACCTTCTTCGTCGAAGGCGGCCGCATCCTGCGCTCGCACACCTCGCCCGTGCAGATCCGCACGATGCTGGCCGGCCCGCCGCCCGTGCGCATCGTCGCGCCCGGCAACGTCTTCCGTCGCGACGACGACGCCACGCACACGCCGATGTTCCCGCAGGTCGAGTGCCTGCTGGTCGACGAGGGCGTCTCGTTCGCCGACCTCAAGGGCACGCTGCTGCACTTCGTTCACCGGTTCTTCGGGCCGAAGCTGGGCGTGCGCCTACGCCCGAGCTACTTCCCGTTCACCGAGCCGTCCGCCGAGGTGGATGCCGCCTGCTACCTCTGCGAGGGCAGCGGGTCGTCGAACGGACGGAGCTGCAAGCTCTGCAAGGGCAGCGGCTGGATCGAGATCGGCGGCTCGGGGATGGTGCACCCGAACGTCTTCAAGGCCGTCGGCTACGACCCGAAGGTCGTGTCGGGGTTCGCGTTCGGCATGGGCCTGTCGCGCATGGCGATGCTCAAGTACGGCGTCGACGATCTGCGGGCCTTCTACGAGAACGACACGCGCTTCCTCGCGCAATTTCGCTGAGATGGGTCCTCTCCGATGAAGATCTCCTTCAACTGGCTGCGCGAGCTCGTGACGCTCCCTCCGGGGGTGACGGCCGACTCGGTCGCCGCGAAGCTGACGCTCGCGGGGCTCGAGGTCGAATCGATCGATCGGCGCGGCCGCGATCTCGGCGGTGTCGTCGTGGCCGAGGTGCTGGGCAGAAAGCCGCACCCAGGCTCCGACAAGCTCTCGATCGTGCGCGTGCAAGCGGGCGGTCCCGAGGAGGACGTCGTGTGCGGCGCGCCCAACGTGCCGCCGCCGGGCGGCCTCGTCGCGTGGGCGCCTCCCGGCGCGCGCCTCCCCGGCGGCATCACGCTCTCGCGCAAAGAAGTCCGCGGCGTCTCGTCGCCCGGCATGCTGTGCAGCGAGGAGGAGCTGGGGCTCGGCGAGGGAGTGGACGGAATCTTGATTCTGTCGCCCGGGCCGAATCCGGCCTTCACGCCGGGGGCGGACGTCGCCGGACTGCTCGGCGTGCTCGACGAGATCCTCGAGGTAAACGTCACGCCGAACCGACCCGACGCGCTCTCGCACGCGGGCATCGCGCGTGAGGTGGCCGCGCTCTTCAACACCGAGTGGCGTCTGCCGGCGCCCGACGAGGTGCCGGTGGGCCCGTTCCCGCCCGGCCGCGGCATCGACGTGGAGATCCGCGATTCCGTGGGTTGCCCGCGCTATCTCGCGCGCCTCGTGACGGGCCTTTCGGTGAAGCCGAGCCCGATCGCCATGCGCGTGCGTCTCGCGGCGTGCGGCGTGCGGCCCCTCTCGAACCTCGTCGACGTCACGAACTACGTGATGCTCGAGACGGGGCACCCGCTGCACGCGTTCGATCTCGACAAGATCACGGGCGACATCCACGTGCGCCGCGCCGCGCGCGCCGAGCGCATGACGACGCTCGACGGCGTCGATCGCCCGCTGCAGGAGAGCGACATCGTCATCGCCGACGACAAGGGCCCGGTCGCGCTCGCCGGCGTGATGGGCGGCGCCGGCAGCGAGGTCTCGGACGCGACGAAGGCCGTGCTGCTCGAGGCGGCGACGTTCGATCCGCGCGCCGTGCGACGCACGGCCAAGCGCCTCGGCCTGCACTCCGAGGCCTCCCACCGCTTCGAGCGCGGCGTCGATTCGAACGGGCTGCCGCACGCGAGCCTGCGCGCGGCCGCCATGCTCGCGCGGCTGGGCGGCGGGACGCTCGCCGGCGAGGTCGTCGATCGCCACCCGCGCCCCGCGGAGCGCCGGAAGGTGACGCTCTCGATGGCGGGGCTGCGTCGGCTGGCCGGCTTCGAGATCCCGGTCGACGTGGCCGCGCGCCTGCTCCAGTCGGTCGAGATCGCGACGGACGCCGTGAAGCCCGGCGACGCTTCGATCACGGCGATCGTCCCGACGTTCCGCCCCGATGTCACGATCGAGGAAGACCTCGTCGAGGAGGTCATGCGCCTGCACGGGTACGAACGCGTGCCCGCTCGCTTGCCGCCGGGCAGCCGCGCGCCCGAGCCCAGCCCCGAGGCGCTGGCCGATCGCACGCGCGACACGCTCGCGGCGCTGGGCCTTCAGGAGGCGGCGACGTGGGCGTTCGTGCCGCGCGCGTGGCACGCGGCGCTGACGGCCCTGCGGCCGGACGGTCCGGCGCTGGCCAACCCTCTCGGCGATCCGATCGTGGTGAAGAACCCGATCTCCGCCGACTACGAGGTGATGCGCGCGTCGCTGCTGCCCGGCCTCGTGGAGGCGGCCAAGCGCAACCTCGCGCGTGGCCTCGCCGACGTCGCCCTCTTCGAGGTGGGCCCGGTCGTGCGGCGCCTGCCCGACGGCGCGCCGGGCAAGGACAAGGACAACACGACGCACGAGCCGACGTACGCCGCCGCGATCTGGCTGGGCCGCCGCGCCGGCTGGCTCAAGCCGGGCGAGGCGCTGGATTTCTTCGACGCGAAGCGCGCCGCGGTCGACCTGCTGCGCGCGCTCG
>DASZUD010000079.1:0-4383 GCA_035548155.1 Polyangia bacterium
GCGCTGGTGGCGCGCGGCGGCCGCGTCGTTGTCGCCCTCGTGATGCTCGGCCACGTGCGCCGCCAGCCCGACGAGCGCCGCCGCCCAGTCCGGGTCCGACGTCAGCCGCGCCTGCTCGTCCAGCGCGGCGCGCGCCTCGGACCAGCGGCCCGCGGCGGCGTGATCTTCGGCGGCGACCGCGAGGAGCATCGCGTCCCCGGGCGCCTCCACGCGCGCGGCCTCGACCAGCTCGGCGGCGCGCTCGACCGTGCCCAGCCGATGACGCGCCAGGCCCGCCGCCATCGCGAGCCACGGCGCCCGGCCGCCGCCCGCGGGCATGGCCTCGGCCTCGAGCACGAGCCCTCGCAGGAGCTCGGCGTCCTTGCCGATGCGCGCGGCGACGCGACGCAGGCCCGCGCGCGCGAGCGACGAAGCGCCGCCCGCGACGTCGTCCACGTGCACCTCGTCGAGCGCGCGCCCGTAGAGGGCCAGCGCGTCGCTGAGGCGCCCCGGGTCGGCCTCGGCCAGCTGCGCGAGGCGCGCGAGCAAGCGCGCCCGCTCGCGCGGCGACGACGCTCCCGCCAGCTTGCGCTCCAGCACGCCGCGCAACAGCGCCGCGTCGGCCGAGCGGTCCGCGATCTCGTGCAGCGCCTCGAGCGCGCCCCGGTGCGCGGGCACCAGCGCCAGCGCGGCCTCGAGCGCCTGCCGCGCCGGCTCGGACGCGAGGAGCCCGTCCTCGAACAGATAGGCCTTCTCGACCAGCAGGTCGGCGCGCTCCGACACCGACGTCGCGGCCTCCGCCTCGGCGTCCAGCAGCTCGGTGGCCGTCCAGGTGCTGCCCGCCTCGATGGCGGCGACGCGCAACGCGCCCAGCACGGGCCGGAACGTCGCGCCCGGCGGCGACGCCACCGCCATCTGCAGGTGATCGGCCGCCGCGACTGTGTCGCCGACGCCGTCCTCGAGCATGCGCGCCGCCGCGTACCTCAGCGCCCCGGCGGCCACGCCCTCGCGCGACTCGGCCTCCTCGGCCGTGGACAGCGCCTCCGCCTCCCATTGCGCCGGCGATCGCTCGAGCCCGCGTCGCCCCTCTGACGCGTAGACGGACCCAGCCACGACGCTGGGCTGGGTGATCTCGTCGCCGCGGCCGAGGGGGACGGGGGTCGGGGTCAACGAAGACATGTCGGGGTCCAGCTCGGTATCAAAGAAACCATGGGGTTATGCCGGCTTGCGGCTCCCGCCCCCGGGACCCGCCTCGCTCGGACCCCGCCACTTTACACCTTTCGGAATCGCGCCGGGGCCCAACCCCGAGGTATGATGCCCCGCGAGCTCCCCGGCATGGGCAAGATCATCGTCACGGGCAACGACCAGCGGCGCGAGTACGAGCTGGGGGCCGTCAACACCGTCGGGCGCCATCCCGACAACACGCTGCAGATCCTCGACCGCATCGTGTCGAAGGAGCACGCGCAGATCATCCGGCAGCCCGACGGCCGGTATCTCTTCCGCGACCTCGGCAGCCTGAACGGGTCGTTCCTGCGCGGCGAGCGCATGAGCGAGCACGTCCTGGCCGACGGCGACGAGATCACGCTCGGCTCGACGCGCCTCACCTACTACGACCGAGGCGCCGGTGACTCGCTGCTGAACAAGGTCACGATCGCGCCCGCGGCCACCGAGTCGCTGATCCGCCAGAAGATCCAGCCGTCGCCCGCGACGCACGAGTTCCTGCCCGAGAAGGACATCTTCGACGTCGAGGCGCTGCGCCGCGACTACGAGAAGCTCCGCCTCGCCAACGAGCTCGGCCGCTCGATCGGCCTCGAGGTGAACCTCGAGGTGCTGCTCGAAAAGATCATCATGAAGGCGTTCGAGCTGATCCCGGCCGACCGCGCCGTCATCCTCCTCATGGAGGACGGCGTGCCGAAGCCGAAGATCGCGAAGACGCGCGACGGCAAGAACGAGCAGATCGTGCTGTCGAAGTCGATCCTGAACGAGGTGGTCACCAACAAGGCGTCGGTGCTGTCGTCGGACGCCACGATGGACAGCCGCTTCTCGGCGGCGCACTCGGTCATCATGCAGGGCATCCGGTCCACGATGACGGTGCCGCTGCTCCACCACGACGAGCTGCTGGGCATCATGCACCTCGACTCGATGATCGCGACCAACGCGTTCGTCGAGAAGGACCTGCAGATCTTCGGCGGCATCGCCAGCCAGGCCGCCGTCGCCATCCACAACTCGCAGCTCGCGCGCGAGATCGAGCAAGAGGCGAAGACGCGCGCGCAGTTCCAGCGCCTGCTCTCGCCCAACCTCGTCGATCAGGTCGTGCAGGGCAAGCTGCAGCTCGAGAAGGGCGGCGCGCTCAGCGAGGTGACGCTGCTGTTCTCCGACATCCGCGGCTTCACGTCGATGAGCGAGTCGCGCGCGCCGCAAGAGATCGTCCGCATGCTCAACGAGTACTTCGAGCTGATGGTGGACGTGATCTTCAAGTACCAGGGCACGCTGGACAAGTTCGTCGGCGACGAGATCATCGCGCTCTTCGGCGCGCCCGTGGCCATGGAGAACGCCGAGGTTAAGGCCGTGCAGTGCGCGCTCGACATGCTCGAGGTGCTGGCCGAGTTCAACCGCACGCGCGTCGCCGAGGGCCAGAACGAGATCAAGATCGGCATCGGCATCAACACGGGCATGGTCGTCACGGGCGCGATCGGCAGCTCGCGCGCGCTCCAGTACACGGCCATCGGCGACGCCATGAACACGACGGCGCGCCTGTGCTCGGTCGCGCAGGCGGGGCAGATCATTTTGTCCGAGGCGACGTTCAAGAAGGTGCAGCACGGCATCGCGGCCGTGCCGCTGCCGCCCGTTCGTCTCAAGGGCAAGTCCGACGAGCTGCGCATCTACAACGCCGTCGGCGTCCGCGACCGCGACATCAGCGAGAAGACGGGCGAGACGACGCGCCCGGGCTGAGACCGGCCGCGCGGCGAACCTTCCGAACTCGGAGTCGTCGGTCTTCTCGAGCTTCGGGAGCAGGCTCAGCGCTCGAGAAGGGACGGATCAGCCCACACATCCTCGTGGTCCGGCGCGACGAGAAATCGATAGCCGGGAGGAAGCGCCAGATACGGAAGTACCGCCGGGCACCGTTCGTTCAAGTGGTGAACGTGGAGTGCCTCGAAGAAATCCGATGCGGACGACATCTCGACGCCTCCCCAGATGTACCAGCCGCACGTTTCGCGCTCGGGCAAGTGACGCAGGCCATTGAGCGGCTCGAGGTGCAGCGTCGAGAGCGCAATGCCGACCTTTTGAAACGCCGACGGCGGCTCGAAGGCCAATCCGTGACGGTGACACACCGCTCGCTGCTCAGCTTCCACGCTCACGCAGCAATCCGAAAGACCAAAGGCCGCAAGACCGTCAGGTTCAGCGTCATGCTGGCCACGTCCTTCCTGCGTATCGCTCCATGGCCGCGAGGAGACTGCTCGCCGAGATCGGCAGGATGACGTCCGGAATGTGGACCGGCGCGCTCCCGAGGCCGAGATTGGCGCGGAGAAAGAAACGACGCCATTGGGGCTGGCGCCTCAAGAAGTCTTCGGCGTTCCGGAGGACGATGCCAAGCGTCTTTCGTCGCCCGAAGGCGTAGACGCGCGCGGTCTCGATTTCATCCCACCGGATCCGACCAACACCCATCGCCGAGGCGTGGTCCACCAGGCCTTCGCGATCCAAGAGCACTGCGACGCCAGGACGGACGATTCGGTACAGTCCATAGGCCCCGAACCCAGCGCCGAACGCCGCGGTCGCGACACCGATGACCAAACTTCCAGTCTCCGGACGGTCGAAGAACAAAGCGGCGATCAAGACGAAGAACACGCCGAGGCAGGCGATCTTCGCCGCCTTGAGGCGAGACGCCGGCACGAGAAGTCTCTCTCGAGTTTCCATGTCCACGACGCTGGCCAACGGTGGTGCCGTTCAGCGTAGCACGAGGGCGAGGAGCGCCGAGCCAGCCTGCGGCCGAGCCGACGACGCAGTCGGCCGCGAAAGCTGCGCGATGCACGTCGTGTGGGGGTGCGGGCTTTCACCGACGGAAGAGCGAGGAGCACTGCGCCGACTTGGACTGGGAACATGCCGCTTCAATGGGGCCGCCGGCTTTCACCGGCGGAAGACTGGACTGCTCGGCGTACAGGCGGCTTCAATCGGGCCGCCGGCTTTTACCGACGGAAGCTATTCCAGGCCTGGCGGCACTGCCCAGAGACTGGGTGCTTCAATGGGGCCGCCGGCTTTCACCGACGGAAAAGCTTCGTCGGCGCGAAGGCGAGTTCTACGTAGCGATGCTTCAATGGGGCCGCCGGCTTTCACCGACGGAAGACCAGGACGCGCGTCGCCGAGCCGCGGACAATAGGCGAACTCGTTGAGCATGCGGGCGGGAAC
>DASZUD010000080.1:0-8848 GCA_035548155.1 Polyangia bacterium
GAGGTGTCGGGGACGTTCCAGCCGGGAACGTGGCGCCTGTCGCTCGACGCCGCGGCCTCCCCGCCGGTGCGCGTGCGCATCGAGACGGCGAGCGGCGCGTTGTTGGCCGACGTCGCCGTGCCCGCTGGACCACCGCTGCACGTCGTGACCGCCGTCGTGCTCGATCACACCGAAAGCCCGCTGCGCTTCCTCGTGAAGGCCGGCGCCGGCGCTCCCGCGACGTTGATCGTCAGCGGCTTCGCGCTCGATCGCGAAGCGGCGCCGGGATCTTAGTTCGTCGAGGTTACGCGCCGAAGGCCGCGAGGAATCGCTCGCGATCCGAATCGCGGTCGAGCCCCGGTGGGTACGGCGGCGCCGTCCCGCCCGCGCCGATGCAGATGAACGTCTGCTCGAGGGGGTTGTGATCGTGGACGCGGCTCACGACGGGGCGCGCGCCCAGCGACAGCGCGGCGCTGGTCGCCTGCGCGAGGATGTGCAGCGGAAGGTACAGCGGCCCCAGCCAATCGTGTTGCCGCGTGTGCGCCAGCTCATGCGCCAGCGTCAGGCGCGCGTGCAGCGCCGGCCCGTCGAGCAAGCCGGGCCGCGCGAGGATCGCGTGCCCCAGCGTGACGGCTCCGACCCAGTCGAGCCCGATGCCGGGGCGGATCGAGTAAACCCAGGCGCGCGCCGCCGGACCACCGACGCGCTTCGGCCGGCGGCCGCCGCTGGCGACGAACCCGGCGACGTGTCCGAAGAGGTTCGTCGGCAGCGTCCAGAGCGCTCGCAGCACGCGCGGGAGCACGCCGCGGCTGCGCGGCCTCGGCCAGCGGAATCTCGCGGCGAGCACGCGCCGAGCTTACGCCAGGATCCCTACGCGAGGATGTCGCCGACGATCTTGTTGCCCGCGCCGAACGACGTGGCCGTGCTCCCGAACACCTTCTGCAGGATCGTGAAGTGCACGTCGGCGAGCTGGAGCTCCGTCGACGCGTTCGTGAGCACGTCGCCCTTCAGCACGCCGCCGCCGCCCCCCACGATCGCGACGGGCAGGTGCGTGTTGAGATGGTCGCCGCCGTGCATGCCGCTCGCGAACAGGAGCACGGTGTTGTCCAGCACCGAACCCGACGCGCCCTCGGTGGCCGCCGCCAGCCTGCCGGCCAGCTGCGCCGCCTTCGACGAGTTCCACCACCCGATCGTCGCGAAGCCCGCGTTGGTGTTGTTGTTGCGATCGCCCGCGTGCTGAAGCCCGTGGTACTCGCCCACCGGGGCGTTCGCCGGGTTGGGCATCGAGCCCGTCGCCGTGAAGATCCGCTCGTTGAGGAAGTTGTAAACGAACTCGCTGCGGGCGTCGTCCAGCATGAAGCTCACGACGCGCGTGACGTCGCACTGGATCGCCATCGCGACGAGATCGATCATGACGTCGGCGTGGTCGCCGCGGTTGTAGCCGGTCGGCTCCATGCCGACGCCGATGGGCGCGGCGGCGCGCGCGGGCGGCGCGGGGCAGCCGGCGACCATCGTCGAAGCCACGGTCGTGACCTTCGTCTCGAGCGATCTCACCGACTCGAGGAACAGGCCAAGCCGGTTCTTGTCGGAGCTCGAGAGGCGCAGCTGCAGCGACGACGTGCTGCTCGTGATGTAGTCGAGCGCGCTCTTGCGCAGCATGCGGCGGCGCTCGGCGGCCGGATCGGGCGTGGGCGAGGCGGCGCCGCCCGTCGGCCGGCCCGCGATCAGCTGATCGTACAGCGCCTGCGGGTTGACGACCTTGTACAGCGGCTCGGTGGCCGTCTTCCAGGAGATGCTGCGCGAGTGCTGGAACGGCAGCCCGTCGCCGTACGAATCGTGCGTCGACAGCCCCACCTGGATGGACGGCAGGTAGGTCTTGTCGGGGCGCGCGGCGATCAGGTTCGCGGCGACCTGATCGACGGAGATGCCGTTGCTGTTGTTGCCCGTGCCGCCGACGCGCGCGCCCGTGAACGTGGATGCGGCGCAGGCGCCGTGGCTCCCGAGGCCGAGGTTGTTCGTGTACGACTCACCACCGTACGGCGCCGAGTTCGCGATGTTGCCGAAGACGATGAGCTTGCTCTTGAGCGCTGCGAACGGCTGCAAGAGCGGCGACAGCGTCCAATTCGTGCCCGAGCCCGAGCCCGTGGGCGCCCAGTACGCGGCCGTTCCGTTCGGCTGATACATCGAGATGAAGCGCCGCTTCGCCGCGGCGGCCTGCGCGCGCGCCGTGCGCGGC
This sequence comes from Polyangia bacterium, assembly GCA_035548155.1. Taxonomy (GTDB): domain Bacteria; phylum Myxococcota_A; class Polyangia; order Fen-1088; family Fen-1088; genus DASZFV01. Next base: position 2,216 of record DASZUD010000080.1, read on the forward strand.
GCCAGCGTCTCCAGCCACGGCAACGACAGCGCGACGCCCGCGCCCTTCAGGACTTGCCGACGAGTCCATCGCCCCTTGCTCATGCTTCCTCCAGTGGTGGCCCAAGGTAGATTCGTTCGGGCACGCCTGGTTTCTGGTGCACCCGCGGGGCCTCGCGTGCACCGCCCGCGGGCGACCCGAACGAGGTGACTTGACCAACCGGCCCTCGCCGCGGCATACATGCGGCCTCGAAGTTCCGGAGAGGTGGCTGAGTGGCCGAAAGCGCCTGATTCGAAATCAGGTTTGGGCGCAAGTCCAACGTGGGTTCGACTCCCACCCTCTCCTCTGGTGTCTCGGGAACCCCTCCGGGGGTTCCCGAGAAAACTGGAGAGGTGTCCGAGTGGCCGAAGGAGCACGATTGGAAATCGTGTGTACCGAAAGGTACCGAGGGTTCGAATCCCTCTCTCTCCTCAATTGAATCGGGGAACTGCCCGGCGCGATGGGCGGCGGCTTCTCGGCAATCGAACAGGCGCCCCTCGGTTCGCGCGGCAAAGCCACGCGAACCTCGCAAACGCCGGGCAGCGTCTGAAGAACGCAGCTCCGGGAGAGGGCCTGGGTGAGGGCTATTGCGCCTGCAGCTCTTTCAGCTTCTCGCGCACCTGCTCCGCGTGGCCTGCGGCCTTCACGCGACCCCAGTGGTGCACGACCTTGCCTTCGGGGTCGATGACGACCGTCGAGCGGATCACCCCGACGGACTTTTTGCCGTAGAGAACCTTCTCGCCCCAGGCGCCGTACTTCTCCAAGACCTTGTGCTCGGGATCGGAGAGCAGCCGCACCTTGAGCTTGTACTTCGCGATGAACTTGCGATGGCTCTCCTCGCTGTTCGGGCTGCAGCCCACGACGACGGCGTCCAGCTTCTCGAAGTCCTTGAGGCCGTTCGTGAAGTCACACGCCTCGGTCGTGCAGCCGGGCGTGTCGTCGTTCGGGTAGAAGTAGAGGACCAGCCACTGGCCCGCATATTCGTCGAGCTTCACGACCTTGCCGTCTTGGTCGGGCACCGACAACGCAGGGGCCTTCTTGCCCACAAGCTTCGATTCGCTCATGCGCGCTTCATAACATGGGCCGCCTCCGGGCTGGATCTCACGCCGCTTCTGTGCCAGAAAGAGGCTGTCTCGGGCGACGGAACGCCGGCGAACCCCGCCAGGGCCGGAAGGCAGCAACGGTAACCAGCCAACCGGGTGCCCGGGACATTACTTTCGTTCTCGTCCGCGTGCCCCACGGCACGCTTCAATCCGGCCGCATCAGCGGCGCGCGTTGAGGGATCTTGGCTGACGTCGTCCACTTCATCACGGACATGCTGTTCGCGTCGAAGGTGCGCGAGGCGGCGAAGCACGTCGGCGTCACGCTCCAGGGCGTGCGCGATCCCGCGGCGCTCGCGGCGGCCGCGCGCGAAGCGCGGCTCGTGATCGTCGACCTGCGCGTGCCGCGGGCGCTCGAGGCGCTGGACGCCCTGGCTGCCGACCCGGCGGCGCGCGCCGTCCCCAGCGTGGCGTTCATCGACCACGAGCGCACCGACATCATGGACGCCGCGCGGGCCAAGGGCGCCGGACAGGTCATGGCCAAGGGGCAGTTTGCGAACGCCCTGCCGCGCCTGCTCGCGAGCGCGCTCGGGCCGACGCCGCCGCCCGTCGCCGCCTAGGGTGCAGGCAGGCTTCGCCTGTTTGAGGGTTCCCGCTTAGATCGTCTCTAGCCGCGAGGCGACGGGAGCAGCGAGATGAGCTCTCGCAGCGACGCGACGACGAGATCGGGAGGCCCCCAGTCGGGCAACTCGGCGGCTGTCGGCGCGTGCGTCGACGTGACGAGCACGGTCGGGCAGCCGGCGTCGCGGCCCGCGATGATGTCGAACTTGTAGTCGCCCACGACCAGCGTCTCGGCGGGCGCGGCGCACATCCGGCCGCACAGCGCGTGAACGCCGGCGGGCGAGGGCTTGTGCGGCCCGTCCTCGCGCGTGTACACGGCCGCGAACCTGAAGCCGAACGTCGTGACGAACGTGTCCACCACCTCCCGCACGTTGCGCGTGAGGATCGCGGCCGGAATGCCGTGCGCCTCCAGCGCCGCCAGCAGCTCGACGCAGCCGTCGGCCAGCGTCGCCTTCGCGATGGCCTCGCGCTCGTGACGCCGCAAGATCTGGTCCGCGCGCGCGCGCGTCGCCGCGTCGGCGTGCGCGAGCTGCTCGAGGATCGGCCCCGGCGGCAGGCCGATCTCGGCGCGCATGGCGTCGAAGTCCAGCAGCGGCTCGGTCAGCGTGCCGTCGAGATCGAAGATGACGGCCTTCGGTGTTCCGATCATTCCGACGCTTCGGGCGCCCCGCCGGACCGCGCGACGTCGCCCGGGTTGATCTTGTCGAGGTTCATGCCGCGTGCGCGCTTCGTCATCGACGGCAAGAGCTCGCCGATCGGCGGCGGCTCGCCCTTGATGAAGCGCAGCGGGTTCACGCGCGACACCACGAAGTTGCGCAGGTACGGGCTCGTGAGCCCGCGCTCCTTGAGCCCGTCGACCGCCGCCTGCACGGCGTCGTCGAAGTCGAGCAGCAGCTTCGCCCGCTCGCGCCGCACCTCGATCGCGTCGGACAGACGACCCGGCAGCCACTTGTCGCACTTGCGCAGGATCGGGTGGTACGCGCCGCCCGAGAGCCGCCCGCGTTCCTCGTAGGCGAACCCCAACGTCACCAGCGCCGGCTCCTCGAACTCGAGCGCGTAGTCTTCCTCTTTTTGCTTCGCCTCGGGGATCGCGGCCAGATCCACGTACATGCGCCGCACGCCGATGGCCTTCTCGCGCAGGTTGTGCGCCTTCTCGATGTTGAGCGCGAGGATCTGGTAGGCGACCGCGCGCTCGGGCACGAGCAACGCCAGGATGCTCTTCGCGTCCAGCTCCTTGAGCGCCGTCAGCCGGTGATAGCCGTTCGGCGTCCAGTACTGTCCGTGCTCCGTCTTCTCGCGCACGACGATGATGGGATCGAGGAAGCGCTTCGTCTTGTCCATCGCCTGCGTGAGGCGGCGGACGTGCGCGTCGGAGATGTCGCGCTGGAACGGCGTGGGCACGATCTGGTCGATGGGCAGCGCCACCAGCATCAGCGGGTGCCCACCCAGCGGCTCGCGGTAGAAGGCGAGCACCTGCCCGCCGTCGTCGCGAACGGCCTCCCCCAGCGCACCGAGCTCGGGCGGCGGCTCGGCGAGCGCGAGCTCGTTCGCGCCGAGCTGCGTGGGCTTGAGCTTGACGCCGCGACGTTTGCGCGGCGTTCCGCTCGGCTTCTTCGTCCGTGGCTTCGCGGCGGCCTTGGGCATGACCGCAAGGATGCCACGCTCTGTGCAGCGCCGCCTAAACCGCGTCCCCGAGGCGCGTGAGCTGGTCGTAGACCGCGACCATCCACGCCTTGATGCGCTGGCGATCCATGCGCGTGAAGAGGTCGGCCGCGAACTCGGGGTTGTTGATGGCGGCCCAGAAGCTGCCGTCGGAGCGATCGATCTTGCGCATCGCCGGCGCCTGCAGCTCGGGCAGCTGGATCGTGAGCGCGCCCGCCGCGTTCGCCGCCTCACGCGCCGGCGAGCGATCGAACAGCGAGAACTCCTTGCCGCGGCCCAGGTTCTCGACGATGACGAAGCGCGCCGGCTTGCCGGCGTAGCGATCGAGGAGACGGGCCAGTGTGCCGATCGAGTCCTTGCCGTCGTCCATGACGTGCCAGAAGACGACGTCGACCTTCGATTCGCGCGCGAGGTCCAGCACGCCGCCCTCGCCGAGCCACGCCGCCAGCAGGCGCTCGCTCTGCGCCGGCAGGTCGACGATCACGCGCTGATCGGCGTCGAGCGCCAGCGAGACGATGTGGTCGGCGCTCTCCGGACGGGACAGATCGACCGCGCGCGCGTAGCCGGCGTAGTGGCGGAGCAGCGCTCCGTGCGACTCGTCGGCGTCGACGGCGGCGAACGGCAGCTGCTTGTCGATCGCCCACTGGACGAGCAGGCGCGCGACCACCGACTTGCCCACGCCGCCCTTCTCCCCGCCGATGAAGTGGATCTTGCTCATGGCCGGACCTTACCAGCGGGCGTGTTTCGGCGGTGCTTCGGCGCCATGGATTTTTCGCGCGCGGGACCATCCGATCTTCGCCTTCGGGCACGGGAGGTGCCATATTGGGCCCCCGGATTCCCCGGAAGCCTCGAGGAGACGAAAGCAATGCCCCGGATGGTCAAGTGCGTGAAGCTCGGGCAGGAGCTGCCCGGCATGGTCTACAAGCCCTTCAACAACGACTTGGGCCAGCGCATCTACGACAACGTGTCGCAGGAAGCCTGGCGGCAGTGGATCGAGGCTTCGAAGATGATCGTGAACGAGTACCGGCTCGACCTCACGTCCCCGCAGGGGCAGAAGCTCCTCATGGAGCAGGCCGAAAAGTTCTTCTTCGGCGACGGCGCGACGGACCGCCCCAAGGAGTTCGTGCCGCCCGAAGCCAAGTGAGCCGCTGTCCGTGGGCGGGCGAAGACCCGCTGATGATCCGCTACCACGACGAAGAGTGGGGGCGGCCCGTGCACGACGACCGCGTGCTCTTCGAGTTCCTCATCCTCGAGGGCGCGCAGGCCGGCCTGTCCTGGTCGACCATCCTGAAGAAGCGCGAGAACTACCGCCGCGCGTTCGCCGGGTGGGACGTGAAGAAGGTCGCCCGCTTCGACGCCGCCGACGTGCGGCGCCTCATGGCCGACGAGGGGATCGTGCGCAACCGGCTGAAGATCGCTGCCGCGATCGAGAACGCGCGCCGCACGATCGAGGTCGCGCAGGAGCACGGCTCGTTCGACCGCTACGTGTGGGGCTTCGTCGGCGGCAAGCCGCTCGTGAAGCGGCGGCGGACGATGAAGGACGTGCCCTCCGCGACGCCGGAGTCGGACGCGCTGTCGAAGGACCTCAAGCGCCGCGGCTTCAAGTTCGTCGGGAGCACGATCATGTACGCGTTCATGCAGGCGGTGGGCATGGTGTCGGACCACGTGACCGGCTGCCGCGCGGGGGCGTGAGCAGCCTCGGCGGCGGCCCGACGGGGAACCCACACGTGGGCGCACGCCCCACCGCGACGGAGCCGGCGCCGTCGCTGTATACTGGCGCCGATGGCCGATGACCGCACGACGCGCCCCGCGCTGACCACGGCCGAGGTGCGCGCCTTCATCGACCGCGCGCCGCGCTGCAAGGTGCGCGTGCACGTGCTCTTCCAGCCGGTCGGAAAGCCGGCCGGACCGCAGCCGGCCGGCGCGTCGGAGAACGTCGAGACGCAGCTCGTGAACCTGTCGCGCTCGGGCATGTTCCTCGCCTCGCGCGGCACGCTGCTCGACGTAGGCGTCACGGTGGAGTTCCAGTTCACGATCGACGACGGCGTCGTCGTGCTCAAGGGAACGGCCGAGGTCATGCGCCTCGCGCTCGACGGCGAGCGCGGCATGGGCCTGCGCTTCATCGATCTCGACGACGAGAGCCGGCAGCTCATCGATCGCATCGTCGACGCAAACTCGCGCGAGCCCGTGCCTGTCCCCTACGAGGAGGACGACACGATCCGCACGCTGATGCCGGGCGGGCGCGCCGTCGAGTACGGCCACGGCACCGTGCGCATCGTGCTGTCGTCGGCGACGGCCGCCTATTTCACCTACAACCCGCTCATGCACATCGGCATCGGCGGGTGCTTCATCCCGGCCGACGGCGACGTTCCGCTCGGCACGGGCTACCAGCTCGACATCGTCGACGAGGCCGGCCTGCTGCTGCTCCGGTGCAAGGCCCGGGTCGCGGCCAAGCAAGAGCGACGCATCGGCATCCGCTTGGTCGACATCGATCGCGCCTCGTTGCTCAAGCTGCGCGCGGAGATCGCGAAGCTGGGGCCGCCGATCGCCTCGACCGCTTCGCCCTGACGCCGGAACGCGTCTTCCTCCTCCACCCTGCGGCCATGTCGACGTCGACTTCCTTGCCCGCCCGCGGCGTCCGCGTCGGAGGCGTCACCGTCACGCCGGGAACGGCCCGCGCCGTCGAGATCCCGCTCGCGCCGCGCGCCGCTGAGGATGCCGGCGCGGCCAACGGGCCCTCGCGCGCGATGCCCGCCTGGGTCGCCGTCGGCGCGAAGCCGGGGCCGCGCGTGACGGTCGTGGCCGCGGCGCGCGGCACCGAGAGCGCGGCGACGGCCGCGGCGCGCGCGCTGGCCCACGCGCTGGATCCAGCGTCGATGGCTGGCCGCGTGGTCGTGGTGCCCGTGCTGCGCCCGGGTGGACGATTCGCACCGCGGCGGCGCCCCGCCTCCGCGTGGACGTTCCCGGGCGACACGGGCGGCGGCGCGCGCGCGCGCGACGCCTTCACCGTGTTCTCCGAGCTGGTCGTGGGCGCGGCGGCGCTGGTCGAGCTGGGCGCGCCGCGCGGCGGCCGGCGCGCCGCCCTCACCGTGCGCGGCGACCTGGACGACCCCCGCGTGCGCCGGCTGGTCGCCGAGTGCGGCGCATTGGCCGCCACCTCGACGAAGCGAGCGCCACGCGGGTCGATTGCGGCGGCCGCTCGCGCCGCGGGCGTCGTCGCGCTGGAGCTGGCGGCCGCGGACTCGCCCGTCGAGGAGACGCGCGCCGCGCGCGCGCTGGAAGCCGCGACGTT
>DASZUD010000081.1:0-9523 GCA_035548155.1 Polyangia bacterium
CGCCCGATGCCGCCCCGAGCGCCGCGCCCGCCCCCACGGCCGCCGTCGCCACGCCCAGCGGGCTGCCGTCCCACGCGAAGGCGAGCGCGCCCCACGTGGCCAGGCTGGCGGCCGCCGTGGACGTGGCCGCCGTCGCGAGGCGTACGCCGCGCGGAAACGAGATCCAGCGCGCGAGCGCGCCGCCCGTGCGCGCGAGCGGCGCGTCCGCAGCGGGCCCATCGTCCCCCGCCAGCGCGGCCGGCCGCCGCGCGAACCGTTCGAGCGCGCGTGAGAGCCACCCGTCGATGCGCTTGCCCAGGCGCTCGCGCAGCGTCGGGCGCGCGTCGGCGGCGACGACGAGCGCTTGCGAAGCGGTCGCGCCGTCCCACGCGGCGATCTCGTCACCCGGCCCGGCGCTCGACTTGGGGTCGCCCATGCCGCCTCGAAGCCTATCCATTTTCACGCGCGCGAGCCACGCCCGCAGCTCCCCGAAAACACCGCCCAGCCGTCGGGAGGTCCCGCACCTTCCCCGGAGGGGCGCGGGGGCTTTTGCGGTATGCTGGTCGCCGCTCGATGCCCAGCAGCGACGGCATGCGCCAACCGATCGACGTTCTGCGGAACGCCGCGCGCGGTGGGCAGGAAAGGTACCTCGTGGGTCTGGCCGACCCGGCCGAGCGGCGCCGCATCGCCTCGGCGCTGTCGGGCGAGGGTTTCGTCCTCGAGGTCGAGTCGATCTCCGAAGCGCTCTCGCGGCTGGCCGACGAGTCGTTCGACCTCGCCGTGCTCGACGTGCCCGAGCAGCGCCCGGGTCGCGACCCGCTGGCAGCGTCGCGCGAGCTGCGCCCGTTCACGGACGTCGTCCTCATCGCCGAGAGCGATCCCGTCGTGTGCGGCGCCGCGTTCGGGCGAGAGGTCGCCGCCGTGCTGCCGCGGCCGCTGCCCGAGGTCGAGGCGCTCTTGCGCGCTTACGTCAAACGGTTGGTGGGATTCCGGCGTTCGCGCACGCGCGGCCAGCTCGTGCTGAACGCCTTCGCCGGAATCCGTTCCGAGCTCGCCGCCATGGACGGTGAACTGGCGAACGAGCTCGAGGTCCTGCTGGGCGACTCGCGGCAGGCACCGTCGCTGGTGGTCGTGGGCGATGACGAGTTGGGGCGCGCCGCGGGCGGGAGCTCGCAGACGGAGGGGGCGAGCCACGACGCGGTCGTCGTTCAGCTCGGCGAGCGCGACATGGTCGACGCGCGCCTCACCGACGCGCGCGGGCGCGCCCCCGGCGCCGCCGTGGTCGTCGTCGACGACGCGCCCACGATGGAGCGGGTGCAGGGCGCCCTGTGGGGCGGCGCGCGTTCTTATCTGCCGCGCGCCGACATGCCCTTGCTGGGCCGCGTGGCGGCGTCGGCGGCGCAGCGTCGCCACGGCGAAGCCCTGGGCGTCCGCATCGTCGAGGTGCTGGCGCGGCACGGCATCCTCTCGGGCCACGAGCGCACCCGCACGCCAGCGCCGCACCGGGACATCGACGTGAGCCTCATCGCGTCCGAGACGGTGCCGCGGGTGCACACGGCCGTCGTCCCCACGGGGCACGAGGTGCTGGTCGTCGACGACGAGGCCGTCGTGCTGACCGTGCTGCGCGAGGCGCTGCGTCGCGGCGGCTACCGCGTGACCACGGCGGCCAGCGCCGAAGAGGCGATCGACTTGATGCACAAGCGTCGCTTCGATCTCGTGCTCACCGACAAGAACCTGCCGGGCGCGTCGGGCCTGGACGTGCTGCGCGCCGCGCGCTCGCTGACGCCCTCGCCGGCGATCGTGCTCATCACGGGCTACACCTCGTACGACTCGGCGGTCGAGGCACTGGACATCGGCGCGCACGACTACATCGAGAAGCCGATCCGGGACGTCGAGGATCTGCGCTTCCGGATTCGGCGCGCGCTCTCGCGCCGCGACGAGCAGCTCGCGCGGCCGAAGCCCAAGTCCGGAGGGCCGGGGACCAAGCCCGGCGACGAGCGCGCAGGCCGCGTGCTGGTCGTCGAGGTCGAGGGCGCGCGGCGGCAGCTCATCGCCGACTACCTCGGCAAGCGGCACTTCGTGATCGCGGCCAAGGACGGCGACGAGGCGCTCGCGATCCTGAAGAAGGAATCGTTCGATCTCGTGCTGGCCGATCGCCACCTGCCGGGCACGTCCGGGCTGCGCGTCATCGAGCACGCGCAGCGCCTGCTCCCACACTGCGCTTCGGTGCTGTATACGGCTTACCCGTCCTACGATTCGGTGAAGGAGGCGTTCGCGACCGGCGTCGACGCGTACCTCGTGCGTCCCAGCGAGGATCTGAAGAAGCTCGGCGAAAAGGTCGCGGAAGCGCTCGGCGGTCGGGGCGGAATCCTGTTAGGCTGACGCTCTCCAATCCACATCGCCATGCGCATCGCCTTCTCACACAACCTTCGTCTCACCGACAGCGAAGAAGAGGCCGAGTTCGACAGCGCCGAGACCGTCCAGGCCATCGCCGACGGTCTGCGCGCGGGCGGCCACGAGGTGGAGACCATCGAAGTCACGGGGCCGGCATCGCACCTGGCGGCGCGCCTCGAGAGCTTCGGCCCCGATCTGATCTTCAACACGGCGGAGGGCCGGCGCGGCCGCACGCGCGAGGCGTTCTATCCTTCGCTGTTCGAGGAGCTCGGCTTCCCCTACACGGGCTCGGACGCTTACGTCCTCACCGTGACGCTCGACAAGTGGCTCACGAAGCTGGTGCTCGGCCAAAAAGGGATCGACACGCCGCGCGGCCGGCTCGTCACGCCGGAGGAGTTCCGGCGTTTGAAGGATCCAGGCTCGCTGGGCCTCGCGTTCCCCGTCATCGTCAAGCCGAACTACGAGGGCTCGTCGAAGGGCATCGTCGACGAGGCCGTCGTGCGCGACCCGAAGACGCTGGCGGAGGTGCTGCCGCGCGCGCTGCGCGCCTACCCGACCGGCGTGCTCGTCGAGGAGTTCGTCGCGGGGACCGACGTCACGGTGCCGTTCCTCGAGGGCCGCGGCGACGACGGCGTGCTCCTCCCGGTCGACTACCTCGTCGACCCTTCGGCGCGCAGCCGCTTCAACCTCTACGACTACCGCCTGAAATCCGCCGAGGCGAACAAGGTCTCGGTCCGCTGTCCGCCCGAGCTGCCGCGCGACGTGATCGCGCGCCTGCAGGCGATCTCGAAGGTGGCCACGCGCACGCTGGGCATCCGCGACGTGGGCCGCGTCGACTTCCGCCTGGGCGAGGACGGCCGCATCTACCTGCTCGAGGTCAACGCCCTGCCCTCTCTCGAGCACGGCGCGAGCCTGTTCGCGGCGTCGGGGCGCGAGGCGCTGTCCTACGACGAGACGCTGCAGTCGATCGTCGAGAGCGCGGCGCGGCGTCAAGGGCTGGTGGTGAAGCCGGGCGCGCGGCGCCGGCGGCCCGCCGATCCGCTGCGCATCGGCTTCACCTTCAACGTCAAGCGCGTCGACACGAAGGGCGGCAACGACGCCGAGGCCGAGTACGACGCGCCCGAGACGATCGAGGCCATTCGCGAGGCGCTCGAGAGCTACGGGCACCAGGTGATCCCGTTCGAGGCGACGGCCGAGCTGCCCCGCCAGCTGATGCAGACGCCCGTCGATCTCGTGTTCAACATCGCCGAGGGCGTCGCGGGTCGCAACCGCGAGGCCGCCGTGCCCGCGCTGTGCGAGCTGATGGGCATCCCCTACACGGGCTCGGACGCGGCGACGCTTTCGATCGCGCTCGACAAGGCACTGTCGAAGCGCGTGCTCATGCAGCACGGCATCCTCACGGCCGAGTTCCAGGTCATGGAGACGGGCCGCGAGCGCCTGTCGCCCAAGCTGAAGTTCCCGCTGATCGTCAAACCGAACCAAGAGGGTTCGTCGAAGGGCGTGTCGGCATCGGCGTCGGTCGTCGACGACGAAGAGGCGCTGCGCGCGATCGTGCGCGAGCTCATCGAGCGCTACCGCCAGCCGGCGCTGATCGAGGCCTATATCCCCGGCCGCGAGTTCACCGTGGGCCTGCTGGGCGATCGCCGCCCGCGCGTGCTGCCGCCCATGGAGATCCTCTTCAAGGACAAGAACAACGAGCGGCCCGTCTACGACTTCCAGATCAAGCAGGAGTGGGAGAAGCACGTCAGCTACCAGTGCCCCGCGAACCTGACGCCGGCCGAGCTCAAGGCGATCGAGCGCGTGTGCCGCGAGACGTTCGACGCGCTCGACTGCCGCGACGTCGCGCGCGTCGACCTGCGCCTCACGCCCAAAGGCGAGTTCTACGTCATCGAGGTGAACCCGCTGCCGGGCCTGACGCCGGGGTACTCGGACTTGTGCCTCATCGCCTCGGCGGCGGGCATCGAGTACCGGACGCTGATCGGCGACATCCTCGAAGGCGGCCTCAAGCGCCTGCGCGAGAAGCGGCGCGAGGCGCGCGAGGCGGCAGAGGCGCGCGAGGCGCGGTCGGCCGACGCGCGCGAAGCGCGCGGTTCGGGCGACCGTTCGGAGGCGCGCGAGCAGCGACCGCCGGTCGATCCGCGCCAGACCGAGCTGCCGCGCATCGCCGCAGCCGCCGCGGCCACGCCGGCCGCGGGCGACGCGGAATGACCCAACGGGCGCGGCTGCGCGAGCTCGGCTTCTCGATCGGCCGCTTCCCCCCCGGTCCCTGGAACGCGATCACCGACGTCGCCGGCGTGCGCGTCGGGCACACGACCCTCATCGAGGGCGAGGGGCCGCTAATCATCGGCGAGGGCCCCGTGCGCACGGGCGTGACCGCCGTGGTCCCGAACGACGACATCTTCGTCGACCGCGCCGTCGCGGGCGGCTTCGTGCTGAACGGCGCGGGCGAGGTCTCGGGGCTGACGCAGGTGCAGGAGTGGGGCCTGCTGGAGACGCCCATTCTGCTGACGAACACGATGTCCGTCGGCAAGGTCTCGGACGCCGTCGTCAAGTGGATGACGCGCAAGTGGCCCAAGATCGGCAACGAGGAAGACGTCGTGATCCCGCTCGTCGGCGAGTGCGACGACTCGTGGCTCAACGACGCCGTAGGCCGGCACGTCCGCTCCGAGCACGTCTACCGCGCGATCGATCAGGCGACGACGGGGCGCGTGGCCGAGGGCTCGGTGGGCGCGGGCACGGGCCTCATCACGTGCGACTTCAAGGCGGGCATCGGGACGTCGTCGCGCCTCGTCGACATCGGCCCGGCGGGCGGCGGCGGGACGTCGTATACCGTGGGCATCCTCGTGCAATCGAACTTCGGCGTCATGCGCTCGCTGCGCGTCGACGGCGCGCCCGTCGGCGAGGTGCTCGAGCCTCAATTCTCCGATCCGCGCCGCGAGCGCAACGCGGGGTCGATCATCACCGTGATCGCGACCGACGCGCCCCTGCTCTCGCCGCAGCTCGTGCGCGTGTGCAAGCGCGCGGCGCTGGGCATCGGGCGCTGCGGATCGTTCGCCGCGCACGGATCGGGCGAGATCATCGTGGCGTTCTCGACGGCGAACATCGTGCCGCGCACCGCGACGCGCATGACGGCCACGCTGGACGTGCTGCTGGACGACGCGTGCGATCCCCTCTACGAGGCCGTCGTCGAGTGCACCGAGGAGGCGATCGTGAACGCGCTGTGCATGGCCGACGAGATGGGTGGGCCCGCGGGGCACGTCGCGCCCGCGCTGCCGCTCGATCGCCTCGCCGAGATCCTGCAGCGCTACCGGCACGCCTTCGGTTCCCCCCGGGCCTAGACCATGCGCGTCTGCTTCGTCGTCGCGTCCGCGCGCGAACAACAGCCCACCTTCGCGACGATCCACCTCGCGCTCGCGGCCTACCGGCGCGGCCACGACGTGCGCTTCGTCTCGGTCGACGATCTGTCATTCCTCGACGACAACAACGTGCTGGGCATGACGACGCGGGTGCGCGCGGGCCACTACGCGCGCCCCGGCGACTACGCGCGCGCGCTCGCCTCCGACGAGGCCGTCATCGAGGAGGACACCCTCGGAACGTTCGACGTCGTGTTCCTGCGCTACAACCCCATCCGCGAGGGCGTGCTGCACCCGAGCGCGCCGCTCATCGACTTCGGGTGGCGGCTGAAGCTGGGCGGCACGCTGGTGGTGAACGACCCCGAGGGTCTGCGCCGCGCGGGCAGCCGCATGTACCTCGCCGACTTTCCGGCCGACGTCCGCACGCGCACGCTGGTCTCGCGGTCGAAGAAGCGCCTCAAGGAGTTCGTGCGCGGCCTGGACGCGCCCGCGATCTTGAAGCCGCTCGCGCCGCGCGGCGACGAGCACGTGTTCTACGTGCGCCGCCGCCAGATCTCGAACCTGAACCAGATGATCACGACCGTCACGAAGGACGGCTACGCCGTCGCGCAAGAGTACCTGCCCGAGATCGAGCAAGGCGAAAAGCGACTGCTGCTCCTCAACGCCGAGCCGATCCGCGACGGCGATCGCGTGGCGATCTACCGCCGGCGCCCGCAGCTGGTGGCCAGCGGCGGCACGACGACGCTGCCCGCGCGCGGCAAGTGCGACTTCGGCGCCGTCGAGGCGCGCATCTGCGACATCTTGCGGCCGAAGCTGCTGGCCGACGGCCTTCACTTCGTGGGCGTCGACATCGTGGGCGACAAGCTGCTCGAGCTCAACGTCTTCACGCCGGGCGGCATCCACTCGATCCACGAGCTCTACGGCCTCGACGTCGCCGACGTCGTCATCCGCGACCTCGAGCGCCGCGTGCGGCTGCGCGCGGCCTATCGCACGACCTTCGATCCCGAAGCCGCCGACGTGGTGTAATGCGCAGAAGGCGCCGGGCGGGCCCCCCGTTTATCGGCTGGACGACGCGGCTCCCCCGCGGCGGCCAGCGGGGGCCAGGGGGGACGCAGAGGCGCCAGCCCGCGCTGGGCGAGCAGGCATGCGCTGAAGGCGCCGGGCGGTCCCCCCGATTTGATCAATACCGCTTCGTCCAGAGGAGATCGGCGGTGCCCGTGCCGACGTCGCCGTACTCGACGTCGAGGCTCCAGCGGGACGAGAACTGGTACTCGAGGTGAACGGCGTTGCGGTTTTGCAGCAGCGCCGGGTTCACGCCCGTGCGGCCGACGTAGCCGACGTAGAGCTTGCTGCCGAGGTTCTTGCCGGCCTCGACGCGCGTGCCCGTGAAGCCGTCGCCGGTCTCGAAGCTGAACACGTCGAGGGGAAGCCGCCGCGCAACGACCTTTTGCAGCGCGCCTGCGAGCGCGCCGCCGACGAGCGACGCGGCCTCCGACGTCGGCGAGGTCCCGCTCGAGGTGCCGGCCGCGCCGAGATCGAGCCGGCCCGCGATGATGAGCGTGTAGAGCTGCGTCTCCGTGAGGTCCGGCCGATCGGGCGCGCTGACGTTGATCGCGAGCGCGTCGATCGGACCCTTCACCGTCACGATGACGGTGACGTTGGCGCTCTCGTTGACGTGCTTCGCCGTGACGTCGAGGACGGGCTTGCCGGGCGGCCCCGTGAACTCGAGGCGAGAGTCGGCCTGTAGATCGAACCGCCGGCCGATGACGTCGACGCGGCCGCGGCGCACCGTGACCTGTCCGAAGATCTGCGGCTCGGCGCCGAGCTCGACGCGGAAGTCCTTCGAGAGGCCGAGCTCGACGTTGGCGTCGTCGCTGCGCACCCAGAGGTTCCGGGGAGCGTCGACGACGAGCCGTGCAGCGAACGGCCGCTCGGCGCCGCCCGAGTCCGGCGCCGCGTGGACGTCGACCGGGTGACCATCCTCGAAGAGCAGAATGTCGTCCGGGCGATCGAGCGACTGCACGTCGCGCTTCTCGAGCTGCGCGAGCTCGACGTGCGCGTCGGGGATCCGCACGTGCGCGTCGAGCGCGCCCTCCCCGAAGTGGCCGTCGGCCTTCACGTCCGCCGAGATGCGCGCGATGCGTCGGCCTTCGGCGTAGATCGGAAAGCGCTTGAGCTTCGTCGAGAGCTGAAGCGGCCCACCGGCGCCCGCGAACACGAGCGTTCCGTTCAGCTGGGCGCTGCCGCCCGCGCTCTGCGTCGAGAGCTCGTCCAGCGTGAGCGTGCCGCCTTCGGCGTGGGCGCGGAGGTGAACCCCCTCGTAGGCGCCGAGCCCGGACAGCGTGAGCGCTCCGCGGGTCCACTCGACTCGGCCCGAGACGTCGGGGGCGGCGGCCGTACCGTGCACGCGCACGTCGGCCGAGAGAGCTCCGGCTGCGCGCCTCACCCCGGGGACGACCGCGGGCAGCCACTCGGGGTCGAAGCGCCGGGCCGCGAGCTCGGCCTCGACCGGCCAGTGGGCCGGGGCGAGGCCGCGCAGCACGGCGTCGAGACCGAGGTCGACGTCCGCGCGCGCCGTGAGCCGCAGCGTGCCGCCTCCCGCGGGAGCGAGCATCGCGCTCGCGCGCGCGCGCCGGTCCGCATAGTCGAGCGACGCCTTCGCCACGCCCGCGGCGCCGCCGCCGAGCGTCGCGCGATTCACGTCGACCTTCAGCGAGGCCACCGGCGCGGCCGCGGTGCCCCGGACCTCGCCGTGGAGGCTCACGCTGGCCCGGAGCGCCTCCCCACCCGTCTCGGCCGTGTGCTCGATCTGGAACGGCCCCGCGCCGAGCCGGATGTCCAGCGGCGCGCGCTCGACGGCCGGCAGATCGCCGAGGCTGCTCGGCGGGACCTTCACGATCCCGTTGGCCCAGCCGAGCAGGTGCGCCGCGCCGCCACTTGCCCCGTCGGCGGCGCGCCACACGCGCGTGGAGAAGCGTACGTCGCGATCGCCCGCGGCGACGTCCGCGCGGACGTCCGTCGCCGGGAACCGCGGCCCGGTCGCTCGCCGAACCTCGACGTTCAGCGCGCCGTGCGGCGCGGCGGCGGTCCCGCGCACGTCGAGACGCAACGTCAGCGTGCCGCCGAACGGTCCCACGCCCGCGAGGCGCGAGAGCGCGGCCAGGGGGACGCGCTGCAAGTCGCCGGTGGCCTCGAGAGGTGTGGCCATCCAGGCGCGCGCCTCCCGGGGCAAGCTCACGAGGCGCGCGAGGGACGCCGGCGTCGAGAGCTCGATCGTGCCGGCGCCGAGCCCATCTGCGCCCGGCGCGAGCGTCACCGAGAGCGACGTCGGGCCCTCGTCACCGCCGCGGGCGGCGAGACGAACGTCACCCAGGGACTGGCCGTCGACGGACGCCCTCGCGAGCTCCGCCTTGCCGTCGAGGCGCGGCGCCCCCGCCGTGCCGGCCAGCGCGAGCGTGAGGTGGAACGCGCCCGCGACGCGCGGCCGCGTGACGTCGGCGAGCGCGAGCAAGCCCTTCACTTCGCCGACGCGCAGCTCGACGTCCGCCGCCGCTGGTGCGCGGGGCGGCGGCGGCCATTGCGCGGGCACGTCGAGCTTCGCGTGCAGGTCCAGCCGCGTCGGTGGGAGCTCGCGCGCGAGCAGCCAGCGCGGCAAGCGCGCGAGGTCGAGCGCCGAGATGTCCACCTCGGCGTCGAGGCGGCCCGCCGCGAGCGCGAAGTCGCCGCGCAGGCGCTGCCCGTTCGCGCGCAGGTCCAGCCCGCGCACGGCGACGGGCTCGAACGTGATCTCGACCGGC
>DASZUD010000082.1:0-41586 GCA_035548155.1 Polyangia bacterium
CACGCGCGGGCGCAGTCCCGGCGCGAACGCGCGCACGAGCGCGGGGGTGAGCCGCGCGCGATCGACGTCGATCCGGTAGCGCGCGTCCCGTTCGAGCGCGGCGCGTGCCGACAGGGATGCGTCCCCCACCGTTGCGCGGGCCGTGCCGCGCGACGCGCCGCCGCTTCGGCTCAGGTCGACGGCCAGCTCGACCGGCGCTGCGAACGGCGCCTCGAGGTGCGCCGCGAGGCGGACGTGTCCGTCGAGGTCGGCTGCGGGCGCCGCAAACAACCCCGCGCCGTCGATCGCGATCGCGCCCGCGCGAACCCGGCGCGCGTCCTCGCCGCTCGCCCTGACGTCGACGGAGCCGCCCGTGACGTGCAGCCGCTCGACCGCCACGCGCACGCGGGTGGGCTCGGACGGCGCAGGCGCCGCGCGCGGCTCGAGGGCGCGCTCCGCGTTCCAACCGCGCCGGCCTTGCCGCAGCAGCAGCGACGGCTTCTCGACGACGAGCTCGGAGATGTCCACCTCGCGCCGGAGCAGCGGCAGCAGCGAGAAGCGAACGTCGACCGCGGCGACGCGCGCGACGGCCGCGCCCTCGGGGTCGTCGAGCTCGATGCCCTCGACGCGGATCCGGCTCCCGCCGAACGAGAAGCGCCGCACGCCAAGGTGCCCCGCGATGCTCGCGTTCACGCGCGCGGTGAGCCAGCGGCCGACGAAGGCCCCGCCGCGCGCGCTGCGCAGGAACACCATGGCGCCGCCCACGAAGAGCGCGAGCGCCGCGACCAGCACGCCGGCGACCGCGAGGACGATGCGGCCCCCCCGGGCCATCAAAACGCCTCTCCGATCGAGACGTGCAGCGCGCACAGCCCGTCGGGCACTGGCGTCGGCACGCCGGAGCCGCCGAGGCCGAAGCAGCTCTCGTTCACGGCATAGGGTTGCTGCGTGATCTGCCCCGCTGCGTTCACGACGAAGAGCGGCACCGGCTGCCCGACGAGCAGGCGCCGGCCGAAGTCGACGCGGATGGGCCCGATGGGCGTGAGGTAGCGCGCGCCGAGCCCGACCGAGTATTGGAGGTGCGCGAGATCGGCGACGGTGATCACGTCCGAGGTGACCTGTCCCACGTCGACGAACGCGGCCAGCACGAAGTTCGTCGTCACGCGCCACCGAACCTCGAAGCTCGAGTCGACGAGCCCGTTGCCGCCGATGGGCAGCGTGAACTGGGCCGGGTTCGGGTTCGAGGGCGTCGCCGGCACCGTCGTGAGCAGCAGCGGCGAGAGGCGCCGCTCGTTGAACCCGCGCATCGAGAACGCGCCGCCCGCGTAGAAGCGCGTGTCGACGGCGCTGTCTTCGGGGTTGCCCGACGAGGTGTAGAGTTCCCCGACGCGCGCCCGCGCCGCGAGGGTCACCGCGCTCTCGGCGAAGCTGAGGAACGCGCGCGCCTCGGGGACGACGCGCGTGTAGTTGAAGGTCCCGCCCAGAGGTCCACCGCCCTGCTGCACCGAGAGGCCGAGGTAGAAGCCGTTGTGCGGCTCGAGCGGATCGTCGCGGCGATCCCAGGTGATCGCCGCCTCGACGTACGAGAGCCAAACGAAGCAGCTGTTCCCCGTCGTGTGGCAGCCGAGGGTGAGCGGCGCCGAAAACGCCGTCCCCGGCGTCGCGCCGTTCAGGTACTCGCCCTCGAGGTGATACGACGGCCCCAGCGTCAGCGACGAGCGCGGCCGCCAGTTGATCCCGGTGGCCAAGCGACCGGCCGCCTGGTCGTACGTCTGCTCGAGCGTGCGGTCGAGATCGAAGGAGGTCTGCCAGCGCAGCGGCGGACGCCCGAAGAGGCGCGGCTGCTCGAACGTGAGCCGCGCGCGGCCGACGGGACCGTTGCGCTCCTGGACCGTGCCGGTCTGGTTCTGCACGGCGAAGAGGCTGGGGATGACGGCCCAGCCCGCCTCGGCGTGCGCCGTGAGCCGCCGCAGGCCCCCCAGGAAGTTGCGGTTCGTCCACTCGGCGATGAGGCGCCCCTCGTTCCGGATCTGATCCACGCGAAGGCCGCCGCCGAGCCGCAGCGTGTGGAACGGCGCCTCGTTCGTGTCGACGAGCACGGGCACACGGCCCGTCGCAGGATCGGGGTCGCCGGCGGCCACCTTCACGCCCCCGAACACGCCCATCGCCACCAGCCGCTTGCGCGCCTCCTGCAGATCCTCGTCCGAGAAGCGCTGGCCCTCGGGGATGGCCTGCCGCACCTCGTCCCAGATCCATGCGGGCTGGATCGCCGTCCCGCCGTGCGTGTCGATGCGAATCTCGCCGAACGAGCTCAGCGGCCCCGGCGTCGCTTCGATCTTCGCGGTGGCCACGCGCGTGGCGCGATCGACCCGCGCCTCTCCCTCCACTTTCACCGCGGCGTACCCGCGGTCGCGCAGCGCGGTGCGAACGTCCTCCTTCGCGCCGGCCCACGCGGGCTCGGTGAACACGCGCCCCGGCGCGAGCGGCAGGTTCTTGCGGGCGGCCTCGCGATCGGGCGCCGGTAGACCGTCCAGCCCCTTCACCTCCAGCGACGAGAGGTGGGTCGGCTCACCTTCCTGCACCTCCACATCCAGTCTGACCTCACCCGGCTTCGCCGTGTCGACGTGGACGTTGGTGACCTTCGCTCCGTAGTACCCGCGCGCCTCGTAGAAGCGCACGATCCGATCGAGATCCCGATCCCACACGACCGGGTCGAAGCCGTGGCGCGTGGCGAACGGCCACCACCCCGTCCGCTGCGTCATGATGGCGCCGGCGAGCGCCCGGTCGGACACGACGTGGTTGCCGTGAAACCGGATGCTCTTGACGATCGGGCCGGGCATCTCCTGGTGCGCGGCGCAGGCGAGCGCGAGCACAGGCAGCAAGAGCGCGAGGCGCGGCGGCGCCTTCAGCCGTTCGCGTCTTTGCCACATTCCCGCAGCGTGGGCACGGATCCGCCCGACGTCAGCGGGCGACGACGACGCGACAGGCAGATTGCGGGACCGCGCGCACGACCTTAGCTTTCGTCAGCGTCAATCCTTCACGTTTCGGGCCGCCCACATGTTGTCGACGAGGTTCGGGTAGCGACGTCCGGCCGCGGCGGCGCGCGCGCGCGCGATCGCCCGTGCTCTCGCGCTCAGCTTCTTCGAGGGTGTCCTTCCGCGGCGCTTCGGGTTCGGGCGCTGCCACGGCGCCGGTTTGCACTTTCTGGTCGCGATGCGAGGAGCCATCTTCATCGAATCTGCGGCCGCGCGGCCGGCGAGCCAGGCGGCGGCGACTTGTGCTCTAATTGACGCCGGGTGGCTGACAACGATTCGACGACGCGAAACCTGGCGGTGCCGCAGCGGGTACGGACGGAGGAGCTCTCCGTGCCGACGCCCGTCATCCCTCCCGGCCCCATCGTGACGCTCTCCCCCGAGGAGATCGCGCGCTTCTTCGTGCGGGCGCGGCGCGATCAGGACACGGAGCACTGGGACGTGCGCCTCGACGCCGCCTTGCGCGAGATCCTCGAGCGCGCCAACGACTTCGTCCCCTCCGAATCGGGCGGCATTTTGCTCGACGATCCGCGCGCCAAGCTGGCCGGCTCGCCCGCGCCGCGCCTGACGTTCATCGCGGCGTTCGGGCCGGGATCGCAGCAGTCGATCGGGCGCCGCATCCCCAGCGACAAGGGGTTTGCCGGCCGCGTGTACGGCGGCGGCCGCCCCGCGCAGACCGATCACCTCGACGCCGATGATCCGATCTTCCCGATCTTCCTGACGACCGCCGCGGAGAGCACGCCGCTGCGCTCGGTCGTCGGCGTGCCCATCGTCGTGGGCGAGTCGATCTGCGGCATGCTCATGCTGGCGAACCGCCGCGTGGGCGGGCCCTACTCCCCGCGCGACAAGGAGCTGCTGCGCATCTTCGCGGCGTACATGTCGTCGTCGATCCAGAACGCGCTGGACGCGATCCGCGCGCGGGCACTCGCGCGCGTGGACGACCTCACCGGCCTCGCGAACAGCCGTTACTTCCACACGCGCCTCGAGGAGGAGATCGCCCGCGCCGATCGCGAGGGCACCGATCTCGCGATGTGCTTCATCGACCTCGATCGGTTCAAGGAGGTCAACGACCGGTTCGGGCACCTCGCGGGCAGCTGGACGCTGCAGAAGGTGGCGCACCTCCTGGCCGGGAAGGCGCCGGCGGCGGCGCTGCTGGCGCGCTACGGCGGCGACGAGTTCGTCGTGATCCTGCCGGGGGCGAACCTGGCGCGCGCCATGGAGACGGCCGAGGCGCTGCGCCAGGCGATCGCCGACGCCGTGTTCTTCGAGCCGGGCGCCGAGGGCGAGATCAGTGCGGTGCCGCTGCCCAGCATCACCGCGTCGCTGGGCGTCGCCTCGTATCGAGACCACCTCGCGCCCGGCGGCACGGCGCGCCGGCGGGAGAGCACGTTCCTGCGCCTCGCCGACTCGGCGATGTACCGCGCGAAGGCGAACGGCCGCAACCGCGTCGAGATCGCCGACCCGGAGGAGTAGCGCTCGAGCGGCGCGGCTACTCGTCGAGGCCGGCGGCCTTGAAGATCTTCATCGCCAGGTACTTCGGGCTCACGTGGTACTGACCCGCGGCGACCAGCCGGCGGAGCGTGTCCACCTTGTTCGAGCTGACGACGACCTGCGGCGGCGTCACGGACTCGCTGGCGGCGTGCTGCGCGCGCGCGCGAACCGGAGGACGACGCGTGTTGGTGTGCCGGGTGGTGTTGCGCATGCCTACACCATCGGCAAAGGTGGACAGAATCTTTAGCTCTATCTTCTGTCCACCGAAACAATCACGTCATTCCAGGCACTTAGAGCACCTCGCCTGAGGCGAAACGACCCCGGCGCCTCGAAATGACGGTTGGTTCGCGGCGCTAGGCGGCAGCTTCGACGGCGAGCTCGCCCAGCGAGTCGCGCAGGCGGCGCGTCGCCTCGCCGTGGATCTGGCACACGCGCGACTCGGTGACGCCGAGGACGGTGCCGATCTCCTTCAGGTTGAGGTTGTCGCAGTAGTAGAGCGACAGCACCTGCTGCATCTTCTCGGGCAGCTCGCCGATCCCCGCGACGAGGCGCGAGAGCAGCTCGCGGCGCGAGGCCGCCTCGAACGGATCCGCCGCGCTCTGGTCGCCCGTGCGCTCGAGCAGGTCGGGGCCCGCGTCATCGATGCCGACCACCGACGAGCCGGAGAGCTTCTGCTGACGCGCGTAGAGCTCCTCGACGCCCACGCCGAGGCGCTTGGCGATCTCCTCGTGGTCGGGCGTGCGGCCGAGCTGCGCCTCGAGGCGGCGCGTGGCGTCGCGCAGCTCGTTCGAGAGGCGGCGCATGTCGCGCGAGAGCGTGTCGCGCGAGCGC
Source organism: Polyangia bacterium (assembly GCA_035548155.1). Taxonomy (GTDB): domain Bacteria; phylum Myxococcota_A; class Polyangia; order Fen-1088; family Fen-1088; genus DASZFV01. The sequence goes on from DASZUD010000082.1 coordinate 5,331, forward strand.
AGGTCGTCCAGCATGGCGCCGCGGATGCGGAACTCGGCGAAGGCCTCGAAGCGGTCGACGCGGTTCGGGTCGTAGCGCTCGGCGGCCTCCATGAGACCGATGACGCCCGACGAGATCAGGTCGTCGATCTCGACGTGCGCCGGCAACCGACGCGCGAGACGGCGCGCGACCTTCTCGATGTAGGGAAAGAACTTCGCCGCATACTCGTTGCGACGCGCGACGAGGTCCTTCTTCTTCGCCCCGCCGGTCGACGTGCCCGCGGCCGCCAGCTTCTTGGGCGTCTTGCTCGGCTTCTTCGCAGTCTTCGTGGTCGCCATGCCGTCGAGCATCAGCACGACGCGTGCCACGTTCATGTCGTCTTTCAGCCCGCGCAGCGCAAGGGGATCGCGCGCGTGGCGCGGCGCGGCCGTCATCCGATTGGCGGTCGCAGATTCGTGACGCCGTCATTCCAGTGACGGTCGCCACGGCACCTACGTCGGCGACAGCGACGCCGTCGGTAGGCGGTTATGGACGAGTATCAGGCGACGTTTCTCCTCCGCAATTTTTCGACGAGCGTCGTTCGGTTCATGCCGAGGAGCTCGGCCGCGCGGTTCTTGTTTCCGCCGGTTCGCTCGAGCGCCTGGGCGATGAGGCGCTCCTCGAGCTGTGTGAGGAAGATGCGCAGATCGACCCCGGTCTCGGGCAGATCCAGCGTCGCGTTCGCCAGGTCGACGACGGGCGTGCGCAGGTGCACGGGCAAGTCGCTCATGACGACGAGACGGCTGCTCGCGACGACGACGAGCCGCTCGACCAGATTCTCGAGCTCGCGCACGTTGCCCGGCCACTCGTAAGCGCCGAGGCGCTGCACGACGTCCAGCGCGAACCCGGGCACCTGCCGCCCCTCGCGCGCGTTGACGTCCTCGCGGAAGTGCTCGGCGAGCGCGGGGATGTCCTGGCGGCGCTCGCGCAAGGGTGGGATCTCGATGGGCACGACGTCGAGGCGGTAGAAGAGATCCTCGCGGAACGTGCCCTCGTCGATCATGCCCTCGAGGTCGCGGTGGGTGGCCGCGACGACGCGAACGTCGATCGGCACGGCCTCCGTGGCGCCCACGGGCGTCACCTCGCGGTCTTGCAGCGCGCGCAGCAGCTTGGCCTGCACGGCCTTCGGCATGTCGCCGATCTCGTCGAGGAACAGCGTGCCGCCCTGGGCGGCCACGAACCGGCCCGTGCGCGCCTTGTCGGCCCCGGTGTAGGCGCCGCGCACGTGGCCGAAGAGCTCGCTCTCGGCGAGGTTCTCGGGGATGGCCGACATGTTGACGGCCACGAACGGCCCGGCGCGGCGCTGGCTGGCGCCGTGGATGAGCCGCGCGACGACCTCCTTGCCCGTGCCCGTCTCGCCGCGGATGAGGACGCTGGCGTCGGTGTCCGCGATCTGCTCGACGCGATCGAGGACCAGGCGCATCGCGGGGTGATCGCCGATGACGGCCACGCCGGGCGTGCGGCGCGCGCGGGCGGTGCGCGGCGGCTCGGGCGCGAGCAGGCGGCCGAGCGACTGCTCGAGCGCCGAGACGTGAAAGGGCTTGCCGAGGACGTCGGCCGCGCCCAACCGCAGCGCGTCCACGGCGTCACGCACGGTCCCGTGCGCGGTCATGGCGACGACGGCGACGGGCGGGCGAGCGGCGCGCGCCGCGCGCACGACGGCGCGTCCGTCGCCGCCTCCGAGCTGCAGATCGGTGACGCAGGCGTCGAACGGCTGCGCGCGCAGCCGCTCGACGGCCTCGGCGGCCGTCGACGCCGTGATCGCATCCATCCCCATCGCCCTGATGAGGCGCACGAGGCCGGCGTGGATCGACGGGTCGTCGTCGACGAGAAGGACCTTCTTTCCCATTGACACCGTTGATATCGGTGCGCCCCGGGCCCGCTTGAGGGGGGCAGCCTGTTGCGAACTCCGCAACAGCGTTCGGGAAAACGGTGAAAAGGGGCCGAGAGCCGCGCGGGGCCCAGCCTTGCCCTGTTCGCGGCGGCGCGCGCGCGGCGCGGCGGAAAACGCCGCCGCGCCCCGGCGAAGCGCCTACGGCGTCGCCGGCGCGGGCGCGATGCTCTCGGCCTTCGGGTACGACCCGAGCACCTTCACCGACTCGCACTTGGCGCGCACGTCGGCCAGCGCGGCGGCCACGTCCGCGTCGCGCTCGTGGCCGTCGATGTCCACGAAGAACACGTACTCCCACGGCGCGCGGCGCGACGGCCGGCTCTCGATCTTCGTCATGTTGAGCCCGCGCTGCGCGAAAGCGCCCAGCGTGCGAAACAGGATGCCGGGCTCATCCTTGGTCACCAGCAGCACCGACGTCTTGTCGCGCCCCGTGGGCTCGGCCTGCTGGCGGCCCACCACCAGGAAGCGCGTCATGTTGTGCGACAGGTCTTCGATCTTCCGGCGCAGCACGTGGATGTCGTAGAGCTTGGCCGCCATCTCCGACGCGACGGCGGCGCCGCGCGCGTCGTCGAGCGCCTGGCGGGCGGCGTCCGCGGTCGAGCGCGTCTCGACCAGCGTCGCGCGCGGCAGGTTCGTCGAGAGCCAGCGGCGGCACTGGCCGAGGGCGATCGGGATCGAGTACACGCGCTCGATCTGCGAGACCTCGGTGCCCGCCCGCGCGAGCAGGCACATGTTCACCTCGAGCGCGATCTCGGCGCTGACCTTGAGGTCGCTCTCCATGAAGCTGTCGAGCGTGTGATGGACGATGCCCTCCGTCGTATTCTCGACGGGCACGACGCCGAAGTCCGCGTTGCCGCGCTCGACCTCCTCGAACACCCCGGGGATCGTGCCCATGGGCGTGGCGCGCGCCGACTGCCCGAACTGCCGCTTGACGGCCTGGTGGGAGAAGGTGCCCTCGGGGCCGAGGTAGGCGACGCGCACCTTCTTCTCGAGGCTGAGGCAGGCGCTGAAGATCTCCTGGAAGACCGAACGAATCGACTCCGTGGGGAACGGGCCGGGGTTCGAGGCGGCCAGGCGCTCGGCGATCTGGCGCTCGCGCGAGGGGACGTAGAACGCCACGTCGAGCGCCGCCTTCAGATCGGCCACGACGCCCACCAGACGCGCGCGCTGGTTGAGCAGGCGCAGGATTTCGTCGTCGGTGGCGTCGATCTGGGCGCGAACGTCGGCGAGCTTGGCGGTGTTGGCGTCCTTCGAGCCGCCCTGCGGGTCCTTGGCCATGGGCGCGGAGCTTACTACAATCGATGGCATGTCCCGGCTTCGCCGGCATGCGACACACGCGGCCTCCACGCCCTTCACCCTCACCTCGCGCCCTGCGGGCGCGACCGCTGAGTCATGAAGTTGGGGACGCTGCGGGACGGCACCCGCGACGGAACGCTGGTCGTCGTGCGGCGTGACGGAGCGGTCTTTGCGCGCGCCCCGGAGATCGCGCGGACGCTGCAGGCGGCGCTGGACGACTGGGATCGCGCGGCGCCCGCGCTGGCCGATCTCGCAACGCGGCTCGAGGCCGGCGGCGTCGCCGGCGAGCCGCTCGACACACGCGCCTTCGCCTGCCCGCTTCCGCGGGCCTACGAATGGATCGACGCCTCCGCTTATCTCAACCACGTGCGGCTCGTGCGCAAGGCGCGCGGCGCTGCGCCGCCGCCGACGCTGGAGACGGACCCGCTGATCTACCAGGGCGGCTCCAGCGCGCTGCTCGGGCCGCGCGACGACATCCCGCTGCCGGGCGGCGACGTCGGCCTGGGCCTCGATTTCGAGGCCGAGGTCTGCGTGATTCTCGGCGACACGCCGTGCGGCACGCGCGCCGCCGACGCCGAGCGCCACGTGCGCCTGCTGATGCTCGCGAACGACGTCACGCTGCGGAACCTCGTGCCCGACGAACTGGCGAAGGGGTTCGGCTTCTTCCTGTCGAAGCCGGCGACGGCCTTCTCTCCGTTCGCCGTGACGCCCGACGAGCTCGGCGGCGCGTGGCGGGGCGGGCGCGTGCACCTGCGCCTCTGCACGACCTACAACGGCGCGCTCGCGGGCGATCCCGAGGCGGGGCCCGAGATGCACTTCTCGTTTCACGATCTCGTCGCCCACATGGCGCGCACGCGCGCGTACGGCGCCGGCACGATCCTCGGCAGCGGCACCGTCTCGAACGCCGATCGCGCGCACGGCGTCTCGTGCCTCGCCGAGCGGCGCGCGCTGGAGGTGATCGATCGCGGCCGCGCCGAGACGCCCTTCATGGAGCCGGGCGACACGATCGCGATCGAGATGTTCGACGCCGCGGGCGCCAGCGTCTTCGGGCGAATCGAGCAGAAGGTCGTCGCGGCGTGAAGCTCTACACGTACTGGCGCAGCACCTCGGCGTGGCGCGTGCGCATCGCGCTCGCCTGGAAAGGGCTGCCGTACGAGGCCGTACCCGTGCACCTCCTCGAGGGCGGCGGGCGCCAGCACGAGGCCGCCTTCCGCGCGCTCAACGCGTCCGAGCAGGTGCCCGTGCTCGAGCTCGACGAGGACGCTTCGGACGGCCGCCCGCTCCGGCTCGCGCAGTCGATGGCCATCCTCGAGTATCTCGAGGAGCGCCACCCGACGCCGCCGCTCCTGCCGACGCGCCCATGGATGCGCGCCCGGGCCCGCCAGCTGGCCGAGATCGTCAACTCGGGGATCCAGCCGCTGCAGAACCTATACACGCAGCAACGGCTGAAAGAAGCCGGCGCCGACGCGGACGCGTGGAACCGCCACTTCATCGCGCGCGGGCTCGCCGCGCTCGATCAGGCCGCCGCCGAGACGGCGCAGACCTTCCTGGTCGGCGACGCGCTCTCGTTCGCCGACGTGTACCTCGTGCCGCAGCTCTACAACGCGCGCCGCTTCGGCGTCGAGCTCGCACCTTACCCCACCCTCACGCGCGCCGAAGCTGCGTGTGCGGCGTTGCCCGCGTTCCAGGCCGCGCATCCGGATGCGCAGCCCGACGCGCCCAAGCGCTGAGCCTGCGGCCCGCGCCCCGAGGCGCTACAATTTCAGCATGGCCGCGCGGTTGACTCCTCTCGGCATCAAGAAGATCGAGGCGCTTCACTACTATGTGCGCGATCTGGAGCGCACCCGGCGTTTCTTCGTCGACGAGCTCGACTTCGCCGAGCTGGGCGGCAGCGGACCCGAGCTGGAGCGCGACGGTCACCAGCGCTCGGCGGCGTTCGGCGCGGGCGAGGCGACGTTCGTCATCCACCAGCCCGTCGGCGAGGGCGGGCGCGCCTGGCGCTACCTGCGCAAGCACCCCGAGGGCGTGGGCACCGTCGTGTTCACCGTCGAGGACATGGACCAGACGTTCCGCCTGCTCGACGAGCGCGGCGCGACGTTCATCACCGACGTGCAGAGGTTCCAGGACGAAGGCGGCACGCTGAAGCTGGTGTCGATCACGACGCCTTTCGGCGACACGACCTTCCGCTTCGTCGAGCGGCGCGGCTACCGGGGCCTTTACCCTGGCTTCGTGCCCGCGGCGCGCTCCGCCCCGGCGAACCGCTTCGGCTTCGAGCGCATCGACCACCTCACGTCGAACTTTCAGACGATGAAGCCGGCGTTGCTGTGGATGGAGCACGTGCTGGGCTTCGAGCAGTTCTGGGAGATCGCCTTTCACACGAACGACGTCGCGGCCGCCGAGAAGCGCGCCCACGGCTCGGGCCTGAAGTCGATCGTGATGTGGGACCCGTCGTCGGGCCTGAAGTTCGCGAACAACGAACCGTTCCGTCCGTTCTTCAAGGAGTCGCAGATCAACCTCTTCTCCGAGGACAACCGCGGCGACGGCGTCCAGCACTCGGCGCTCGCGGTGTCGGACATCATCGGGACCGTGCGCGGGCTGCGCGCGCGCGGCGTCGAGTTCATGCCCACGCCGGGCACGTACTACGACGCGCTGCCCGAGCGGCTGAAGACGCTGACGATCGGCAAGCTCGACGAGGATCTGGCCGTGCTGCGCGAGCTCGAGATCCTCGTCGACGGCTCCGCGCCCGGGAAGTACCTGCTGCAGATCTTCCTCAAGGAAGCGGCCGGCTTGCTCCACGATCCGGAAGCCGGGCCGTTCTTCTTCGAGATCATCCAGCGCAAGGGGGACGAGGGGTTCGGCGCGGGCAACTTCCGCGCGCTCTTCGAAGCCATCGAGCGTGCGCAGCGCGCGAGTCTGGACGCCCGCGAGCAGCAGGCGATACAGGGCGCGGGGCCGCGCGTGCCCCGCATGTGAGGGAACCATGCTCGACCGAATGACGGCGGGGATCGTCCCCGACAAGCCCCACACGGCGCTGCGCTTCGCGGGCCACCTGCGGCACGAGGAGTGCCTCACGCGCGAGGGCTTCGACGGGCCGTTCACGATCATGTATCACACCGATCGCCCGCACACCGCGGCCCTCTCCGACGCGGCCCACGGCTGGGAGATCCCCGAGCCCGAGGACGACGTCACGCGCCGCCTGGCGCGCCACCACTACCGCTCGCAGGATCTCGAGCCGCTCGGCGGCCCGCCCGTCGACGCGCGCGTGCCGCTTCTGTTCAACGACGACGTCGTGCTGAGCGTGCTGCACCCCGACGCGCCCGATCCCGTCTACTTCTCGAACGGCGACGGCGACGATCTGATGTTCATCCTCGAGGGCGGCGGCACGCTGCGAACGGCGCTGGGCGACGTCGCGTTCGCGAAGAACGACTACGTGTTCGTGCCCAAGGGCCTCATCCATCGCTTCCTGCCGGACGAAAAGCCGCAGCACTGGCTGTCCATCGAGTGCATGCACGGCTTCGGGCTCCTGCGGCAGTGGCGCAACGAGGTGGGTCAGCTCCGCATGGACGCGCCGTACTCACACCGGGACTTCCGCCGCCCGCACTTCTCGGGGCCGAACGACGAAGGGCTGCGCGAGCTCGTCGTGAAGAAGAGCGGCGAGTTCCACGGCTTCCGCTACGAGCACGCGCCGCTGGACGTCGTCGGGTGGGACGGCGCCGTCTACCCGTGGGCCTTCAACATCCTGCAGTTTCAGCCGCGCACCGGGATGATCCACCTGCCGCCTTCGGTGCACGGCACCTTCGCGGCGAAGGGCGCGCTGATCTGCAGCTTCGTCCCGCGGCCGCTCGACTTTCACCCCGACGCGATCCCCTGCCCCTACCCGCACTCGTCCGTCGACTGCGACGAGTTCATCTTCTACTGCAGCGGCGACTTCACGTCACGCCGGGGCGTCGGGCCGGGCAGCATCTCGCACCACCCTGCCGGCATCATTCACGGGCCCCACCCGGGCGCCTACGAGGGCAGCATCGGCGCGCGCGCCACGAACGAGATCGCCGTGATGCTGGACACCACGCGGCCGCTGCACCCCACGGCCGCGTCCCTCACGATCGAAGACGCCGCGTATCACGCGAGCTTCGCGTGATCGCGCAGGCAGCCCTTCTTCAGGGCGTCAGCTTCGTGAGGAAGTTCCACTGCAGCGAGCTCGCGCCCGTGCTGGGGTAATACATCACGCCCTGGTACGACGGGCTCTGGTGCCCCGCGCCCGTGACCGAGCACCAGACGACCGGCGCGTTCGCCGGGCAGCCCGTGTACTTCACGCAGAGCGGGAACGCCGGGTCGTACTGGGCGGTCGCCGTGCCGACGCAGCCGTTGCGCGCGAGGATCGCGTCGCGCGCCGGCGCCGTGCCGTTGCTGTCCAGCGAGGCGATGTCCTGGTTGACCGTCGCCGCCGAAAGGTTCGCCGGCGCGTAGGCCATGTCCATCACGAGCGGCCCCACGGGGTTGTCCGTGTCGGCCGCGCCCGCGACCATGAGCGCGGGGATGGGCCCGGTGCAGCTCGGCCTGTGGTTGCGGAGGCCGCCGTTGACGGGGACGATTCCGGCGATGACCTCGGCCGCCGCGCAGCCGAGCGTGTACGTCTCCCAGCCGCCGCTGCTGTAGCCGCCCACGTACACCTTGCTCTTCTCGATGCAGTACTTCGACTCGACGTCGGCGAGCAGCGCGTAGAAGTACGGGACCTCGGGCGTGTTCACGCACTCGGGCTGGTTGGCCGTCGTGCCGGCGCACGAGTTACCGCCGTCGGCGAAGCACATCTTCACGTATGACATGCCGATGCGGATCGCGTCGCCCGCGCCCTGCCCGGCCGTGAAACCGCCGCCGCTCTCCGTGGGTCCGCCGCCGCACCCGCCGCCGCCGATGATGACCGGGTAGGCCTTCGAGGAATCGTAGTTCGTGGGCAGCTGCACGGCGTAGTTGCGGTGCGTGAAGTCGTACTCGCCGTTCGCCTGCGCGAGCTTGCCGCCGGGCGCGAAGTCGGCCACGACGCACTTCGAGCTCGCGGCGCCCGTACACGCGGGCACGGTGAGCTTGTGCACGGTGAAGCCCGTGGCCTTGTCGCCGGCAGGCGGCGCCATGCCGCAACCCGCGCTGCGCCCGCTGGGCTTGACGACGACGTTGCCGCCCGTGCCGGCCCCGCCCGTCGTGCCCGCCGCCCCCGTCGTCCCCGCGGCCCCCGTCGTGCCTGCGGCCCCCGTCGTGCCTGCCGCGCCCGTCGTCCCCGCAGCCCCCACCCCCGCGGTGCCTGTCGTGCCCGCGGCCCCCGTCGTGCCCGCCGCGCCCGTCGTCCCTGCAGCCCCCGTCGTGCCTGCGGCGCCCGTGCCCGCCGTGGGCGTGCCTGCGGCGCCGGTGGTGCCCGCGGTGCCCGAGGCGGCGCCCCCGGATGAGCCTCCGCAGCCGACGAACGCCGCGGCACCGAAGAGGACGATCCCCAGAGCGAGCCGAGTCCGAAGCACTTGCATGAGCAGATCCTTTCGCGTCCGCCGGGCTGGCGGAGGGCTTGGCGCGCGAGCACCCGAAGGGCGCCCGTCAGAGTGACCGCTACCGTACAGCGAAAACGGCCGCCTGGGCAGACCCGCCACCGGCGGCTCCCCGCACCTCGACCTTGCCCGCGCCCGCCGCGTGACCAAGCTTGTTCGAGGCGCATGCGGCGAGACCCCGTGGTCTTTCTCTTCGGACTCTCGTTGCTCGCCCTCGGGGCCGTGGTCTTCCCGCTCTGGAAGCCGCTGCTCATCGCCGCGGTGCTCGCGGGAACGTTGTCCGGATGGCACGACCGCCTCGCGGGGGCGTGGCGTGGCCGCCGCAGCCTGAGCGCGGCGGTGTTCACGCTGGGGATCGTCCTCGTGATCCTCCTGCCGCTCGGCATCGCCGCGTACTTCATCGTCGAGCAGGGCGTGCAGCTCGTCGACATCATTCGGCGCACGCTTGCGGCGGAGGGCCTGGCGGGCCTTCTGCGCCCCCTGCCCGATCCGCTCGAACACTGGCTCCGCTCGCGCTACCACGCGTCCCTCGAGCGGCCCAGCATCGTGTTCGCTCACCTCGACAAGTGGGTCCGCTCGGGCTGGGCGATGAACGCGCTCGCGACGGTCGTGAGCGCGACCTCGGAGATCCTCTTCGCGCTGCTGATGATGCTCATCGCGACGTTCTTCCTGCTGCGCGACGGACATCGCCTCGTCGCCTGGCTCGAGGACGCGACGCCCGCGCCGCGCCACGAGCTGGACGAGCTCCTGGCCGACTTCGGGGCCACGGCGCGCTCGGTGATCGGCGGAAACGTCCTGACGGGGCTCGCCCAGGCGACCGCCGCGTCGGTGGGGTACGCAATCGCGCACGTGCCCAGCCCCGTGTTCGTGGGCCTGCTGACGTTCATCACCTCGTTCATCCCCTCGGTCGGCACGGCGCTCATCGGGCTGCCCACGGTCGGGCTGTTGCTGCTGTTCGGCAAGACGAAGGCCGCGATCTTCCTCGCCGCGTGGATGCTGATCGTCGTCGGGCTCATCGACAACTTCATCCGGCCGCTGCTGCTGCGCGGACCGGCGAACATGAACGGCGCGCTGGTGTTCTTCGCGCTCATGGGCGGCATCTTGTTCTTCGGCGCCATGGGGCTCGTCGTCGGGCCGCTGGCGCTCGCGTTCTTCCTGACGATGACGTCGCTCCTGCACCGGCGCCGCACGCGCAACGAGGCGGCCTGACGAGCCACCTCACCGCCGGGACGTCAGCAGACCCGCGAGGATCGTCCGGTGGCACCGCGCCGGGTCGTGGCAGGCCGACGAGCAAAGCAACGTGATCGCGTCTCCGCTCGCGAGCCGCTGCGCGAGGGCGCGCAGCCGCCACACCGCCTGCGGCCCGCTCATCTCGTCGAGGAAGCGGCGGGCGTAGTCGTCCCAGGAGATGGGCGCGCCGCTGTCGCCTTTGCCGTGAAAATCGTCGAGCAGCGCTCGGCTCGGGCCGAGCTCGGGCCACCACTCGTCCCAGGTCTCGTTCGCCCTGGACACGCCGCGCGGCCGAATCCGGCAGACGAGCAGGCGGAAGCCGTCGTCGGCCTCACGCAGGTCGTTCCACCGTTTGGTTTTGAGCGGCACTCCTCGAACGATGACCTGAATCGGGCGCGCACGCCGCCGCGAATACGACGCTGACCGACGCGGTGTCCGGGACGCGGGGATGCACCTTTTCCGTCGAGGTGATGCAAATGTCGGCACGTAGAGCACTGTGTTTCATGCTGGGAACTGCCCTCGCGGCCGCGGCCGGAACCGCCCGCGCTGGGGATGGAACGACACAAGGCCTGGGGCCGTCCGGGAGCACCGTGCCTGGCAGCACGGCGGCGCCCGCCGGCTCGTCGGCCCCCGTGTGCAAGGACCTGGGCGCCAACGTCGCCTTCAAGCAAGGCTCCGCGCAGCTCGACACCAGCGCGGAGGGCTCTCTGAACGACGTCCAGTCGTGGATGAGCGTCGCGCCTGACCGTACGTTGAAGGTCGTGGGCTTCGCCTCCCCGACGGAGGCGACCGAAGGCAACGCGACGCTCGGCGCGCGCCGAGCCGACGCGACCAAGGACTATCTCGTCCAGCACGGCATCGATCCGAGCCGCGTCACGACGCTGGGTCACGGCGAGGCGTCGGGGACCACGGCGAACCTGCCCGCGAGCGGGCAGACGGTCACGATCCTGGGCTGCGCGCCGCAGGCGACCGTCGCCGAAGAGGCGCCGCCCGCGGCGCCCGTCCAGCCGGTCACGCCGGTCACGCCGGTCGAAGAGACGCCGCCGGCGCCGATGGCGCAGCAACCCGTCCCGCCCGCGCCCACGTACGAGGCGGGCCCGGGCACGACCACCTACGGCTCGAGGTTCGGCTTCGCGCTGCTCCTGGGCGGCGGCTACCAGGACTTCACGCACACGAACGCGCGTTCGGTCACGAACGGCGGCGGCTCGTGGGACGCGCGCGTCGTGTTCGGCACGCGCTTCTTCGTGGGCGCGGAGGCCGCCTACGTGGGCTCGGCGAACAGCATCACGGCGCTGGGCGGCACGAGCTCGACGCTGATCTCCAACGGCGCCGAGGGGCTTCTGCGCCTCAACGCCCCCATCATGATCGGCGAGACGTTGATCGAGCCCTTCGCTTTCGGCGGCGTCGGCTGGGCGCACTACCAGATCACGAACAACAGGACCGCGATCTCCGACTTCTCGGCGACCACGGACAACGTCATGACCGTCCCCGCCGGCGCGGGCCTCGCCTTCGCCTACAGGGCGCTCATGCTCGACGTGCGCGGCATGTGGACGCCCACGTACTTCAACAGCCTGCTGCTCACGTCGAACGGCAACGCCGCGCTCGACACCTGGGGCGTGCGCGGCAACCTTGGCGTCACGTTCTGACGCGACGCTCGCACCGCACCGGCGCGGCGGCTTGGGAGCCGCGCCCGGCGCGGGAAGACGCGCCGGCGTGCGAGGAGCCGCGCCGGCGTCGATCTACATCCCCACGGCGGCGTCTTCGCCTGCGTGCACGGCGCCCGACTCGTCGGGCGAGCGCAGGCGCAAGTACACGGAGAACGTCGAGCCCTTGCCCAGCTCGCTCTCCACCTGCACCTTGCCGCCGTGCAGCTCGACGAGCCGCTTGGTGAGGGCGAGGCCCAGGCCCGTGCCTTCGGGCCGCACGCCGCCCGGCTGCGGGAGCTGCTCGAACTCACGGAAGAGGCGCGGCAAGTCGTCGCGCGCGATGCCCACGCCGGTGTCGGCTACCTCGATCACCAGATACTCGCCGTCGGTGTGCGCCGACAGGCGCACGACGCCGCCGCGAGGCGTGAACTTGATGGCGTTCGAGATCAGGTTGTAGAGCACCTGCTTGATGCGCCCGGGATCGACCTGCACCTCCGGCAGATCGTCCGGCACCGACACCTCGAGGTTGATGCCCTTCTTGGCCGCGACCGCCTGGATGACGCCGCGCACGACGTCGACGATGCTGCCGATCGGCGTGAGCTCGTAGGCCAGATCCATGCGCCCAGCCTCGACCTTCGAGATGTCGAGGATGTCGTTGACGAGCTGCAGGAGGTGGCGGCCCGAGACCAGCACGTTCCCGACGTAGGCTGTCTGCTTCTCGTTGAGCTCGCCGAAGATCTCCTGCTCGAGCAGCTCGGAGAAGCCGATCACGGCGTTCAGCGGCGTGCGCAGCTCGTGGCTCATGTTGGCGAGGAAGGCGCTCTTCGCCTGGTTGGCGGTGTCGGCGAACTCCTTGGCCTGGCGCAGCTCGCCCTGGACGCGCTCGCGCTCTTCGACCTCCGACTGCAGGCGCAGGTTCGCGTCCATGAGCTGGCGCGTGCGCTTCTCGACGCGCGACTCGAGCTCGGCGTGCGCGGCGCGCAGCGATTCCTCCGCGGCGCGCCGGGCCGAGATGTCGGTGAACGAGGCCATGGCCGCGTGCGGCTCCTTGTTCGCGCCGAAGCGCAGCAGCGGCTGCGAGTTCATCGAGATCCACACCGCCTGACCGTCGGCGCGGCGGATGCGGAACACGACGTTCTGGCGCGGCTCGCCCGCGCGCAGCGTCTCGAGGAAGGGCAGCGCGTCGCCCACGGGCGAGCCGTCCTCGAGCTCGGCGTCGGGGAAGGCCTCCGCCGCGGGCGCCCCCACGATGTCGCCCGAGCTCACGCCCAGGATGCGCTCGGCGCTGGCGTTCGTGGCGAACACCCGCCGCTCGCTGTCGACCAGGATGATGCCCTCGTCGAGGGCGCCGATCATGGAGCGGTACCGCTCTTCGCTGTCGCGCAGGCCCTGCTCGATGCGCTTGCGCTCCATGAACTGGCCGATCTGGCCGCCGAGCGCGCTCAGCATCGAGAGGTGATCGTCGTTGGCCTCGCGCACCTCGCGGCTGAAGAAGGCCATGACGCCGATGACGTTGGGGCCGTTGCGCAGCGGGATCGCGAAGGCGCCGCGCAGGTTCACCTCGGCCCGGAAGGCCGCGAGCGGCAGGTTCGACTCCTCGGACATGTCGGGGATCCACAGCGGCAGGTGCCGGTGCCACACGCGGCCCGGCAGGCCCACGTCGCGCGCGAGCTGCGTCACCCGGCGCAGCTTGAGGTAGTCGGCGGCCTGGAAGTCGTCCGCGTGCCACAGATCGACACAACGCAGGAAGCGCTCCCCCTCCTCCACCTCCCAGAGCTCGCCCACGTCCCAGCCCTGGTTCTCGCCCATGATGCGCAGCATGAGCGGGGCCGCCTCGGTGAGGCTGTTCGCGCCCGCGAGGACGCGCGTGATGACGTACTGGAGCGAGAGCAGCCGCTCCGTGCGCTGGCGCTCGGCCACCTCGCGCTCGAGCGCTGCGCGGCTCGCGTCGATCGTCGCCTGCTTCTTCGCGGACCCCAGCATGTCCTCCTGGCTCTTCTTGACCGCCAGGGCCAGCAGCACGTTCTCGAACGCGACCATCGAGACGTGCTGGATCCACGCGAACGGCGCGACGTGAGCGAACCCATACAGCGACTTCGGCCAGAAGAAGCAGCCGAGGATGTGATCGACGGACGTGATGAGGCTCGCGAGCAGCAGCACCGTGAAGTCGCGGTACATCGCGAGGAACGCGAGCGACGCGAACACCGCGTACCGCATCTCGAAGTGCCCGCCCGAGACGTGGATGAGCAGCGACGTGACGAGGCCCTCGCCGATCGCGATCTCCTGCCGCGTCAGCGTCGAGCCGGGGTACTTGAAGGCGACGTAGATAGGCAGCGACGTGATGGCGGCGCCGAGGAGGAACGCCTTGTAGACGAGCGGCGGCAGGCTCGACAGCGAGCCGTTCCAGAAGGTCGGCGTCGACCACAGCGCCGTGACGACGCCCGCGAGCCACTGCAAGAGCAGCAGCCACAGGAACATGCGATCGGTGCGCTGATAGACCTCTTGGCGGTACTCGGCGTAGAGGCGCCGCGTGCCTGGGCTCTCGTCTATGGCGCGCATCGGCCCGCGTCGACTAGATCGATAAGGCGGCCGAACCTGTCACTGCCGCCGCCCCATCCACTTCGGCCCCGGCGCTCGCGCCCGGCCGCAGCGCGAGCCGCACGCAGAAGCAATTTCCACGGCTCACGTTCTCCTCCACCCAGATCTGCCCGCCGTGGATCTCGACGGCGCGGCGGCAGAACACCAGCCCCAGGCCGTGGCTGCTGCGCACCTCGTGCGCGGGCCGCCCCTCGACGCGCGCGTACTTCTCGAAGATCTTCTGGCGGAACGCGGCCGGGATCGGCTCGCCCTCGTCGCGCACGCGCAGCTCGACGACCGTGGGAGCGCCGGCGTTGGGCACGAGCGCCGCCTCGATCCGGATCGTCGCGCGCCGCGAGCCGTACTTGTACGCGTTGTCGACGAGGTTCTCGACGATGCGGCGCACGAGATCGCGATCGGCCGTCATGACCCGCACGTCCGGCGCGACCAGGAGCTCGAGGCGCTGGTCCTTGTCCTCGATGCGCCGCTCCATCTCCGACGTCACCTCACGCAGCAAGCCTGGCAGCTCGAATTCGGACATGTGCGGCACCAGCGCGCCGTCCTCGCTGCGGCTCACGTCGAGGAGGTTCATCACCATGCGCACCATCGACTGCGAGGCGCGCAGGACGTCGCGCAAGGAGTCGCGCTCGTCGGTGCCGAGGCTCTCCTGGCCCAGCGCGTACTGCACGTTCGACAGGATGCTCGACAGCGGGTTCTTGAGGTCGTGAATGATCAGCGCGGTGAGCTCTTCCTTTTCGCGCTGGGCTGCGATGAGGGCGTCGCGCTGGCTCGAGATCACCTCGAGGTTGCGCGCCTGCTCGTCGGACAGCGCCTTGATGCGCAGGAGCGAGCGCACGCGGATGAGGAGCTCGGTGCGGTTGATGGGCTTCGTGAGGAAGTCGTCGGCGCCCGAGTCGAGGGCCGCCTTGTGCGTGCCGAGATCGCCCAACGCCGTGAGGAACAGCACCGGGATGCGCGAGCCGCCCGGCAGCGCGCGGATGCGGCGGCACGTCTCGAACCCGTCGAGGCCCGGCATGAGCACGTCGAGGAGCACGAGGTCGGGACGCCGAGCGCCTGGCTGCAGCAGCGCGAGCGCCGCCTCGCCGCTCTCGGCCTGCACCGCCTGGTACCCCGCGCCGACGAGGTGGCCCTCGGCGACCTCGCGGTTCTGGAGGTTGTCGTCGACGACGAGGATCGTCGCCGGAGGCTCAGCCAACCTGTCGGGCATTCACCGCCTCTTCCGGGGCGCCAGCGGCGCTCTTGAGATAGGACTCGACGGCGGCCGCGAAGGTCCGCGTGTCGATGGGCTTCGAGAGGTAACCCTGGAACCCGATGCTGAGGAGACGCTCGCGATCGCCCGGCATCGCCAGCGACGTCACCGCGACGATCGGCAGATCGGCGAGCTCCGCGCGCTGGCGCACCTCGCGAATGACGGCCTCGCCGCCGCCGCCCGGGATCTGCACGTCGAGCAGCAGGAGATCGGGGCGCTCCCGCTGCAGGCGCTCGAGCGCCTCGTCGACGGTGGCCGCCTCGACGACCGCGTGCCCGCGCAGCTCGAGGATGTCGTGGACGAGCAGCCGGTTCAGCGGATTGTCCTCGACGACGAGGATGCGCGCGGGCGGGACCCTTCGGGTCTCGGGGGTCGCGCTTCGCCGCTGTGAGTCGCTCTTGGGCATCGTCGTCACGCCCGGCAGGCGTCAGGCACCCCCGGTTCTCGACAGGTTCGGGACTCGTCTTGATGCGGTCGGAACGCGCGGCGTCGTCGGCCTGCGCCGCGGCGCGCGGTGCTATCGTGCGGCGCAGCATGTACATCCCGACGAGCAACGAAGAGCGCGATCCCGACCGGCTCATCGCGCTCATGGGCCGTCATCCGTTCGCGACCGTCGTGACGGCGGCGCCAGCGGGGCTTTGCATCTCGCACGTCCCGCTGCTGGTGTGCCGGCGCGGCGGCGCCACCTTTCTGGCGGGCCACGTCGCGCGCGCGAACGAGCACTGGCGCGCCTTCGCGGGCGACGCCCCGACGACGGCGATCTTCCACGGCCCGCACGCGTACGTCTCACCGGCGTGGTACGCGACCTCCCCGGCCGTGCCGACCTGGAACTACGCGGTGGTCCACGTCAGCGGTCCGGTGCGCGTCGACGACAGCTCGGAGGCGGCCGCGGCGCACGTGCACGAGCTCGCGGCCCGCTTCGAGCCCGATCCGGCGGCCTGGAGCTCGAGGAGCCTCCCGGGCGAGGTCGTGCAGCGGCTCTCGCGCGCGATCGTGGCGTTCGAGCTTCGCGCCGAACGCATCGAAGGCAAGCTGAAGCTGGGGCAGAACCGAAGCGCCGCCGACCGCGAGGGCGCGATCACGCAGCTCGAAGCCACGGGAGACGACGTCGCGCGCGCCCTCGCGGCCATGATGCGTACAACGATGCTCGCGACCTCAGAGACGAAGTAGACTCGCCGACGTGGACGCTGCTCCTCGCAAGAACCGCCCGTGGACGAACGTCGTGGGCCTGGTGACGGTCTTCCTGATCTTCCCGCTGGGCGTGGTCTTCATCATCGGCTGGGTGCTCGCGACGATCGCGCTGCACCTCGCGCTCCTCGTCGCGTGGTTGCCGCGCGGACGGCGGGTGTTGTTCGTCACCTCCGGCTCGGAAGGACACGGGAAGCGCTACATCGACGAGCACGTGCTGCCGCAGTTGCCGAAGACGGCCGTCATCCTCGACGGCGCGACGCGTGCCGAATGGTCCCCGCTGCAGCTCGGTCCATGGCTCTTCCGCATGTGGAGCGGCCCGCGTGCCGACGGCCCCATTGCCATCGTCGTGAGGCCATGGAGCGGCCCGCGCGTGTTCCGCTTCAGCGAGCCGTTGGCCCAGCTCGACCGAGGGCACGCCGAAGCCGTGCAGAACGTTCAACGGGATCTTCAGGCCGCCATCAGCTGATGTGGGCCGGGCGCTTCGCTCGCGCGGGCTGCCCCCCACGACCCGAGCTCCGAGCGAGCGCAGCCCTGCGGGCCGCGGCGTTACTTGAGCAGCGCGACGGCGGGCGTGGTCCCCGAAGCCGGGCCGGCCCAGTCGACGAACGTGCCCGGGAACACCCCGAGCAGCACCACGGCGATGGCCGTGATGATCAAACCAGCCCGCATCGTCGCGCTGTCCGTCGGCGAGATCGGGCGGACCGCGTCCTTGAAGTACATGGCGACGACGATGCGCAGGTAGTAGTAGACGCTGACGACGCTGTTGAGCACGCCGATGACGACGAGCCACGACAGCTGCGGGCTCTCCATGGCCGCCTTGAAGACGTAGAACTTTCCGAAGAAGCCGCCCGTCGGCGGCACGCCGCCCAGCGACAGCAGGAACAGCGTCATGGCGAGCGCGACGCCCGGGCTCTTCGCGCTGAGGCCCGCCCAGTCGTCGACGAGCAGGCGCTCGTCGCGGCGGTTGCCGATCCACGCGACGACGCCGAAGGCGCCCAGCGTCGTGAAGGTGTAGCCGACGAGGTAGAAGAGGACGGCGGGCTTCGCGCTCGCGACGCCCAGGCCCCCGGCCACGACGCCGATGAGCAGATAACCGGCGTGCGCGATGGACGAGTACGCGAGGAGCCGCTTGATGTTCTCCTGGCGCAGGGCCGCGAGGTTGCCCAGCGTCATCGTCACGGCCGCGAGCACCGAAAGGATGGACGCCCAGCCCGTGTTGTCGAACACCAGCAGCGGGCTGCCGAAGGCGTCGCCGAGCAGGCGAACGATGCCCCCGAACGCCGCCGCCTTCACGCCGGCGGCCATGAAGCCGGTCACGGGCGTGGGCGCGCCTTCGTACGTGTCGGGCGCCCACATGTGGAACGGCACGGCCGCGACCTTGAACGCCAGCGCGACGAGGATGAAGTACTCGCCCAGGTAGAAGAGCGGCGACTTCGACGCGGTCCCGACCTTCGCCGCGATCCCGGCGTACGAGAGCTCGCCGCCCGTCGTGCCGTAGACCATGGCCATGCCGTAGACCAGGAAGCCCGTCGCGAAGGCGCCCATCAGGAAGTACTTGATGGCCCCCTCCGAGCTGCGGAGGCTCCGGCGCCAGCACCCCGTGAGCACGTACGCAGCCAGCGACATCGTCTCGATGCCGATGAGCAGCGACACGAAGTTCGTCGCGTGCGCGACCATCATCATGCCGGCCGCGCCGAAGAGCACGAGCGCGTAGAACTCACCGAACTCGAAGCCCTGCTCGCGCAGGTACGGCGGCGCGAAGAGCAGCGTGAGGCCCGCCGAGAAGAGGAACGCGCCGTCGAGGTACAGCGACATGCGGTCGACGACCAGCATGCCCTGGAAGTGCGTCGTGGGCGTGGCGGCGTCGGGCCACTGGGCGACGAGGAGGCCCAAGGCGCCGACGCAGGCCGCGAGGGCCAGCCAGGCGAGGCCCGCGCGCGACTTCGTCGTGACGAACGTCTCGGCGACGAGGATGACGCAGCCCATCGCGATGAGCAGCAGCATGGGCGCGTACGCCAGGAGCTGGGTCGGATCGAAATTGGCGATCACTTCACGCCTCCCTGACCGGCGAGCGCGGGGTACACGTGCGACGGCGCGTCCGGCGAGCGGCGCGCCTCTTCGAGCCGGTCGTGGTAGTTCCCGATGAAGGCCTGGACCGACGCCTCGGACTTCGAGAGGAAAGTCTGCGGGAACAGGCCCATGAACAGCGCGGCGACGACGACGATGCCGAACACCCACGTCTCCCGGCCGTGAACGTCACGCACGTGCGGGTCGCGGTTCTCGGGCTTGTCGAGCGGGCCGAAGAAGATCTTCTGGTACATCGTGAGCAGGTACATCGCCGCGAGGATGACGGCCGTCGCCGAAATGCCTCCGAGCAGCATCGGCATGGGCACGAGGCCCGTGGTGTGCGTGGCGTCCCAAACGCGCCCCGCCGTGAACGTCCCCAGCAGGATCATGAACTCGCCGACGAACCCGCACAGGCCCGGCAGGCCCACCGAGGCGAGCACGATCACGAGGAAGAGCGCCGAGAACACCGGCATCTTGGCCCACAGGCCGCCGAAGTCGGCCAGCTTCCGCGTGTGCCGACGATCGTACAAGAGTCCGACACCAAGGAAGAGGCCGCCCGTCGAGATCCCGTGCGCCAGCATCTGGTAGAGGCCGCCCTGCACGCCCGCCGGCGTCATCGTCATGATGCCCAGCACGACGAAGCCGAGGTGCGAGACCGACGAGTAGGCGACCAGCTTCTTGGCGTCGTCCTGGACGTACGCCATGAGAGCCCCGTACACGATGCCGATCACGGCCAGCCACGAGATCCAGTCGCCGTAGGTGTCGGCCGCCAGAGGGAAGAGCGGCAGCGCGAAGCGAATGAAGCCGTAGGTGCCGAACTTCAGCAGGACGCCCGCCAGGATCACCGAGCCGCCCGTGGGCGCCTCGACGTGCGCGTCGGGCAACCAGGTGTGCAGGGGGAAGATCGGCACCTTGATGGCGAAGGCGAGCGCGAACGCGCCGAAGCACAGCGCCTGCGCCGTGAACGGCAGCGTCAGGTGCGACAGCTCCGTGTAGTCGAAGCTGAAGCGCCCCGTGGCCGCCTTGAACTGCACGTAGAGGTACAGGATGGCGACCAGCATCAGCAGCGAGCCGATCAGCGTGTAGATCACGAACTTGATCGACGCGTAGAGGCGGCGATCGCCGCCCCAGATCCCGATGATGAAGTACATCGGGATCAGCATCAGCTCCCAGAACACGTAGAAAACGAACAGATCCAGCGCGACGAAGGCGCCGATCATGCCCGTCTCGAGCACGAGCATCGCGATCGTGAACTCACGGACGCGGATGTTGCGGATGCCGATCGCCTGCGGCGACAGCATCGTCAGCGGCATCAGGAACGTGGTCAGCAGCACGAGCCACAGCGAGATGCCGTCGATACCCAGGTGGAATCGAATGCCGAGGGCCTCGATCCACGACTTGTTGACCTCGAGCTGGAAGCCCGACTGGCTCGCATCGAACTGACCCAAAACCAGCAAGGAGATCAAGAACGTCACGATCGCCGTGAAGAGCCCGAGGCCGCGATGCACGGCCTCCTCTTCGCGAGGAACGAGCGCGACCAGCCCCGCCCCGAAGAGCGGCAGCAGCGTGACCCAGCCGAGAAGTCCCATTCCGCCTGACATGACTACGGCACCTCGATCCGAGTGACCTCGGTGCGCTTCGTGCCCCAGGCCGGATTGCGAACGGTGATGCTCAGCTTGTAGCTGCCGGGGCGCGGGTACGTGTGGTGCGCCTGCGCCGACGTGCCCGTCACCTCGGGCTTGCCGTCATTGTCGAAGTCGAACTCGTACTCGAGCGGCTGCTGCGAGGCCTTCGCGCCGCGACGCGCGTCGACGTCGACGTCGAGGCCCGAGGTCGCGATGCGCAGGTCGCCGGAGAGCGCCGGCCGCGTCGAGAAGTAGACGAGCACGGCGGCGCCGATGGCGAACCACGCCATGTACGCCTGACCGTTGCCGCGCTGGAAGCCGCGCGCGATGCGCCCGAAGAACGACGTGAGCGCCGCCGGCCCGCCGACGAGGATCTTGTCGATGAGGAGCCGGTCGACCACGTAGAAGACGCCGTCGCCGACGAACCTGATGGGGCGAACGAACAGGAACGCGTAGAGCTCGTCGACGCGGAACTTGTCCTGCGCCAAGCGGACGAAGCCGGGGAACGACGCCGCGAACTTCTTGGCGGGCTCGCGGTAGCCGCCGCCGTAGAAGGCGTAGGCCGCGCCGATGCCGCCGAGGGCGATCAGCGACGAGAGCACCATGAAGATCTCTTCCATCGAGTGCGGGACCTCGAGCTCGGCGCCGAGCACGGGCTCGAGGCGGTGCGCGAGCAAGTTCCACTCGGGGTGGTCGAACAGCGAGCCCGGCAGGATCACGGCGCCGCCGATGAGGGCGCCGATGGCCAGCACGACGAGCGGCCCCGTCATGAGGGCGGGCGACTCGTGGATGTGATGCTTGACCTCTTCACTGGCGCGCGTCTCGTCACCCGAGAAGACGAGGAAGTAGAGGCGCGACATGTAGAACGCCGTCCCGGCCGCCGCGACGAGGAGGATGACGCCGACCAGCGTGCCCACCCAGGCCAGGTCGTGACCGAAGACCTCGGTTGCGAAGCAGCCGGCGATGATGGCGTCCTTCGAGAAGAAGCCCGAGAGCAGCGGAAACCCAGCGATGGCGAGCCAGCACACCAGGAACACGGCGTGCGTCACGGGCACCTTCTTGCGGAGGCCGCCCATGATCGTGATGTCGCCCGAGCCGCTCATGGCGTGCATCACCGAGCCGGCGCACAGGAAGAGACCGGCCTTGAAGAAGGCGTGCGTGTAGAGGTGGAAGACGCCGCCGTCGAAGTTGCCCGTGCCGACGCCGACGAACATGAAGCCGAGCTGGCTGACGGTCGAGTAGGCCAGCACCTTCTTGAAGTCGTTCTGCGCGAACCCGATGATCGCGGCGAACAGCGCCGTCAGCGCGCCGATGATGGCCACGATCGCCATCGCACCGGGCGACAGCAGGTAGAGGAGGTGCATGCGCGCGACCATGTACACGCCCGCCGTGACCATCGTGGCCGCGTGGATGAGCGCCGAGACCGGCGTGGGGCCGGCCATGGCGTCGGGCAGCCACACGTAGAGAGGAATCTGCGCCGACTTGCCCGTCGCGCCGATGAAGAGGAACAGGCAGGCCCAGAACGCGACCGGCGCCCCCAGCCAGCTCTGCGCCAGGAACGACGCCCCCTTCGCGGCCGCGTCGATCTCCGTGAACTTCAGCGTGCCCGAGTACTGGTAGATGAGGAACATCCCCAGCAGGAAGCCGAAGTCGCCGATGCGGTTCGTGATGAACGCCTTCTTGCCGGCGTTCGCGTTCGGCGTCTCCTTGTACCAGAAGCCAATCAGCAGGTAGCTGCAGAGGCCGACGCCCTCCCACCCGACGAACATCACGGGCAGGCTGTCGCCCAGCACGAGCACGAGCATCGCGCCGCAGAACAGGTTCAGGTAGGCGAAGAAGCGCGCGTAGTCGGGGTCGTGCTCCATGTAGCCCTGGGCGTACACATGGATGAGGAACCCGATGAAGGTGATGATGAGGCAGAGCAGGCCCGACAGCGCATCCAGGCGGAACGCGAGGTCGACCTTGAGGTCGCCGGCCTGCATCCACGTCCACAGGACGTCCGTGAGCGCGCCCTCTTGCGGCAGCGCGTGAAAGTAGGCGTCGAAGGCCACGAGGGCCGAGGCGCCGATCGCGCCCGCCGCGACGATGAGCACGAAGTCCCGGCTCCACTTGCGGCCGAAGAGCATCAGCAACGCCGCGCCGATGAACGGCATCAGCGGAATCAGGCGAAGGGCGAAGGTGGTCGTTTCCACGTTCGTTACCGTTTCATGAGGGTGGCTTCATCGAGGTTCACGGTCTGACGAGACCGGAACAGCCCGACGAGGATGGCGAGACCGACGGCCGCCTCGGCCGCGGCAAGGGCGATGATGAGGAACGCGAAGACGTGGCCCTTCTCGTCACCGAGGGCGCGAGAGAACGCCAGCATCGCGAGGTTGCCGCCGTTGAGCTGCAGCTCGATGCCCATCAGCACGATCAGCGTGTTGCGGCGCATGAGGACGCCGCCCGTCCCGATGAGGAACAGAACGAACGAGAGGACGAGGTAGTAGTTCGTCGGCATGGTTAGTGATGTCCCCCGCCGCCGTGCGCGCCGTCACCCAGAAGCCCCTCGGCCTGCTGCTCCGGGTAGTCGTGCATCGCGAGCTGCTCGAACTCCTTGCGGGCGGCCGCGGCACGAACCGCCTCGACCTCCTTCTGATGCGAGCGCGAGACGATGACGCCGCCCACGATCGCGACGAGCAGGAGCAGCGAGATCGCCTCGAACGGATAGAGGAAATCGCGGAACAGCATGTCGCCGATCGAGCCGACCGTGCCGAAGGTCTCGGGGATGTTGCCCGCAACCGGGAGGCCGATGTCGACGACGCGGCAGAACTTCACGAAGAGGTAGAGGCCGCAGAGGACGCCGACGATGTTCGACGCGCCCCAGGAGATCGGCGAGACCTCCTCGCGGTTCAGGATCATCACGACGAAGATGAAGAGCACCATGATGGCGCCCGCGTACACGAGCACCTGCAGGATCGCGAGGAAGTGCGCCGACAGCGTGGCGTAGATGCCCGCGAGGCAGAAGAACGTGCCGACCAGCGACATGACGGCCGTCACCGGGTTGCGGCGCGTGATCGTGAAGCCCGCGAAGAAGACGGTCATCGCGGCGAGCACCCAGAAAACGGCCTGCTCGCCGCCCGACGCCGTGACCGTGGTGGCAGCGTCCATCAGGCAGCGCTCACTTTCGCGCCGGCCCGGGACATCCGAAGTTTCGCTTCGAAGTCCGCGCGGAACTTCGTGAGGAACCCGAGCATCGGCCACGCCGTCGCCTCGCCCAGCGCGCAGATCGTGTTGCCGGCGATGCCGTTGGCGATGTTCGCCATGAGATCGATGTCACCCGCCTCGCCCTCGCCGCGCGCGACGCGCTTGCACACGCGCGCGAGCCAGCCCGAGCCCTCGCGGCACGGCGTGCACTGACCGCACGACTCGTGGGCGTAGAACTGCATGATGCGCGCGCACAGCGCGACGACGTCGGTGCTGTCGTCGAACACGACGATGCCACCCGAGCCCGCCATGGTCTTCAGGCGCCGGCCGCCGCCCATGTCGAACGGAACGCCCGGCTTCACCTCGACGTCCTTGATGCGCGCGTCGGAGCCGAGCGCGTCGAACTCGATGGGAACCTCGATCTCGCTCGCGTCGAGCGGAGGCATCGAGCTGCCGCCGGGGATGAGGCCTTTGAGCTTGCGCCCCCCCGGGATCCCCCCGCAAACGTCATAGATGACGTTCTTGAACGGGATGCCCATGGGCAGCTCGAAGACGCCCGGCTTCGCGACGTGGCCCGAGACGCAAACGATGCGCGTGCCGCCCGACTTGCCCATCCCGAGGTTGGCGAACCACTCGCCGCCCTTCACGATGATGTCGGGGATGTTCATCAGCGTCTCGACGTTGTTGACGACCGTCGGCGCCTGGAAGAGGCCCTTCACAGCGGGGAACGGCGGCTTGAGGCGCGGCCAGCCGCGCTTGCCCTCGAGCGAGTTGAGGAGGCCCGTCTCCTCGCCGCAGATGTACGCACCCGCGCCGCGGTGAAGAGTAATGTTGAGGCGGAACGTGCCCGTGGCCGTCGGGATGTCCTTGCCCAGCAGGCCGGCCGCGTAGGCCTCCTCGATGGCCATCTCGACCATCTCGGCCTCGCGGATCATCTCGCCGCGGATGTAGATGTACGCGTGCTTGCAGCCGAGCGCGTACGACGCGATCATCATGCCTTCGATCAGAAGGTGCGGATCGTACGTGAGGAGCTCGCGGTCCTTGCAGGTGCCGGGCTCGGACTCGTCGGCGTTCACGACCAGGTAGACCTGCTTGGCCTCCTTCGGGATGAACGACCACTTGAGGCCCGTCGGGAAGCCAGCGCCGCCGCGGCCGCGCAGGTTCGACTTCTTCACCTCGTCGACGATCGCCGCGGCCGGCATCTGCAGCGCCTTGCGGAGCGCCTGGCCGCCGCCGCGCTGCTGGTACACCGACAGCTTGTTGCTGTTCGGCACGCCGAAGTTCTTCGTGACGATCTTGACGTCTTTGGCCTGTTCCCAGCCCATGGTTTAAACCTTCCCCGGACCGGGGCCGACGCCGAAGAGCGTCCGCGTCGGGCCGGTCGGCGTGCGACCAGTTCCACCCGCTCCGGCGCCACCGGCCCCGCCGCGCTCCTGCCACTTCTTGCGCAGGTCGTCGATGATCGTGTCGAGCTTCTTCTCGGTCAGATCGAGGAAGTACTCGTTCCCGCAGATCATCATCGGGGCGTTCGCGCACGCCGCGAGGCACTCTTCCTCGACGATGGTGAACGCGCCGTCGGGAGTGGTCTCGCCGGCCTTGATGCCCAGCTTCTTCTCGAGGTACGCGAGCATGTCGTACGCGCCGCGCAACATGCACGACACGTTCGTGCACACCATCAGCTCGTTCCGGCCGTGCTTCTCACGATGAAACATCGTGTAGAAGGTGATGACGCCGAAGACATGGGCTGGTGCCAGCTCCAGCGTGCGCGCCACCAGCTCGAGGACCTCGTCGGGCAAGTGCCCGAACTCGTCCTGCGCGATGTGCAGCACGGGCAGCAACGCCGCCTGTTTGGTCGGATACTGAGCGAGCGCCTTGTCGACGCGTGCCTTGGATTGCGCTGAGAACTCGAGCGGCATGGGCAACGTACAGTTCGGCCTGTTAAGCCGCCGGAAAACTAGGAGAAACGGAGGGGCCTGTCAACAGCCGATCTCGGGAGCGAGCCGACGCCGCAATTACTCGACGCGGAGGTCGTCGATCACGAGCACCGTCGGCGACGGTGGACGCTTGCACGCGAACGTCAGGCCCACGATCTCGAAGGCGATCTCGCTGCCTTGACCGGCAGGCAACGGCACCTCGACAGTCTTCACGGGGCTGAGAAAGATGTCGCCGAGCGTGGGCAGCGTCGTTCGCGTGAACTGGGTCGCGTCGAGGTCCTCGGCCTCGAAGACGGAACCCCCGGGCCACGCCACCCGCACCGTACCGTCGAAGAAAGCCCCGTCCACCGAGTCCGGAGCGATGAGCTGGTAAGAGAACCGAACGACCGTGTCGCCCGCGTTCACGGCCAGCCGCCCAGCGAAAGACGGGCCCAGGTCGTAAGGCAAAAAACCGAATCCGCCGCCGAATCCCGTGTTGAGGAGGAGGCTGGTCTGGCCCGAGATCGGAGTGAGCGGCCCGCCGCGCAGCACGCCCGCGCCCGAGAACATCGTGCCCGTCACGGACTCGAAGCCGTCTTCGGAAACCAGGGGCGGCTCGGGCTGGGTCGTGAAGGTCAGCGGCGCGACCGGGTTCCCAGAGAGGTCGGTCAGACGGCTGTCGAGCGTATACGTCTGGCCGTAGCGAGGGTAGGAGAACGCGGTCCTGAACGCGACAGCCAGCTCGTCGAGCTGATCGAGCTGCTCGGGCACCAGGGCGTGCGCGTCGCCGAGCGGCGCACCGTTCAATAGTTGAACCCAAGCGGCCGAGACGGGCTCGGACACGCTGAGGCTCACCCCCTCCAGCGGGTCCACGCCCGCGCTGGAGGCGGCCGAGCGCATCGAGAGCACCGGCGGGGTCATGTCGGGGCCGCCGGCCAGCGTGGCCGTGACGGGCGCCTCGAGCGTATCTGCGCCGCTGGTGATGAATCGCGCCCGCCCCGTGCCACTGCCCGAGAGCACACCAGCCACGATCGAGAACGTCACGTCCTCGAGGAAGATCGTGGCCGTGCCGCCGCAGCCGTCGGTGAATGGGACGCCGGCCGCCCAGCCGCTGGTTCGGAAGCTGCCGTCGGCGGCGCGCGTGGTGGCGCCGTGGCCGAAGGCGCCGTCGGCGCCCGTCACCGACACTCCCTCCTTTTCGTTCCACGCGAGGGTGAGCTTCGCGGTCTTCGGGAACGTCGCCCAGCTTCCCTCGTCCCCCGCGGGCGGCGTGAGGGTCAGCGCCGCAGTGACGTCGAACGAGGTCCAAGCGCCGCGCGCCCCGCCGTCGCCCCCGTCAGAGCCACCGCAGGCCGCGAGGCCCAGCAAGCTGGCGACGAGCGCGGCGCGACGCATTTGGCGGCTACTTCGCCGAGAACTTCAGGACCATGACGTGCTTGTACGTCTGGCCGGGGCGCAGCACGGCGTCGTTCTTCCACGCCGGGACGTTGATCGAGTTCGGGAACTTCTGCGTCTCCAGGCAGAACGCCGCGTGCTGGGTGTGCTTGCGACCCTTGCCCTGCGTCGTGCCGTCCATGTAGTTGGCCGTGTAGAGCTGCACGCCCGGCTGATTCGCCTCGAGCGTCATCACGCGGCCGGACTTCGGGTCTTCGACCCGCGCGACGGGCCGCAGCGCGTGCGGGTCGCCGTTGACGATGAGGTTCTCGTCGTAGCCGGCCGGCTGGTTCCCCGTCTTCATGAGGTCCTGGCCGATGGGCTTGCCCTTCGTGAAGTCCCACGGCGTGCCCGCGACGGGCAGCACCTTGCCCTCGGGCGGGAGGCCGGGCGTGTACTTGTCCGCGTAGAGCGTCAGCACCTCGTCCTTGATGTCGCCGGGGCCCGCCGACAGGTTCCAATAGCTGTGGTGGATCATGTTGATGGGCGTCGGCTTGTCCGTCGTCGCCTCCATCTCGATGCGCAGCTCGTCGGCGTTCGTCAGCGTGTACGTCGTGGTCGCGTGCACCGTGCCGGGGTAGCCCTCGTCGCCGTCCTTCGAGACCAGCGTCAGCTTCACCTGCGGGCCGTCGGGCGTCTCGGTGGCCGTGGCGTCCCACACGGCCTTGTCCCAGCCCTTCACGCCGCCGTGCAGGTGGTGCGGGCCGTTGTTGGCCGCCAGCTTGTACGTCTTGCCGTCGAGCTCGAACTTCGCGTTCGCGATGCGGTTGCCCACGCGGCCCACCGTCGAGCCGAGGTGCGGGTCGTTCTTCTCGTACTCGGGCAGCGTGTCCCAGCCGAGGACGACGTCGCCGGACTTGCCCTTGCGATCGGGCACGTCGAGCTCGGTGAGGATCGCGCCGAAGTTCGTGATCTTCGCGATGAGGCCGTGCTTGTTGATGAGCGTGTAGAGGTCCACTTCCTTGCCCTCGACCTCACCCCACTTCTTCTTCTCGACCGGCTTCGCCTGACCGGTCGCGGCGTGCGCCGCGCCCGCGTCGGGGCCGGCGGCCTTCTTCGTCTTGGCCGTGGCGACGCCGGCCGCGAGCGGCAGCGCGACGGCGAGGGCGCCGCAGAGGAAGGTCGTCGAGCGCGCACGGGCGCGGTGGGGGCGGTGCGAGGACGTGGGGGCGCTCATTTCGATCTCCTGGCTGGATTAAGTTGAGGAAGGAGGGGCTGACTGAAAACGGGCCTAATGTGCAATTTTGGGCTCGCCGCGTAAAGAGTCGGGTTGGCTGGGAACCCTCAGGGCTCCCAAACCCTCCCGCGCCCGGATCCTCTGGCGTCGAGGCTAGAGCTTGTCGACGTAGAGGCGCGCCACGGCGGCCACCGTCGAATCGGGCGGACCGAGATCGATGATGGCGTGCTTGAGCAGCTTCGCCGCGGCGTCCTCGTCGTCCGAGAGGTACTCGACGTAGCCCATCCAGACGACGGCGAGGGCGTAGGCCGGCCGCAGCGCCAGCGCGCGCTCCAGCGCGGCGCGCGCCTTCGGCACGTCGCCCAGCATGGCCTCGGCCGCGCCGAGGCGCGTGTAGATGATGGCCGCCCGCGCCTCGTCGCTGGCGTCCGAGCACTGGGACAGCGCCAGCCGTTGGTGGGCCGCCGCGTCACGCAGCAGCTCGGGCGAGCGCTGCTCCATCCCCCGCGACAGCAGCGTGCCGCCCACGGCGCTCTGCGCCCCGCACGCGCGCGGGTTCACGGCCACCGTGTCCTTCCACAGCGCCTCGTCGTCGCGCCACGCCTCGTGGCGCACGTTGACCAGCGCCGCGTAGACGATGAGAACGGCCACGCCGGCCACGAGCAGCGCGCGCCGGCGCTCGAGCGGCGCGCGCTCGAACAAGGTTGCGGCGCCGGCGGCCGCCGCGATCGCGATCCCGACGAGCGGAAGCATGAGGAAGCGCTCGGCCGCCGGCACGGGCACGGGGATGAAGTTCGACACCGGACCGAGCGCCAGCGCGAACCAGCCGAGGCCGAAGGCGATCGTCACCTGTTTGCGGCGCGCCGCGAACGCGATCGCCGCGACGAACCCCAGCACGGCGGCCAGGGCCGGCAAGACCTGGCCCACGGTCACGCGCCCGAAAGGAAAATAGCCGGTGTAGTCGGCCAAGAGCGGCCACGGCCAGACGAGCAGCTTCAGGTCGTGGGCCCACACGAGGGGCATCGCCGCCAGGGTCTTCGCGAGGGTGCCGCCCGGGTAGGCGGCGTACTGGCCCGCCGTGCTCATCGGCCCGAAGCGAATCGACAGGTACACCGCCAGGACGACGGCGAACGGCGCGAGCTCGCGCACGACCGACCGGCCGGGCCGCCGATACGCGTGCGGGCCCCCGAGGCGAAGGATCGCCAACAGCACGGGCGCGACGACGGCCGACTCCTTCGACAGCAGGCCGAGCGCGAACGCCACGAGCGCCCGCAGCGGCCGCTCGGACAGCGCCAGCAAGAGGGTCGCCAGCGTCCAGAACGTGACGAGCGTGTCCTCTCGGAACGACGCGTTGTCGACGGTCTCGGTCGTCACGGGGTGCACGGCGAAGATCAACCCGGCGACGAGCGCAAAGCGCCCCTTCCCCTCGGGCAAGAGGCGGCGCACGAGCGCCATCACCAGCCAGGCCGTGCCGACGTGCCACAGGATGCTGGACGCCTTGAAGGTGGCCGGCGAGAACGCGACCATCGCGTCCAGCATGTACGTCAGCGTGCAGAACGGGCGCCACGTGCCCTCGAGGCTGGCGGCGAAGTAGTCGCGCGAGAAGAGCGCGCCGAAGTCGGCGGTCTTGAGGAACGTCTGCGCCTGCACGAGCACCAGCGGCTCGTCGTACGTGAAGCCGTTGCCGAGCGACCGCGCGAAGACGAGGGCGACCACGACCGCGACCAGCGCGCCCGCGCCGCGCGCCGAGGCCCACCACGGCCCCGGGGCAGCCGCGGCTGGCACCGCGGGCATCTGCCGGGACGGCCGCCCGCGGAGCCCCGCGCCCTTGCGCCGGCCTTCGATGCCCACGATCCCACTCTATCCCGCCGGGGCAACGCCGCCAAAAGCGCCGCGCCGCGGACCGCAAAACGACGCGGTCGGGTTATCATGCGGGCGTCATGTGCGAGCTCCTGGGGATGGAATGCAACGTCCCCACCGACATCGTGTTCTCCTTCACCGGCTTCGCGCTGCGCGGGGGAAAGACGGGGCCGCACGCCGACGGATGGGGCCTCGCGCTCTACGACGGCAAGTACGCGCGCAGCTTCCTCGAGCCCACGCCGGCGTGCGAGAGCCCCATGGCGGCGTTCATCCGCGAGAACCCCATCAAGACGCTGCTCGCCGTGGCGCACGTGCGCAAAAAGACCCGGGGCCGTGCTTCGCTGGAGAACACGCACCCGTTCAAGCGCGCGCTGTGGGGGCGCCATTGGGTGTTCGCGCACAACGGGACGTTGCCCTTCATCCGGCGGCGCAAGCTGCGCGCCGAGCACCCCGTGGGCGAAACCGACAGCGAGCACGCCTTCTGCTGGATGCTGGAGCAGCTGCGCGCCGCCTTCCCGGGCGGCTACCCGCGGGACGTGCGGAGCCTCTGGAAGACGATCGCCGAGCTCGGCGGCGAGCTCGGCGACGAGGGCAAGTTCAACTTCCTCCTGGCCGACGGACGGCACCTTTACGCGCGGTGCGGGACGAAGCTGTGCTACATCGCGCGCAAGGCGCCGTTCGGCCGCGCGACGCTCTCCGACGCCGAGCTGCAGATCGATTTCGCGGCGTTCACGAAGCCGCGTGATCGCGTCGCCGTGGTGGCCACGGTTCCCCTCACGCGCGACGAGGTCTGGACCCAGGGCACGCCGGGCTCGATGTGGGTGTTCCGGGGAGGTCACCTGCGGGCCACCTTGAAGAGCGGCTCGCCCGTCGATTTCGGCGCCGGGCCGGAAAACCCAGTCGAAACGCCGCCCGCGCGTTCCAACGACGACGTCGAAAAATCTTCCCGCTCCGCTTCGGTCTCGAGATCGAAATCCAAATCGAAGCCCAATCCGACGGCGCGCCGCGCCGCTTGAACACTTTCGGGCCACCGCGCCTTCGGATAAGCTGCCCCCGGGTGTCTCGTTCTCCGCATTTGAATTACGCCCGAGAGGGGTCCTGATGATTGAGCGCGCTCGTTATTCGTTCTTGCTGCTCGTTGCCGTGCTGGCGTTTTCTTCCTCGGCTCACGCGGACGACGCCGCCGACGCCAAGTCTCACTACCAGAAGGCCACGGCGCACTATGCGGTGGGCGAGTACCGCGATGCCGCGGCGGAGTACGAAGCGGCGTACAAGGCCAAGCAGGATCCGGCGCTCCTTTACAACGCCGCGCAGTCGCACCGGCTCGCCAACGACAATCAGAAGGCGCTGCTGCTGTACCGCAACATCGTGAAGCTGTACCCGACGTCGAAGTACGCCGTCGAGTCGAAGGACCGCATCGAGAAGCTCGAGCAGGCGATCGCGACGACGCAAAGCCCGCCCAATCAGCCCGCGCCCGTCGAGCTGGGCAAGGCGCCGCCCGCGGGCGCGCCCCCGGCCGCGGCGGCCCCCGTGCAACCGCTCTCGCCGAGCGTCACGGGCGCGCCGCCGCCCTCTGCGCCTCCGCCCGTGGCAAATGGCGGCGGCCCCGCGGCGACGGTGACCGCGACGGCGCCGCCCCCTTCTTCGGCCGAAGGTTCGCCCGTCTACACGAAGTGGTGGTTCTGGACGATCGTGGGCGCCGCCGTCGTGGGCGGAACCGTCGCGATCATCGCGGCGTCGAGCTCGACGACGCCCTGGAACAACGTCTCCAACGTCAACGGGAGCGTGCGCTGATGTCTCTTGAACGAACCTCTCTTCCCCTGCCCCGCCTGCTCACCCTCGTCGTCGCCACCGCCGCGCTCGCGGCGTGCAGCAAGACGGACTCGGCGCCGACGAGCTTCGGCGTGAACGTCACCGTGGACGCGACGGGGATCGCGCCCAGCCTGCGCGCGACGATCACCACCGACAAGCTCACGGTCGTGAAGGCCGGTTCGAGCGCCGCGCCGGCGGTTCACGTCCTCGCGGACCTGCCGAAGGCCCTCCAAGGCGGCACCGTCCGTTTCCACTACACGCCGAGCGCGGGCGTCGTCGCGGGTGACACGCTGAGCTTCGTGCTCGACGTGCTCGCCGGCTCGGACCTGGTCGCCTCGGCCTCGGCCTCGGTCACGCTCGCCGAAAAGGCCAAGGCGATCACCCTCACGCTCGCCGGCCCCGGCGACGGCGGCCCGGGCGATGGTAGCCCGGGCGACGGTTCGAGCAACGACGGCGGCGGCAAGACGACGGGCACCGCCTGCGCCCTCGACAGCGAGTGCGGCAGCGGCTTCTGCACCGACGGCGTCTGCTGCAACGAGCGATGCAACGACACGTGCGTGTCGTGCAACCAGGCGGGCTCGAAGGGCACGTGCAAGGAGTACGCTGCCGACACCGACCCGGAGCTCGAGTGCGCCGCGAAGATCCCGGTGGCGCCGGCCGACGACGCCGACGGTGGCCCGGCAGCCGACGCCGGCGCGGACGCCGACGCGAGCGGCGACGCCTCCACGGACGCGGCAGGGGACGCCGGCGCGACCGACGCCGGCGCGACCGACGCGCTGGTCATCAACACGCCCGACGGCGGCTTCATGACGACGCCGAAGTCGTGCGGCGGCGCCTGCAGCGGCGCCAGGTCCTGCAAGTACCCGGGGCAGACGACGAGCTGCGGGAAGGGGTTCTGCAACTCCTCCGGCGCCGAGGCGGCCTTCGTGTGCGACGGCAACGGCGGGTGCGCCGCCGCCGTCACGGCGTGCAAGGACTACTCGTGCGACGACGCCACGGGCGCGTGCCGGACGAGCTGCTCCAAGGCGGAGCATTGCCTGGCCGAGGACTACTGCACGGGCGCCGGCGCCTGCACTGCGAAGAAGGGCAACAGCATCTCGTGCACGCTCGCCAGCGAGTGCGCGAGCGGGAACTGCAGCGGCGATCCGGGCGCCAAGGTGTGCTGCAACACCGCGTGCGACGGTCAGGGCCTGACCTGCACCGAAGCGGGGCACCTCGGGCAGTGCCAGTGCCAGGGCGTCACCTGCGCCGCGGGCGTGGCGTGCCAGGTGTTCTACGCCGACACGGACCATGACACGTACGGCGACGCGACCGGCACGATCGCGAACGGCCGCGCGAAGGCCGGCTGCGCCGGCGCGCCCCCCGCGGGCTTCGTGGCCGACAACACCGACTGCGACGACGGCAACTCGAACGCCCACCCCAACCAGACGATGTACTTCGGCGTCCCGCGGGCGAACAACACCTACGACTACGACTGCAACGGCAAGGAGGACAAGCTCGTCCCCGAGTACCCGAACGGTGTCTGCCGCTTCTGCGGCCCGACGAGCAGCTGCTCGACGACGACGACCTCTTGCACGGGGACGACGGCCACGGGCTCGTTCCAGTGCCCGCTCGAGGGGATCGGCGTCATCCTGCAGCCGATCGAATCGACGTCGGCGGACGTGGCGTCGCCCGAGCTCACGTCGCGCTTGTCGTCGATCCTGCCCCCGCCGATCCTCAGGCAGTGCTGCGGCTGCGCGACGAACGACAAGTCGGGCTTCACCGTCGTGGGCGGCGTCAAGTGCGGCGCCTACAACTACAAGCACACGTGCGGCACCTGCAACGGCAGCACCGCAAACGCCGACACGCAGACGTACACGCAGCAGACGTGCCGTTGATCAGCCTCTGCGCGGGCCGCTCCGGGTGACCGGACGGCCCCGCGCGCTGTGCTAGGCTGCGCGCCGTGCAGAGGGCAGCACAGTTTTCCCCGGGCCGACGCCGCTGGCTCAAGCGCGGCGTCGTCGGCGGCGCTCTGCTCGCGTTGGGGGGCGGCGCGCTGTCGCTCCGGTCGACGCGGCGAGGCCGGCAGCCGACGCGCCCGTTGCGCCTCCTCTCCGAGGACGAGCACGCGATCTTCGCGGCCATCGCCGCGCGCTTGGTCCCCGGCGACGGCGCAGGCCCGAAGTGGCCCAGCGCCGACGCGCTCGACTGCGCGGGCAAGGTCGACGCGCTCATGGCCACCGTGCACCCCGACGTGGGCGCCGAGTTCCGCCAGCTCCTGCACCTCATCGAGAGCGCCGTCTTCGGCTTGGCGATCTCGCGCTCACCCACGCCGTTCACGCGCTGCGGCCCCGCCGAGCAGGACGCGCGCCTCGAGGACTGGCGCCACTCGCGCGTGGCGCTCCTGCGCAGCGGCTACCAGGCCGTCAAGCGCCTCGCGCACGCGACGTACTACTCGTCGCCCGCGGTGTATTCACTCATCGGCTACCCGGGCCCGCCCGAGGTGCCGCGAGGGCCCGCGTGAGCGCCGGCGCGGACAGCAACGCTCGCCCGCGCGGGGCGGGTCGCGTTATCGAGGGCGCCGATCTCCCCTCGCTCTCGGCCGTCGAGGTGGACTTCTGCGTCGTCGGCAGCGGCGCGGGCGGCAGCATCGCCGCGGCGACGCTCGCGGCCGCGGGCGCCAGCGTCGCAATCGTCGAAGAGGGCGCCCGCTACACGAAGCGCGACTTCAACATGCAGGAGGCGTGGGCCTACCCTGCGATGTACCAGGAGCACGGCAACCGCGCGACCGACGACCTGTCGATCATGATCCTGCAGGGCCGCACGGTGGGCGGCGGCACGACGGTGAACTGGACGTCGTCGTTCCGCACGCCGGAGCGGACGCTGCGTCTGTGGGCCGAGCGCCACGGCGTGCGCGGGCTCGACGCCGCCACGCTGGCCCCGCACTTCGCCGCCGTCGAGGAGCGCCTCTCGATCGGCCCCGGCAACCGCGACGACGTCAACCGCAACAACCAGAAGCTCTGGGACGGCGCCGCGCGCCTCGGCTGGCAGCCCGAGCTCATCCGCCGCAGCGTCAAAGGGTGCGCGCGCCTCGGCTATTGCGGTCTGGGCTGCCCGCTCGACGCCAAGCAGTCGGCGCTGGTGACGTACGTGCCCGACGCGC
The DNA here is from genome assembly GCA_035548155.1 of Polyangia bacterium. Lineage (GTDB taxonomy): Bacteria > Myxococcota_A > Polyangia > Fen-1088 > Fen-1088 > DASZFV01. The sequence goes on from DASZUD010000082.1 coordinate 40,194, forward strand.
TGGCCGCGGGCGCCGACCTCTATACCGATTGCCGCGTGCACCTCCTCGAGACGGATCGCGGCCACGCGCGCGCCGTCGTCGCCGACGTGCTCGACCGCGCGGCGGATCGCCCGCGCGCGCGGCTGGTCATTCATCCGCGCCGCGGCGTCGTCCTCGCGGCCGGTGCGATCAACACGCCGGCGCTGTTGCTGCGCTCGAAGGCCGGCACGGGCAGCGGGGTCGTGGGCAAGCGCACCTTCCTTCATCCCACGGTGCCGCTGGCCGCGTTCTTCGACGAGCCCGTCGAGGGCTTCTATGGCCCACCGCAATCGGTGGCCGTGCACCACTTCTCCGACCGCACCGATCGGATCGGCTACTTCCTCGAGACGGCGCCGACGCACCCGATGCTCACCGCGCTCGCGTTCCCGGGCGCGGGCGACGCGCACCGCCGCATGATCGAGCGCCTGCCCTTCGCGCAGGCGACGATCGCGCTGCTCATCGACGGACATCACGACGACGCGGGCGGCACGGTCTCGGTCGACGGCGCCGGGCGCGTGAAGCTGCGCTACCCCATCTCGCCCGCACTGCGCGAGGCCGCCCTGGACGCGCTCCAGAGCATGGCGCGCCTGCAGCTCGCGGCGGGCGCGCGCGAGGTCGTCACGCTGCACGACACGCCGCTCACGCTGCGCACCGAGGCCGACCTCGCGCGCCTGACCGAGCCGCCGTTCGGCGCCAACCTCTACACGCTGTTCTCGGCCCACCAGATGGGCGGCTGCCCCATGGGCGAGGATCCACGCACCTCGGTCGTCAATTCCCGGGGGCGTCACCACGAGCTCGAGAACGTGTGGATCGCCGACGGCTCGGTATTTCCGACCGCGCTCGGCGTCAACCCGCAGCTCAGCATCTACGCGCACGCCCGCCTCTTCGCCTCGGAAATCGTTAAGGAATTCCCCGCGCCTCGCGGCTGAATATTCGGCTCAAGTTTTTTTGGCGAAGGCCGGGCCCTACAGCCACTAACCGTCCAAACCCAAGCCCCGGAGGCTTTGCTCATGAGACGGACATCCTGGCTTTCGACCCTGTCGTGCCTTTCGTGCGCGACCCTGCTCGCCCTGGCCGTGGGCTGTGGCAGCAACAACGCTGCGTCGCCCGGCAAGGACGGCGGTAACGACACGGCTTCGTCGGGCAACGCCGGCAGCACCGGCGGCGGCGGCACGCAGGGCGGCGCGGGCGACAACGGTGGCGCGGGCACGACCGGCGCCGGTGGCGACAACGGCGGCGCGGGCACGACCGGCGCCGGTGGCGCGAACACGACTGGTGGCGCGGGCGCGACGGGCGCAGCGGGCACGGGCAGCGCGGACGGCGGCGCGGGCACGACCGGTGCGGGCGGCTCGACCGGCGCGGCCGGCACGGGCGG
>DASZUD010000083.1:0-3619 GCA_035548155.1 Polyangia bacterium
GTCTCCCGAGCTCGCCGTGAAGCCCGCCGCCCGGCGCCAGGCGGCGCCGTCCCAGTGAAGGATCATGGCCTCGACGGCGGGGAACTCGGTGCCGACGGCCCACACGTCGCTCGGGCCGCTGCCCCACACGCCCGTCAGCACCCCGTTCGTGCCCGTCGGCACCGGCGTCCAGCTCGCGCCGTCCCAATGAAACGCCGTGGCCTCGTCGAGCCCGAGCTGCCCGCCGACGACCCACACGTCGTCCGGGCCGCTGCCCCACATCGCGCGCAGGCCGGTTGGCGGCTCGATCGACTGGCACCAGCCGCTGGAGCACGACCCGAACGACGGCTGCGCGTCTGCCTTCGCGTCGCGCGGTTCGTCGGCGCTGGAGCCGTCGACGGGCGCGTCGATCGCGGCGTCCCGACCGGGGCCCGCCGAGGCGCCGCACCCGGCGACGACGAGCAACGCCATCAGCGGCGCGCGCGATGCTCTCACGGCGCGGCCCTGCGCAGGGCCGGCGCGCCGGCCTTCGCGCCGCGCGGCCCGGGCGGCGCGCCGAGGGGGCCATGGCCGACACATCCGGCGTTTCACCGCAGCATCGACAGAAGGCTCGCGATTGCCGCGAACAATGTGTAAAGCGATTCGCCGGCGATGAGGCCGCCGCCCAGCAGCGAGTTCGTGCTCATGTCCTCGGGCAGCGCGTCGGCCGCGGCCGGCGCCTCGTCCAGCTCGCCGCGCTGCTCAGTCGACGGGTTGGCGACGGCGTGTCCGCGCGCGCGGCGCCGGTGCGCCTCGAGCGTCGCGAGCAATGACGCGACGACGCCGCCCACGGTCATCCACGCCGACGTCGAGAGGTCGACGAACCCGCCGAACGACGCCGCGTACGGGCTGCTGATGAAGACCGCGTCGACGAGCCAGCCGATCGCGAAGCCGAAGCCTGCCTTCGCCGTGAACGCCCGCCACGACGGCCGCGCCAGCGGGCCCTTCCGGAGCACCTGAATCACCAGGCCCACGGCGAAGCCGATCTCGAGAGCGCGCACCTGGTGGTGCGCCAGATGACCGAGGCCGCGCAGCGCGCCCACGAACTTGAAGGTCATGGCCGACTGCCAGCCGCCCACGCGCGCCTCGGGGTGCGTGTACGTGTCGATGCGCAGCGCCGGGTACGCCGTCATGAAGACGCGCGCGAAGACGACGCACAGCGCGGCGCCCATGAGGATGCCCACGGCCTGATAGCGGAACTGCATGCGCCGATTGGAGCCGAGGCGCCAGCCCGTCGACCGATCCTGCTGCATGTCGACGCCCACCGTGCACGCGACGAGCAGCACGCTGGCAGCGATCATGCCGATGGCCGGATCGCGCAGGCCGATCAGCGACATCACCAGCACCGACACGACGAAGGCGCTGGAGATCGGGTTCGAGTCGGAGATGCCGCAAGAAATGCCGTTGATGAAAACGAAGACGAACGAGAGCAGCACCGCGACGAGGACGTACGTCGCCGGCTGGTGCAGCAACGTCGTGCCGACGACGACGATCGCGGCGCCCCACAGGACGACCCACGCGACCAGCGCGCGCGCGCCGAGGCCGCCCGCGGCCAGGCGATCTTCTCGCGGGGCGGCCTGCTCGCGCGCGACGGCGCGGAAGCGCTTGGCGGCTTCGACGGCCAGGAACGCCAGGTCCACGACGGCCGCGCCCATGATCATCGCCAGCGCGACGAGGAAGCTGACCTTGCGGAACGGATCGTGCGCGCCCAGCCAGCCGATCTCGCGCAGCCACGGCGCGAGCGCCGCGAACACACCGCCCATCACCAGCGCCGGGACGGCGATGCGCGATCCGATGATGAGGCCCGTGCCCACGGTGGCGGCCGACACGCCGAGGTTGCCGAGGAAGGTGACGTGCTCGACCAGCGCGCCCGTGGCGATGCCGCCCAGCGCGCCGCCGCCCAGCTTGCCCACCGAGCGCCGCAGGAGACGCTTGTCGGTGAGCGCGCGCAGGATGTTGGCGACGGCGTGGCCCGAGGGGTACTCGAGCTTCATCTTCTCGACGAGGATCGGCGTGTACAGCATGCCCACGCCGATGCCGAACATGCCGATGCAGCCGAAGTAGACGAACAGCACCCACCCGGGCGGCAGCGGCATGCCCAGCCACACCATGCCCTGGATGAGCACACCCATGCCGGCCATGGAGCCGACGCTGGCGGCCATCGTCTGCATGTAGTTCGCGCCGTGCTTGCCCTCGGGCCCGTAGCCGTACGTGACGGTGCTGCCCAGGATCCCGGCGAGCACCTGCGCGCCCACGGTGAACCCCAGGCTGAACGTCATGTACGAAGACGTGACGCCGCCCAGCGGGCCGAGGACCAGCAGCGCCACGGCCGCGAGGAGCACGTGATAGGCGGGCGTCTCGGGGGCGGGCAGAAACCGGCGGCGCGGGACGTCGGCCGAGGCCATGGGGTAGCATCATGCCATGTCGCTGATCGTCGTCCACGTCCACGCGCACGTGAAACCGGAGGGCATCGAGGGGTTCCGTACGGCCTCGATCGAGAACTCGCGCGAGAGCCTGAAAGAGCCCGGCGTCGCGCGCTTCGACGTGGTGCAGAGCACCGAGGATCCGACGCGCTTCGTGCTGGTCGAGGTGTACAAGTCGGCGGATGCGCCCGCGGCGCACAAGGCGACGGCGCACTATGCGCGCTGGCGCGATGCCGTGGCGCCGCTCATGGCCGAGCCGCGCACGAGCAGCAAGTACGTCAACGTCGCGCCTGCCGACGCGGGCTGGTGAGCGGCGTGGCGCCCGAGCTCGCGCCCAGCGCGACCGCGATCGCGCTCGCGGCGCCCACCCGCCTGGTCTTCGGCGCGGGCGCCGCGCGGCACGTGGGCGCTTTGGCGCGCGACTTCGGCGCGCACGCGCTGCTGGTCACGGGGCGCGGCGGGTCTCGTGCGGCGCCCGTCATCGACGCGCTCGCGGCGTCGGGCGTGCGCGCGACCTCCTTCGGCGTCTCGGGCGAGCCGACCGTCGACGTCGCGCGCGCGGGCGTCGCGAAAGCCGCGGGCTGCGATCTCGTCGTCGCCTTCGGCGGGGGCAGCGTGCTGGACGCCGCCAAGGCCATCGCGGCGCTGCTGGGCAACGGCGGCGACCCGCTCGACTACCTCGAGGTCGTCGGGCGCGGGCAGCCGATCACGAAGCCGTCGCTGCCCTTCCTCGCGATCCCCACGACGGCGGGCACGGGCTCGGAGATCACGAAGAACGCCGTGCTGGCCTCGCCCGAGCACGGCGTGAAGGCCAGCCTGCGCAGCCCTCTGATGCAGGCGCGGGTCGCCATCGTCGATCCCGATCTGCTCGCGCGCCTGCCCGCGCCCGTCGTCGCGTCGAGCGGCCTCGACGCCCTGTCGCAGCTCATCGAACCGCTGGTCTCGATCCGGGCGACGCCCGCGACCGACGAGCTGGCGCGCGCCGGCATCCCCCTCTCGGCGCGCGCCTTGCGCCCCGCGTTCGAGGCCGCGCGTGCCGGTCGCGACATCGCGCCCGAGCACCGCGCGGCGCTCGCGCTCGCGAGCCTCTACGGCGGCCTGTGCCTGGCGAACGCCGGTCTCGGCGCCGTGCACGGCCTCGCCGCGCCCCTCGGCGGCATGTTCTCCGCGCCCCACGG
>DASZUD010000084.1:0-36565 GCA_035548155.1 Polyangia bacterium
CGAAGGGCACGTCCTCCTGAGGGCGTTTACGTCCCGCAGCCTCCAGGCGACGCTCGCGCGGCGGCCCGACGTCCCGGCAGGATCTCGATGAGCGGAGCCAGACGGCGCGTGGCCGTCCTCGCCGGGGCCCATGATGACGTCGCGGCCCGCGTACCGAACAGGACGTGAACGGAGCGTGCCAGGATCGTGACATCCGTGCGCGGGCGGTTTCGGCGCCTGCAGCCGGGGCTAGTCTCGCGCTCCATGGCCATCTCCTCCCTCTTGCTCGCGGTGGTGCTCGCGTCGGCCGCGCCGGCAGAGCGCGCCGACTCTGGGTGCGGCACGCGCGCCGCGCGCGGCAGCTCAGTGACGCGCTCCTTCGTCGAGACCTCGGGCGCGGTGCTGCCGAAGGCGCGCCAAGGCGCCTGGCGCGAGCTTCGGTCGGAGGCCGACCTGCGCGCGCTCTCGGAGAGCGACCACCCGCCCAACACGGAGGCCGTGGTGCGGACGACGCGCGCGGGCACCAGCGTCTCGATGTATTTCCAGGACGCTTCCCTCAGGTGGGCGCACGTCGTCGACTACTGCTTCCGGCCGGGCGGCGCGCTCGCGCGCCTGCGCGGCACGTTCAATTCGTACGCCGCAGTCGGCGGCGCCGCCGGGATTCGCCGGCGCCGCACGATCGACTACGACGCGAAGGGCGCCGTGCTGCGCTCGAAGACGGGCGTCTACGATCTCGAGACCGATCGCCCGCTGCAGGCGGCCCAGTACCTCGACGAGGAGGATCCGTTCTACCCGACGCTGCGCGCCCTGCCCTTCGCGGCCGACCTGCTGCCCTCCGCCCCCGTCGCCGAGCTCGATCCCGGCGGCGTCAGGGCGGCCGTTCACGCGCGGCTCCCCGCCGTCAAAGCCTGCTGGGATCGCGCCGTGAAGGCGAAGCCGGGCCTGGCCGGCAAGGCCGTGGGGCGCTTCACCGTCGAGACGACGGGCAAGGTGGCGGACTTCGCGTGGGAGGCGGACGAGATCGACAGCGAAGTCTTCCGCGGCTGCGCCCGCAAGGTGATCGAGGCCTGGCACTTCCCGACGCGCGACGCGCCCGTCACCGTCGCGTTCCCGTTCGTGTTCGCCGGCAACGGCAGCTGAAGCGGCGGCCGGCGCGCCGGCGCCGTGGTACGACGTCCCGATGGATCCACTCGCCCTGGACGAGCTGTCGGGAATCGACCGGCTGTTGTCCGACGAAGAGCAGCTGGTGCGCGCCAGCGTGCGGCGCTTCGTCGAAGAGCGCTACCTGCCGCGCGCGAAGACGCTCTTCGCCGCGGAGGAGTTCCCCCACGACCTCATCCCAGAGCTCGCGCGCCTGGGCGTGCTCGGAGCCAGCCTCACGGGCTACGGGTGCGCCGGCATGTCGCCCGTCGCCTACGGGCTGATCCTGCAAGAGCTCGAGCGCGGAGACGGCGGCCTGCGCAGCTTCGTCAGCGTTCAGGGCTCTCTGGCGATGCAAGCCATCCACTCGTTCGGCACGGAGGCGCAGAAGAGCCGCTACCTGCCCGAGATGGCGAAGGGCAAGTCGATCGGATGCTTCGGCCTGACGGAGCCGGACAGCGGCTCCGATCCCGCGTCGCTGTCCACCACCGCCCGCCGAGCCGGCGGCGATTGGATCCTGAGCGGGACGAAGATGTGGATCACGAACGCACCGTTCGCCGATCTGTGCGTCGTCTGGGCGCGAACCGAGGGCGGCGGCGCCGATTCGATTCGGGGGTTCCTGGTCGAGCGAGGCACGAAGGGCCTCGAGACGCCGAAGATCGAGGGGAAGATGAGCCTACGCTCGAGCGAGACGGGAAAGCTCGTGCTCGACGACTGCCGCGTCCCCGCGGCGGCGATGCTCGAGCACAAACCCGGCCTGGGCGCCGCGTTCCGGTGCCTGAACGAAGCGCGCTTCGGCGTGGCCTGGGGCGCGCTCGGCGCGGCGAAGGCCTGCTTCGATTGCGCGCGAGACTACGCCCTCTCGCGGGTGCAGTTCGGCGCGCCCATCGCGGGGAAGCAGCTCGTCCAGCACCAGCTCGTCGAGATCGCGAGCGACATCGTCAAAGGCGAGCTGATGGCGCTGCACTTCGGGCGCGTCAAGGAAGCCTCGGGACGCCTGTCCCCGGAGCAGGTGTCGCTTTGCAAGCGCACCAACGTCGAGCTGGCGTTGCGGGCGGCGCGCACCGGACGCGCGCTCCTCGGCGCGAACGGCATTCTCCTCGACTACCCGATCATCCGGCATCTCCTCAACCTCGAGAGCGTCTACACCTACGAGGGGACGCACGAGATGCATACGTTGCTGCTCGGACGCGGTCTCACGGGCCTCGGCGCCTTCTGACGCGGCCCTGGCATTCGCCTGCCCGAGTGGCCATGATGCTGCGCCATGGGAAGCGGACGACAGACGACGCCCGTAGACCGCCGGCGGGTGCTGGTGGGCGCGGGCTCGATGGTGGGTCTCGGGCTCGCCGGGGCGACGGCGTGGGCCGCGGCGGCGCCCAAGAAGGAAAAGGAGAAGGCCAAGGCCGACGAAGACGTCGGCCCCGGTGAAGATCTGATGCGCGAGCACGGCGTCCTCCGGCGCGTGCTCCTCGTCTATGCCGAGATGGTGCGCCGGATCGAAGCCGGGACCACCTTCGACGCCGGCACGCTGCGCGAGAGCGCGGGCATCATCCGCACCTTCATCGAGGACTACCACGAGAAGCAGGAGGAAGAGTTCCTGTTCCCCCGCTTCGAGCGCGCGGGCAAGCTGGTCGACCTCGTGCACGTGCTGCGCGCGCAGCACGCCGCGGGGCGCAAGGTGACGGCGCGCATCCAGACGATGGCGACGCAGTCCACGCTCGCCGATCCCGAGGTGCGTCGCGTCCTGCGCAACGAGCTGCTCGCCTTCAGGCGCATGTACGAGCCGCACGCCGCGCGCGAGGACACCGTGCTGTTCCCCGCGCTCCACGAGATCGTGAGCCCTCACGAGTACGACGCGCTCGGCGAGGACTTCGAGCGCCGCGAGCACCAGCTGTTCGGTGAAGACGGCTTCGAGCACGCCGTCGCGCGCATCGCCGACGTCGAGAAGACGTTGGGGATCGAGGATCTGGCCCAGTTCACGCCGAAGGCGTGAAGGCAGCGACGACGCCCACGCCGAAGAGTGAGCGAGCGGGCGCTACGAGTTGCCTTCGCGGCCGACGAGGAAGCCCGCGAGGCGGCTCAGCACGCCGCCGGGCTTCTTGGCCATGACGAGGTCGACGGTGGCGTTCGCGCCGAGGGCGCGAGCGGCCGTGCGGCGAGCGGTCGCCTCGACCTGCTCGAGCCGGCGCGCGGTGATCGTGACCCCGAGCTCGGGGCACGCGGCCTCGAACCAACCGTCTGTCTGCGTCACCTCGAACGTGGGCACGGGCGAAGCATGCGTCAGGTATCCCCCATTGGCCAGTCCCATCTGGAAATAAGCCAATTTGCGATTGGTCCGCTTCCGCGCGCGACCGGATCCCGGTCGCGCGCAGACGCGCCGCGCCCGTGTGTCACTTCGGTGACACTGCCGACTGCCCGCCTCCCAGCACCGTCCTCGAGCGCGCGGGCTCCGGCAGCAACCGGTCGAACGTCCCGCGCGTCCATTCGTACGCGACGCACAGCGCGAGCACGAGAACCAGCAGCGCCCGCCACGGGAACGAGCGCTCGGCGTAGGGATCGCGCCGGTCGCGGCGCGCGCCGGCGGGCAGGCGCGCCACGCTGGTGAGCGTCGCGCCGAACGGGATGTTGAGCTTGGCCTTCGCGTTCACGGCCCATCCGTTTGCGTCCAGGATCGGGCCGAGATTGCGCTTGCGCAGCTTGAGGTAGGCGATCACGACCGAGGGCAACGAGATGATCGCGATGAGCCCCAGGAGCGCGCCGACGACGGCGAGCGGCCCGAGCCGGAAGACGCCCGTGGCGTACCCGATCATCGCCGTGATGAACGTGCCGATCGCGCCCACGGCGACGCCGAGGGCCGCCACGGTGCCCACGTCGATCTTCTTCGCGGGCTCTGGCGGCTTGGCCGCGCCCACGTGCGCCGTCGACGCCGCCACGTCGCCCAAGAGCGCGGCCGACTGCTCGTCGCCGGCCGCGGCGCGCTTGGCGATCTGCTCCTCGAGCAGGCGCACGAACTTCTTGTACGGCGCCCAGAACGCCTGCCGGATGCTGATGGGGTTGTCGACGACGCGCGTGATCGTCGCGTCCCAGTCCTGGCCCTTGCGGTCGTAGAAGACGCCGTTGCGGCCCACCATGAGGTTGTCGCGATCACCGGCCGTGAAGGCGGCCACGATGGTCACCTTCTCGTTCGTGCTCTTGCGCGTGCAGTCGAGGTAGGCGAGGTACGCGCCCGCGAGGCCGGCCATCGCGGCGTGCTTGGCCGGATCGTCGACGCGCAACGTGAGCTGGCAGGCGCGCTGATCGATGTACAGCGTCCCGCTCTGGAAGATGGCCGGCTCGCCGCCCGAGTAGAAGTCGCGGAAGTTGACGAAGTTCGAGCAGAGCAGCGCCAGATCGCGGTGGTACCGCACGAGGCGCTCGATGTTCTCGAGGCTGGCCACCTCCGCCTCGAGCGCCTTGTCGGTGTCGATGAGCCGCACGATCTCCGCGCGGGCGTTCGAGGCCAGGAGCTCGCGCACGCGCGCCTCGCCCAGCGCCTCGACGGCGGCGCCCGCCTTCGCCTTCATCCACTCGGCGTAGGGGCCGAGCTTGGCGAGCACGGTGGCCCAGTCGGCCTCGCTGAGCTGCGCGCGCGCGCCGATGAGCGGCGTCACGGCGTCGTTGCGCAGCGCCGCGAGCGCGGCCGCGTGCGCCGGGTTGACGGGCCCGGACAGCGGCAGCGGCCGCTCGGCCGCGACGAGCGCGAGCGGGAAGCCCGCCACCTCTTCGATGGAGGCGCCGAGGTCGTGCGCGCCGAGCGCGACGTACTCCTCCTCCTTGCGGTTCAGCCCCTGCGCGGCGCGCGCGTCGTACGCCACCAGACGACAGCGCGCGAAGTAGTCGTCGACCTTGTGCCTGATGGCGGACACGGCGGCGAACGCCGCGGCCGTGCCCTCGACGCCCAACGGAAGGACGGCGGCGTCGCCGCGCGCGCGCGTGTGCCAGTCGGCGAAGGCCTGCGCCTCGACGAAGAACGCGTCCACCTTCGCGAGATCGACGCCCGTCGTGCCCGAGCGATCCGCCACGCCGCCCACGCTGGCGACGATGGCCTGGATGGCGGCGCGCGTGGCGTCGTCGGTCGCGGACAGCTCCGTCACGACGCCGTCGCCGTTGAAGGCCGTCCCCACGAACATCTTCTCGGGCTCGGCGAAGTCGCCGACCGAGAGCGCCGTCGCGTCGGGCTTCTGCAGGTTCGCGAGGATCTGCCGCGCGGCCCCCAGCAGCGTCTTGCCCGCGGGCGTGGCGTCGTTGATGGCCGCGAGCGGGAGCGTCGCCTCGCCCTTCAGCAGATCATCCGGGTTCTTGAGGTTCTCGCAGGCGAACGTCACGGCCGCGATGAGCTCGGGCGCGCGCACGCGGCCGTCCTTGTCCGTGTCGACGAGCGCGAGCGTGCGCGTATCCAGCTCGAGCCCGTTCGTCGGGCAGGCGAGCGCGACCCACAGCTTCTGGTCGAGCTCCGCGATCGCGCGCAGATCGGCGCCGCTCTCGAGCTTGACCTGATCGAAGCCCCCCGCGGTGAAGAAGCGCCACTTGTGCGCCGACGACTCTTTGAGAATGCGGTGGGACTCCATCTCTGCTACCTCCTCCACGCGAACGCGCCCGGCGTTCTGAATTGGCCTAAAGGAACGTGTAGATCAGCGACGCCTCGGTCAGCGTGTCGACCGTCTGCGAGAACGGGATGCCGCCCGTCGGCGCGAACGCCGTGGGGTCCCACACCGAGCCGGCGGGCGCCGTCTTCGGGATCGGGAAGGGCGCGGGGTTCTGGTCGTACCGCAGCGTGAAGCCGAAGGCGACGCTCAGCGACTTCCACACCGTGGTCGTGAGCGCGGCCTTGCCGACGACGCGCGTGTCGTGGAACGCGTCCACGCCCTCCTTGCCCGTCTTGCTGTCCAGCGCCTTGCCTTCCTTGTTGAGGTTGAAGAAGGCCTCGACGCTGGCCGTGATGCCGGTCGCTTGGCTGAGCGTCAGCGTCTCGCCCGTGAACACGCGGGCCGAGTGGACGGCCACCGGATCCAGCGTCACGCTCGGCTGCTGCACGTAGCGCTCGTACGAGAAGTCGTACCCGATCTCGGCCACGACCAGGTTCTTGTCGTTCTTGAAGAGCTGGCGGCTGTAGCCGATCTGCCCGCCGCCGAAGAACGTCTTGCCCGCGATCTTGTCGCCCGCGCCCTGGGCCGAGATGTAGCCGGAGTTGTTCTCGGTGAAGAAGTGATCGTCGCGTCCCTTCAGGAACCAGCTGTTCGTCGTCGTGATGGTCTGGCGATCCAGCGCCGTGATCGTCGGCGTCGCCATCGTCGTGTCGACGACGGGCGTGACGACGTTCGTATTGCCGTAGGCGAGCCCGCCCTCGAGCGCGACGCGGTTCGCGCCTTCCTTGCGCGACAGCGTCGCGCCCACGGTGGCCGACTTGGCCTGCGAGTTGCCGGTGGTCAGGAGCGCGCCCGCCTTGACCTGCGACCTCCACTCGACGGCGGGCTTGGGCGCCTCGACCTTGGCGAAGTCGAACTTCGGTTCGTTCTGCGCGGCGGCGAGGCGGGGCAGCAGCGCGACGGCCAAGGCCAGGGTCAGGGGCAGGGAGACGACCAGTTGCGTTTTGCAGGTTCTCACGCGCGCAGAATACGGACCCGGCCTGATGAGTCAACAGCCGCGTTGCGGGGCGCCGCGGCGGGCCAATGATCGATCTCGATCACAGATCTTGCGCCGGCCATCGGTCTACAGTCGGCCGATGAGGTACCGCCTCTTGGCAGCTTGTCTGTGGGCCGCGGGCGCTTTGGGATCTTTCTCGTGCTATTCGGACGACGGTCCGCCGCCGGGGCCGCGCGAGCAGCCCTTCCAGTGCGAGCAGATGACGACGTGCGGCAGCTGCACGCCCGTGCTCGGGTGCGGCTGGTGCCAGTCCGGGGACAAGGGCATCTGCGTGTCGGATCCGCACCGCTGCGCGCGCGCCGAGACCTTCACGTGGACGTGGGAGCTGGCGTTCTGCCCGGTCGCGCCCGACGCGGGCGCCGGCGACGCCTCGATCCCCGACGCGGCAAGTGACGCGTCCGCGTGGCCCGACGCGACGCCTGCGTCCGACGCGGCGTCGGATGCCGCGCCCCCCGACGCCGCTCACGAATAGCTCGTCACGTCGTCAGCATCGCGCGAAGCCACCGCAGGAGACGGCTGGCGTAGCCCTGCCCCCAGCCGCGGTTGACGTGGCGTATGACGCCGCCCGCGTCGACCAAGTACGTCGTCGGGAAGCGCTCCTGACCCCACGCCCGCGCCGTGACGCCCCGGCGATCGAGCGCGAGCTCGGCGCCCGCCGGCAGCGGGTGCGCGGCCACGAAGCGCTTCACGACGGCCGCCTCTTCGCCCACGGCGACGACGACCAGGCGGGCGCGCGCGGGCAGCCGCGCCTGCACGTCGGCCAGATCGGCGAGCGCGCGGTGGCACGGGCCGCACCACGTCGCGAAGAAGTCGACGACGGTGACGGTGCCGTCGAGCGAGCGCGGAAACGCCCGCCCGTCCAGCGTCTCGAGCTCGAGCGCGGGCGCGCGGTCGCCGATGCCCGGCGGCGGCGGGTCCGACAGCCCGAGCGCGAACAGCAACGCGACGGCGAGGCGCACCGAGCCAGTGTACACGCCGCCGCCACGCCGGCGTGTCACGCTGAAGGTGTGCGCACGTTCGGGTCCGGCTTCCTGCTCTCGCTGTCGGTCTGCCTGGATCTGGGCCTGGTGAACGTCGCGATTCTCCGGACGGCGCTGCGGCACGGCGCGCGGCCCGCGTTCTGGGTGGGCCTCGGCTCGTGCTTCGGCGACCTGACCTACTTCGCGCTCTCGGCCGTGGGCGTCACGGCGCTGCTCGCGTGGCCGCCGGCGCGCTGGGCGCTGTGGCTCGGCGGGACGGCGGTGCTGCTCGTGTTGACGGCGCGCGCGCTGCGCGACGCGATCCGCCCGCGCCCCTTCCCGCTCGGTGAGCCCGAGGCCGCCACGCAAGGAGGACGAGCCGCCGGCCGCGATCTTCGATTCCGGCGCCTCTTCCCGCTCGGGCTCGCGCTGGCGCTCGCGTCACCGACGGCGATCCTTTGGTTCGCGGCGGTGGGCGGCGAGATCATCGCCTCGTCGGTGGGCGCGGGCCAGCGGCGCGCGCTCGTGCCGTTCGTCGCCGGATTCTTCGCGGCCGGAGTCGTCTGGTCACTCGCGCTGGCGCTGGCGGCCGCGGCGCTGGGGCGCGTCGGCGGCCGGCGCGTCGTGCGCGCGCTCTCGGCCGCATCGGCCGTCCTCTTCGCCTACTTCGCCGTCGTCGTGTTCCGCGACGGCTGGCGCGCGCTGCTCTCCTAGATGCAGAGGCCCGTGAGCCGATCGCAGATCGTTCCGTCGAGGAGGCACTGGTGCGGCGGCCCGCCCACGCACTCACCACCTTTGCACGCGTCGTCGTCGGTGCACAGGTTGCCGTCGTCGCACATCGTGCCGTCGTCGGCCGGGGCGCCCTTGCACGAGCCGCTCGCGGGATCACACGTCTCGGCCCCGCGGCACTGCGTGGCGCCCGGGCACGAGACCTGGTCGCCCGCGCAGCTGCCGCTCTGACACTTGTCGTTCTCGGTGCAGGCGTTGTGGTCGTCGCAGCTGCCGCCGCTCGTCGGGGCGTTCACGCAGCCCGTCGACGAATTGCAGCTGTCGGCCGTGCACGGGTTGTCGTCGTTGCAAGAGATGGCCGCGCTCGAGCACGCGCCGTTCGTGCACGTCCCGTCGGAGACGTGGCACTTGTCCGAGACCACGCACGGCATGTCGTCGGCGTTCTGGCAGCTGCCGGTGGCGTTGCACGCCTTGCACGCGCCGCAGGCGCTGCTCGTGCAGCAGAAGTGGTCGGTGCAGGACAGGCCCGCGGCGCACTCGTCGGTCGACGCGCACGTGGCGCCCGGCGGCTTCTTCCCGCACGTGTTCCCGACGCACGTGTTGGGCGCGACGCAGTCCTGTTTGACGGTGCACACGTTGAGGCAGTCCGTGTTGCCGTCGCACATGAACGGCGAGCACGCGTGCGTCCCGCCGCCCTGGTTGCAGCTGCCGGCGCCGTCGCAGGTCTTGCCCAGCGTCTGCGTGGACGAGCCCGCGGGGCAGGCCCCCGGCGCGCACGACGTGCCCGCGGGCCACTTGCGGCACGCCCCCGCGCCGTTGCACTTGCCGTCGTTGCCGCACGTCGTGGCGGCGCTGACGCCGCACTTGCCGCTGGGATCGCCCGCGCCCGCCGCGACGGGCGAGCACGTGCCCGCCGTGCCGCTCAGGGTGCACGAGACACACGGCCCGTCGCACACGGCGTTGCAGCAGACCTTTTGCGCCGAGCACACCAGCCCCGAGGCGCACTGGCTGGTCGCCGAGCACGGGCCGCCCTTCGGCTGCAGGCCGCACGAGCCGTTGATGCACGTGGCGTTGGGCGCACAGTCGGCGTTCGCCTTGCACGTCCCGTTGCAGGTGGCCGCGCCGCACGCGTAGGGGAAGCAGGACGTCGCCGCGGGCGTCACGCACTTGCCGGCGCCGTCGCAGGCCGACTGGGCCGTCGACGTGATCGTGCCCGCGGGGCACGTCGCGTCCTTGCACTTCGTGCCGGCGGCGTACTTCTGGCACGCGCCCGCGGCGCAGCGGCCGTTCGTGCCGCAGCTCGCGGCGCCCTGGTCGACGCAGATCGCCTTCGGATCCACCGTGCCCGTCGGCACGTTCGTGCACGTGCCCTCCTTGCCCGGGAGCGCGCACGACTTGCACGAGGCGTTGCACGTCGTCGAGCAGCAGAACCCCTGGGCGCACACGTTCGACACGCACTCGGCGGCCGCCGAGCACGGCGCGCCGTTCGGCTTCTTCCCGCACGAGTTGTTCGTGCAGACGTTGGGCGTCACGCAGTTCGTCGAGGCCGTGCAGGCGCTGAAGCACTTCGAGCCGTTGCACGCGTACGGCAGGCACGCGCGCGCCGCCGGCGCCACGCACTGGCCCGTGCTGTTGCAGGTCGAGGCGCCGGTGTACACGTTGCTCGCGCACCTCTCGCCGGCGCACACCGTGCCCGTCGCGTACCTGGCGCAGCCGCCCGCGCCGTCGCAGCGACCGTTCGTCCCGCATGAGGCGGCGCCCTGATCCTTGCAGACGCCGCGGCTGTCGGCGTTGCCCGTCGCCAGCGGCGTGCACGTGCCGCGCGCCGACGACAGCGCGCAGCTGCGGCATGCGCCGCCGCACGTCTCGTTGCAGCACACGCCGTCGACGCAGAACGTGGACGCGCAGTCAGCGCCCTTCGTGCAGGCCGATCCGTTCGCCAGCTTGCCGCAGCTGTGATCGACGCAGGCGATCCCGGGCGCGCAGTCGGCGTTGGTGTTGCACTTCGTGTTGCACGCGCCCGCGGCGCACGCGAAGGGAGGGCAGTCCATGACGCCCGGGGCCTTGCAGGTGCCCTGGCCGTCGCACGTGCCCGCCGTGTTGAGGCGCGTGCCCGCGCACGACGGCGGCACGCACACCGTCTCGGGCCCGTACTTCGCGCACGCGCCGAACCCGTCGCACGCGCCCGTCTGACCGCACTTCGCGGCGCCGCTGTCCTTGCAGATCTTCCGCGGATCCGGCACGCCGTCGGCGATGGGCCAGCACGTGCCCGCGCGCCCGGTCTGGTTGCACGCCAAGCACGGCCCCTGGCACGAGGAGACGCAGCACACGCCGTCCGTGCAGAAGCCAGACGCGCACTCGTCGCCCTTGGCGCAGGTGGCCCCGTTCATCTTGAGGCCGCACGTGCCGTTCACGCACGCGACGCCGGGGGCGCAGTCGCTGCTGGACCCGCACGCGGCGAAGCAGTCTTGTTTCTTCGTGTCGCACGAGAACGGCACGCACAGCTTGGCCTCGCCCGGCGCGCAGGTGCCCGCGCCGTCGCACGTCTTGACGTTCGTCACCGCGGCGCCGTCGCAGGTGCCGGGCACGCACACGGTGCCGCTGACGTACTTGCGGCACGCGCCCTGCCCGTCGCACGTCCCGTCGTTGCCGCACGTCGCGACGCCGGACTTCGCGCACGTCGACGGCGCGCGCGGCGGCAACCCCGCCGGCACGAACGAGCAGATGCCCATCGATCCGGCGACGTCGCAGCGCTTGCACGTGTCGGTGCAGGCGCCGTCGCAGCAAACGCCGTCGACGCAAAAGCCCGACTGACAGTCGGAGTTACAGCCGCACGCCTCACCGGCCGTGACGCGCGCGCCGGCGTCGTGGCAGGCGATCTTCACGTCGCCCTTCTGGTCGGCGCCGCCGCCGTCGGTCTTGGCGCCGCCGTCGCCCGACGAGCTCGAGCCGCTACAAGCTGCGCCAACCGCCACGAGAACAGCCAGGATGACGAGAAACTTCTGACCGCGAAATAAGTGAACCATTGCGAATTCCTAAGGTGCTTGGCCCGCCCCAGAACCGACCGCCACCTACATGTAGCACGATTGGAATCCGCGCAAGATGGCTCTCTCTCCGTAGGACCGTATGGTGGATTACTGGACGGAAACGGGAGTACCGACGCAAGGCGTCTGCCAGCCCCCAGGATTCGCGCCGGTCGCGGCCGACATCGCCCCATCAGCGCCCAGCTTCGGCAAGCGGCCGGTTCGCCGCGTCCGGTAACGCAGGCTCCCGGACGCAGCGCGCAAGCTCTGCCCAGAGCGCGCTGTCGAAGCTGGCGGAAGAGGCCGTCGACGTCGGCGGATCGGGCCGCTGCCTCCTTCGTCGCTGGTCGCGCGCCGCCTGCGCCGCACGCGTATGTTCACCGTCGCCGCGCCCGCGTACCTCGCGCGCGCGGGCGAGTCGCAGCGCCCCGAGGATCTCGACGCGCACCGCTGCCTCTCCCTGAAGGGCCCGCACGGACGGCCGCACGCGTGGCTGTTCAAGAGCGGGCCGCGGCCCGTCGCGCTGGACACGTGGTCGATGACGGCCCGACGCTGGTCGATGCGGCGCTGGCCGGCCTGGGCGTGACGCAGCTCTTCGACTACATGGCCGAGCCGCTCCTGCGCGAAGGCCGCCTGGTCCAGGTGCTGGCGAGTGAAGTGGCGGCGGGACCCGACGTCCACGCCGTCTGCTCGCCGGGCCGCCGCCCGCGTGCGCGCCGCATTCGGCGCCTTTGCCGACGCGTTCGCGGCCGCGTGAACCCCGGCGCGACCCGCGACCGGCGCGCCGGGATGATCGGCTCAGTGGCCTACGGCAGGCCCCACTTCGTCTTCATCTCGCTCTTGATCGACGCGCACTCCGTGTCCGTGAGCGCCTTGTTGTAGACGCGGACCTCCGCGATGTCGCCGTTGAAGCCGGCGCCGAGGAAGGCGTTGAACAAGCCCTTCGCGGACGATGGATCGCTCGGCGTGTTCGAGTTGACGCCGTCGATCGACCACGCCGTGTTATTGCTCCGGAAGCGGCCGAAGAACGCCTTGTTGGCCGCGATGCCCGAAACGGATCCGAACGAGGTGGCCCACGCGTTACCCCAGCCAGCGCCGTACGTGACGTGCGATCCGAGCCCGAAGCCCCAGTTCGCACCCGAGGTGTCCGTCGCGCCCGACTGAAGCACCGCTTGCAGGTACGGCACGCTCGACCCCGTGCGCGCGACGAAGAACACGGTGAAGCCATTCGGGCCCGAGTCAAAGGCCGACTGCAAGAAGTCGTCGGCGCCGTCGAACCGAACGACGTTCAGGCTGTTGAGGCCGTTCGAGCCCGTCTTCAGGACCGGGCGGTAGGTCGAATTCCACTGCTTCGAGTCGTTCGCGCGACCGCTGCCATCGGGCCACGTGGCGATCGCGTCCCCGTCGGAGCCCGTCAGCGTGGACGCGTCGAGCTTCAGGACCAGCCCTTCGAACGTCGTGTCGTTCTTGAAGCTCAGGTTGCTGAAGTCGATGGCACGGTTGTAGCCCATGTCGACCGTCGACGACCAAAACGTGCTTCGAAGGTACTTCGCGCGCTTCCAGTTCGCCGAGCTGTCGTAGACGCCGGTCGTGACCGGCGAGTTCGTCCCATACTGGAACGTGATCTGCCCGTTGGACGCCGAGATCGTCAGTGGCTGCCAGGACCACATCCCGAACTGCACGGTGGAAACGTCGGAGGTGAGGATCGAGCTCGAGTTGCCGTAGATGTGCGCCTCGTTGGGATAGCTGACCATCACCGGATAGAAGCGAGCGATGACCTTGTTCGCGTCGTCGAGGACGTCGAGGTACTGACCTCCCGCGGTGCCGTGGTTGATGTAGTTGTCCTCGTACTGGACCTGGCCTGACAGCGTCCAGCTGGTCGTGTTGTCGCTCGGCATCCCGAGATCGCGCGTGAGCGTCTTCGTCGTCCCCGGGACCTTGCTGATGTAGACCGTCCCGAGATCGAGCTGCGTCTTCGGGTTCCAGAGCCTGCGGTTCGACTCGATCGACCAGTGCTCCCAATAGTCGAAGCCGACGGTGCCGACCCCAGTCCAGCCGTAATCACCAACGTCGAGCCATGGGCTGTCGCCGCCGATGGGCGCGTCGGCGAGAGGAACACCGTCGAGCATATCCGTGCCGGTCGAGGTCGGCGTGCGGGAAACCGACAGGCCGTCGATGTTGACCTCCGAGTCGTACGCGCAGCTGGTCGCGGCGGTATAGAAGCCGAGGCGGAACGTCTTGAGCTTCCGCCAGTCGGCCGTGGGATCCTGCTGAGCGGCGGTCACCGGCGGATAGTTGCCGTATTGAAACGTGATCTGTCCGTCGGCGGCCGAAATGCTGAGCGGGTACCACGGGTAGAGCGCGTACGTGAGCGTCCAGACGGTGTCCTGCGCGATGAACTTGCCGTTCGCATAGAGGCGGCCGTCATTGGGGTAGGCGTACATGCGCAAGTCGAGCTCGGCGATCGCCTTGTCAGAATCGTCGAGCAGCTCGAGCTTCTGACCGCAGTAGGGATCGTGGTTCGAGTACGTGTTGTTGAAGCTGATGTTCATGTTGACCTGCCAGGCGGCCGTGTCGGTGCTCGCCGTGCCGAGATCGCGTCGCACGTACTTGTAGACGTTCGCGTCCGAGTCATCGAACTGGACGTGCAAGTAGGGGTTGCCACCGTTCTGAAGCATGTCGACGTGCCACCCGTGCCAGTAGTCGCCGTTGTCCGTCGCCGGCACGCGCGTCCACCCCGCGGTGCCGTCCGCGACGGGCCCTGACGACGGCAGCCCGGCCATCATGTAGGTTCCCTTCGGGACATTGTAGAGCTGGCTCTGCGGGATCACCTGCCCGCTGACAGACCCGTACGACCACTTGAGGCTCACGCCGGCCGTGCCCGTGCCCTGCTTGTACTCGACGCGGATCGGGTAGCTCACGCCCGACGTCAGCGCAATCGTGCCCGGCGTGCCGCTCACGGCTACGAGCGTGCCGTCGACCCACACCTTGGCCGAGTCGTCGGCGTCAATCTGGAACGTGTACGTCTCGGTCGTCGTCGGCACGACGAAGCCCGACCAGCGCACCGAGAAGGTCTGATTGTCGGTGAGCTTCGTGTTGGGAGGCGTCAAGCCGCCCCAGCTGAAGTCGATGGGTCCCTCGGGCCGCGTCGTCACGAGGGCGCGGCTGTTGAAGTCGGGCGTGTCGAAGTACTCGGCGTAGAGGCCGGGCCACACGTCCTTGCTGACGGTGACCGACGTGGTCTGTTCGGACACAGTGTCGAGTCCACCAACGCTCCACCGGTGAACGCCGCCATGTGCCGACTCGTCGCTGCTGTAGATGAAGACTCGGCCGTCCGAGAGCTTCACCAGCCACTGGTTCGCGGAGTTACCCGCGTACCCCGCCGTGCCCTCGGCAACGCCGGGCAGATTGCCGAACTCATTCACGAGGAGGCCGTCGTCGTAGTAGTGCCGGAAGATGTTCCAGTCCGCGTTGCCGCGGTACTTGTAGAAGATGTGGCGATCGGTCGCCATCACGGCGCCCCCGGCGTTCGCGGCGAGCCCGTGGAACACGTCGAAGGAGCCGTCGGATTGCCAGCTGAGCGACGGGTAGTAGCTCGTGAACGTCGGCGAGGTGCTGGGGCTCGCCTTCCATAGCCAGCTCGTTCCCCCGACGGCGATGCCACCCAGGTGCCAGCCGTGATCGTTGGCGTTGCCGTCGAACGCGACCAGGACGTTGCCGCTCGTCTTCACGCCTTGGCGAAAGGCGTTCCAATCGTCGTTGTGCTGCTGAGGATCCGTCGCCGCGAGCGGCGTGCTGGCCAGGCTCGTCGCGGAGCCGAAGATCGGGTTGTTGCTGCCATCGAAGCCCGCGAGCGACTTCTGATACCAGGTCTCGACACCCGAGCTCACGTCCGAGTAGCGGACCGAACCGTCGGCGAACAGGCCCGCGATGCCTTGGCTGTCGACGATCGAGACGCCGGTGTTGCGCAGCTGCCCGGAGGCGGGCAACTCGTACAGCGTGCCGCCGAGAGCCGTGTACGTGCGCCCGTTGCTGAGCGTCGTCGTGTACTCCATACGAATGTACGGATCGTCGTACGTCACGCCGGGACGCCAGTTCTTCGCGAGCGACCACGAGCCGTTCTTGCCGCCGAGCGACTTGCTGTAATCGACGTGGTACTCGACGTAGCTCGCGAACACCCGCGTTGGGTCGTTCGGATCGGCGGCGACGCTGTAGTTGGTCGGGACGTAGGCGATCGAATCGGCCACCGTGCGTGACGACGAGAAGAGGAGGTTGCGATAATCGCCGGGATCGCCCAACCAGAAGCTACCGCTGGCCGCGGGCGCGATATACGGGTTGCGCGCGTAACCGGGTCCCGGCTCGAAATCGAATTTGTCGTCGGCGGCCGTGGCGTCGCTCGAGTATCCCCCCGCCTGGCCAAGGGTCCACTCGGAGGTGCCCGACGCGTCGAAGGCCTTCACCTGCTGACTGCTGCCTCCGTCGGCGACGAGGACTAGCGGCGATGATGATGTGCCCGAAGTGCCGAGGGCCAGCGGGCTCGCGAGGCCCGTGATGGTGGTCCCGGCCGTCAGCGTGCCGTCGGAGTTGATGGCGAACCGTTGGACGACTTGCGCGCCCGAGACCGTGTGAATCATCCACAAATATCCGTCACCCGGCTCGACTGCCAGCTCCCCGGGCGCCGTGTACGTCAGCGCGTGGACGACCTGCCCCGTCGCCTTGTCGATGACGTTCAGCGAGTTCATCCCCGAGCGGCTGACGAACAAGTACGCGCCGCTCGTCTGGACGGCGAGCCCCGTCGGGAGCGCGTTGGCGTCGGTCTCGAGGTCGATCGTGCTCGTGTAGGTCATGCCGTACATCGCCGTGTACGGACCAGTGCCGTGAGAGAACGACACTTGAGTGTCGTCGCTGACGGCGGTGGCCATGACGAAGCCCTTGCTGGGCACGTTCGCGTCGTTGCCCGCCCAGTAGACGTTCGTTCCGTCCGTGGCGACCTTGAAGAACTGCGCACCCTTGTCGAGGATGCGCGTGACGCTTCCCGTGTCGGACGTCGAAAACCGCGCCTGACTCGAGAACGCTTCTTCATATTGGGTCGCGACATAGGCATTGGTGCCCGTGATCGCCATGCCGCTGATCGTCGACATGAAGTGGAAGATGTTCCCGCCCGTGAAGCTGTCGGATGTGTTGCCGACCACACCATCCCAGGTGTACGTCGCCTGCGACGAGAGGACGCGGATCTCGTACGAGCCGTCCGCGACGGCGTGACCGCTGTCGTCCATCTGGTCCCAGTCTCCCGCGAATGTGCCCGCG
Source organism: Polyangia bacterium (assembly GCA_035548155.1). GTDB lineage: Bacteria > Myxococcota_A > Polyangia > Fen-1088 > Fen-1088 > DASZFV01. The sequence continues at coordinate 16,820 of DASZUD010000084.1, forward strand.
CCGTACGAGACGCCGCTCCAGAGCGTCTTCACGAGCACGCCGCTCGACGAGAAGACGCCTGCGCTCGTCTTGCCGGCAGCCGACAGCGTGAAGGTGAACGGCATCGCCTCAGCGACCTGAGTGCCCGCCAGGATCGACCCCGCGCCCACGAGGGCGCACAGCAGTGCTCGCGCTCTGTACATGACCGTCCTCCTCATCCCCCCCGAGATACTGAGCCGTCGCCACCGTAAGAGATGGACCTGGGGCCGTCAAAAGAAATCGGCCGAAACGAGGCAACGTTTGCTCAACGTCGCAATCGACCGTTGCACGCGTTACGAACCACACCGAAAGCGACCAAATTTCTCAATGAAACACCTGCGACATTCGGCCGCGGTCGCAACGCTCGCAGTGCGCGCATCGCAAACGCGCGCTCGCGGCAAATCAGCGCACTCGGCGTCGACGACGCACGCGCCAGACGACGAGCACCAGCGCGCCCTCGACTCCGAATGAAACGAACGACACCGGCGGAGATGCGGCCACGGCGCAACCGGAGGACTTCGGCCGCGGCTTCGCCTCGGTCGCCGTGCACACGGCGGCGGGCCAAAGGCCGAGCGCCACCTCGTTCTTGCACGTCTCCTGACACTCGGCGCGCACGCACGCCGCGATCGCCCCCACGTCGGCGTAGCTCATGAGCGGCCGAAACGTGAGGCCCAGATCGCGCGACGTCGCCAGGGCGAAGCCGTCGGCCGCGTCGTCCGTGGCGCCGTAGATCGTCCCGTCCCGCTCGGAGAGCGCGCGCAGGTGCGGAGCGCCCGCGACGGCCTGCCACGTCGCGCCGCCGTCCAGCGACCGCTGCACCGACGAGGCGATGTTGAGCCGGCCCGCGGCGATGAGCGGTCCTTCGGCTGTCTGCACGAACGACGTCATGAGCCCGCCCGGGAACACGAGCGGCGTCGTGAGCGTGTCGTTCGTCGAGTCGAACACGCCGAGGGACTCGGCCTCCGTCCTGGTGACGCGCAGGAAGACGCGCACGGGGTTCGTGCGATCGACGGCGATGAGGCGAATGCCCGCCTGGTCGAGCTGCGGCGCGAGATCGATCGTCCGCCAGGTCGCGCCGCCGTCTGCGGACACGGCGAGCATGGGCGTGAAGCGCGAGCCGTGGGCGATCGTGACGTAGATCCGGTTCGCGTCGCCGCGCGCCGCCTCGACGCCCGTGACCACGTCGCCCGCGGCGGCCGTGTAGAGGACGGCGTCGAACGTCACGCCGCCGTCGCTCGAGGACACGACCGTGTACGTCGTCTGCGGGCCCACGCCGTTCGGCGACACGACGGCCAGCACGCGCGCGCTCGTTTGCGCGAGCGGGAACGCGTCGACTACGCCGCCCGCGACGGCGCTGCCGCCCGCGACCTCCCAGCCGCACGCGTCGTCGTCGGAGTAGACGAGGCTGTCGGCCGAGACGGCGAACAGCCGATCGGCGGGCGGCGCGCTCACGCTGTAGAGCGTGCTGCAGTTCGTGATGGGCCCCTCGCACACCCACGTCCACGAGGCGCCGGCGTCGCTCGACGAGATGAGGCCGAAGTTGGTCGCGAGACCGATGTACTGCGGGCGATCGGCGGGGACCAGGACGCTGAGCGAGTCCGGGAACGCGCCGTCGGCGCGCGCCGGCCCCGCCGCCCCCAGGGTCACCAGAAGCGCGGCCGCGAGAGCCAGCCCCGCCGCGCGCGTGCTTCGCACGGGCGGAGCTTACTTCTGAAAGAACAAAAAGACGCCGTGTTTGCTGGCGACGGCGATGTCGACCTTGCCGTCGTTGTCGAGGTCGCCCACGGTGAACTGCCGGCCGAGGCCCACGATCGAGTCGACCAGGTGCGGCTCGAAGGTGACGCCGCCCGCGCCGCGCACCGTCTTGAAGACGTAGAACACGGGCGTGCCGTCGGCGTCGGGATCGCCGGCGCCCGGCGGGTGCGCGTAGAACGACTTGCCCGTGACGATGTCCTTGATGCCGTCGCCGTCGACGTCGGCGACGACCAGCGCGTGCGGCTGCGAGAACGGGGCTATCTTGCCGGCGTTCGTGGCCATCGAGCCGACGCCGCCCACGATGACGTGGCGGATCCAGCTGCCCTTGTCGTTCTCGAACCACGCGACGCCGTACCCGTGCGAGTCGAGCGCCGTGACGACGTCCTGATCGCCGTCCCCGTCCACGTCGTAGCCGTACATCTGGCTCGGACCGTGCTCGTTCGCGACGCCGTCGCCCTTGAACTTCTGCGTGTGCGCCGTCCACGGGCCCGCCTTCGGCCCGCCCGCGGGCTGCGAGTACCACACGCTGTCCTGGATGAGGTCGTTGCGGCCGTCACCGTCGAGATCGCCCACGCCGATGCCGTGCCACCACGCGTAGGCGTCCGTCGCGCCCGTCGTGCCGACGGCGTTGAACGACCACGGCGCGGTGGCGCTGGCGTCGAACCAGCCGGTCTTGCTGTCGATGGCGCCGACCAGCTCGGGCTTGCCGTCGCCCGTGATGTCGGTGAACTCCGACTGCTCGAGCACCAGCGTGCCGAGCGTGTTCTTGGCCCAGGTCGAGATCTCGGCGTCGATCATCGGCTTGCCCGGGTTCTTGTACCAGTAGCTCGGCGTCCCGGGCCGCATGACGTTGATGCTGTCCAGCCAGCCGTCCCCGTCGACGTCGGCCTCGTAGTCGGCCCAGTCGCCGAGCGTCATGTCGGTGTAGCCGTTGTTGGCGGGCGGCGGAAAGAACTGGTGCCGCGCCGTGAACGCCGGCCCCTCCCACCAGAACGGGCCCGAGTGGACGTCGACGCGCCCGTCCTCGTTGAAGTCGCCGATGCCGATGCCCTCGGAGTAGTTGAACATGTGCAGCGTCTTGCTGGTGAACGTCAGCGAGCCCTGGACGATGGGGTGGACCGTCACGCCGCCGGTGCCGGCGACGCCCGTCGTGCCGGCGGCGCCCGTCGTGCCGGCCGTCCCGGTCGTGCCGCCGCTTCCTGCCGCCCCGGTGGTCCCCGCTGCGCTCGTCGTGCCGCCGCCCCCCGTGGTCCCGGCCGTCCCGGTCGTGCCGCCGCTTCCTGCCGCCCCGGTGGTCCCCGCTGCGCCCGTCGTGCCGCCGCCGGCCGCTCCGGTCGCGCCGCCCGCGCCCGAGCCGCTGCACGCCAGGAGGGAAGCGGCGGAAAGTGCGAGCGGGCCGAGGACGCCCGCGATTCTGTTCGTGGAACCACGCATGAGAAGGCCTCCCGGAGAGTGACGCAAGGCTGGCGCGCGCGCGCCGCGCCTGTCAACGCACGACACCGGCGTGTGCAAATGTGCGCCCGCGGATGCGCAGGCCGGAAACCGGCTCATCGCAGCCGATGCGCGCGCTGCTGACGCGGAGGTCGTCGATCCAAACGTCCGTGAGCATGGGCGTGGGGTGGTATTGCAAGACGCCGATCGACATCAGCGAGAACTGCGGCGGCTTGCGGCCCGAGTAGTCGCTCACCTGCTCGGGCAGCTCCTTGCCGTCGATCCAGATGCGCCGGTGCGTCGTCGTCGCGTCGCCGCCCTGCATGAGCTCCAGGCACACCCAGCGCTGCGGCACGATCGTCGTCGGCGAGTCGGGGCCGAACTCGGTGAACGTCGCGCCGTGCGCGTGCACGTCGGGGCCGGCGCCGTAGTACTCGGAGTAGCCGAGCCACTGCTTGTCACCCGCCGAGCCGAGGCCGGCCTCGACGAACCCGAGGTCGTTGTTCCCGGTGGCCAGCAGGTAGGCCATGTGGAAGCCGCCCATGTCGTCCGAGGGGAGGTCCGGGCTGAAGTAGAAGTACGCGCGCGTGTAGAACGTGTTGTTCTTCGCGGGGAACGTCACGGCGTCGGTGATCTGCGCCGTGCCCTGCCCGCCTGCGACCATCTTGACGTGCAGCGCCTTCGAGCCGCCGTGGACGTGCTCGCCGTCGACGCTGACGGACGTGCCCTTGGTCGTGCGCGTGCCCCAGATGCTCGGATCGAGCGCGCCGCTCTCGAAGTCCTCACACAGCTCCGTGCCCTGCGTCGTGCACGGCGGCCGCGCGTCGCCGGCGGCATCGGCGCCGTCAGGCCCGGCTTCGCGCCCCGCGTCGGCGATCGCGTCGGCGGCCGCGTCCACGAGGGCGCCCGCGGCGCCCGTCGTCCCTGACCCGCCGGCGACGCCCGTGCTTCCGGCCTGCCCCGTTCCCGCGACTCCCGTAGTCCCGACGCCGCCGGTCGTCCCGGCGCCGCCCGTCGTTCCGGCCGCCGCGGCGATCCCGGCGGCGCCGCTGCTCCCTCGTCGGCCGCTGCTCGAGCAGCCCAAGCAGAGGATCGACGCCACCAGCCAATGCGAGACGTGCACCTTGCGCATGTCTCCGAAGAGACGCGGCGCCCCCGAGGCACCAGGCACGCGGGTCAGCTCCTCCGCCTCGAATTTGGCAGCGACCTCGCAGCCCGCGCAGAGGGCGCCCGTGGTCGTCTCGCCACCGTCTGTTCGCAGTCAACTTCGCGCGCTGACCCGCCGACTTGACGGGGTGGAGTCCGCAGGGGAAACACGATCGGTGAACGCCCGCACGCACCTCGGCATCGCCTCGCTCGCCCTCTGCCTGGCCGCTTGCGCCACGACCTCCGCTTGGACGCCGCCCACGGCGCACGACACGCGCGACGATCCGGCGGCGCTGCGCGCGGGCTACGGAAACGAGGAGCTGCACACGTGGTGGCCCGTGACGCCGAACGAGATCGCCGCGATGCGCGGCCTGCCCGCGGCGCGCCGAGGGGACGCGCGCGCGCTGCTGGCGCTGGCGCTGGTGTCTTCCGGCGATCACCGAGACGCCGCCAGCCACGCCGAGTACACGGCCCGCCTCGAGCGCTTCATCGCCGAGCTCCGCCCCACGATGGCGGCCGCCGCCGACGACTGGCACCGCGGCTACGAGCTCAACCGCGCCATGCACCGCGAGCTGTTCGGTGAGCAGGCGGACCTCTCCGGCTACCAGTTCGAGCAGGGACGCCTCACGGGGATCTTCACCTCGGGCCGATACAACTGCCTCAGCTCGACGCTGCTCTACGTCGTGCTCGCGCGCGCCTTCGATCTGCCCGTGCGCGCCGTCGCCGTCCCGACGCACGTGTTCGTCGAGATGGGCGCGCCGGGCGGCAAGGTCTTCGAGATCGAGACGACGTCAGCCACCGGCTTCGACCTGGTGCACGACGAGCGCTTCTACCGAGAGGACGCCGCCGGCTGGTCGGGCCGCCGCGGCCTGCGCCCCGTGACGTGGGACGAGTACCAGCACCGCAAGCTCCTCGAGCCCTACCAGCTGATGGCGCTGGCCATGCGCGACGCACGCTCCGGCGAGGAGGCGGATCGCCCGCGCCTGCACGAGCTGGCGGCCATCGTCGATCCCGACGACGTGGTCGCGACGCGCGAGCGGCTGCAGTTCACGAACAACGAATCGCTGGAGCTCTACGACGGCAAGGCCTGGCGCACGCTGGCGCGCCTATACGACGTGATCTCGCCCAGCACGGACGCCGTCGCGGCGCGCGCGAGCGACGTGGAGACGGCGCAGCTCGGCTCGTGGCTGAGCTGGTATTACGCCCACGCGCTCATGATCGTGGGCCGCCCCGACGAGGCGATGGCGCGCATGAAGGACGGCTACGGGCGCATTGATGCCGCGTGGCCGGACGCCGAGAAGCTGCGGCAGAACTGGGCGAACGTCCTCAACGATCGCCTGTGCGGCTTCATCCAGGAGAAGGACTACGCGCGCGCCGTCGCGCTGTACGGCGCCCACCGCGACGCGTGCCGCGCGGACAAGGTGTGCACCGACAACGTCAGCGTCGCGTACTCGAACCAGGCCGTCGACGCGCAGAATGCCGGCGACTGGCAATCGGCGCGCCTCGCCTTGCAGGCCTGCGTCGCCGCGCTGCCCGAAGACGCACGCTGCCGCGACTCGCTGGCCGATCTCGAGAGCCGGCACAGGTTCTAGCTCGGCGGAGCGCGACCGAAGGTGCCGAGGGTGGCAGGGTGGGCTGTCCGGGCCCGCCGCATGCGCGCATTCATTCACGCGCGCTCACTTGGTCCAGACATCGCCGAAGTCCGCGATGGCGACGAAGTGAACGCCCGAGGAATCGGAGGCGACGCCAACCCAGTTCTGGTTCGCGGCGGCGGTCCCCGCGGTCTCGTTGGTCCAGGTCACGCCCGCGTCCGTCGAGGTGAAGATGCTCCCGTGGCGTGCCGGGCGGAAACCGCCGCCGCTGCCGGCGCTCCCGCCGGTGCCGGGATCTCCGTAGGTGGCGGCGATCAGACGTTGCCCGGTAGCGTCCGAGGCGACCGACGCCCAGACGTCATTGCTGGAGACGTCGGGGGGAGCCGTCTGCTGGGTCCAGGTGAGTCCGGCATCGGAGGAGGTCCAAATGCCCGAGCCCACCGCGACCAGGTTCATCCCGCTCGCATCCGAGGCCACCGACGTCCAGCGGGCGTCGTGGGCGGGCCCCGTCGGAGTGCGATCGATCCAAGTCGCGCCCGAATCGTGAGAGGTCCAGATGTCTCCCAAGGAGGGGCAATAGCCCGGGCAGCCGTTGGTGCGGGCGCCACCGGAGAGCGCGACGAGCTTGGTCCCCGTGGAGCTCGACGCGACCGAGATCCAATTCTGCTCGTGAGCAGGGCCCGCGGGGGTCTGGTTGGTCCAGTTCGCGCCGGAATCGGCGGACGTCCAGATGATCCCATCCTCCGACCCCGCCACGAAGTGAGTCCCCGTCGCGTCTGAAGCCACCGAGCTGGCATTCACCGCAAGCGGCATCAAGGCCCACGTGACGTCTGATTTGGCCGCGCCGGAGCTGGTCAGCTCCCAAACCGGCTCGTCGCCGCCAATCCCCACCCTGCCCCCGGCAGCGATGAACACGGTCCCCGTCGCATTGGACGCGACGGAGGCGTGGCCGTTGCGGTCGCCGACGTGAGCCCAAGTCGAGCCGCCGTCGGTCGAAGCCCAGCAGCCGCTGACGAGGTCCCCGGGGCTGGTCACGGTCGAGCTCACCGCGACGAGACGTTGCCCGGAGGCGTCGGAGGTGGCGGCCAGCCATTCCTGTCCCGAGGCCGAGGTCCCCGCCGTCCGGTTCGTCCAACCGCCGCGCTGAGTCTCCGCGGGGTTCGAGTCGAGCGCGGCCGAAGCATCGAGGCCTTCCGATGCGCGGCCGTCGGCTCCGGTTGCCGCGAGGCCGTTCTCTCGGCCACACCCGGACCCGCTGGCCAACACGAGCGCGACGATTTGTAGGGTGGACGCTTTACGCTTCACGCAGTCAGTCGATTCGGACACGTCCGAAAGACGGCGCTCAGCGGTGGCCGAGGAGCGTGCTGGTGAGATAGGTGCCGAGCGCGAGGAAGGCGCACAGGCCGAAGAACTGGGCCGCGACGGCCCGGCGCGCCTCCGGCGTCACCTCCTCCAGCGCGGGGTCGAGCGCCGGCGCGCGGCGTGACATCGTGTGCGTCAGCGCCATGATGCCGATGAGCAGAAGCTGCGGCGCCTGCGTCGTCACGAAGAGCGCGCCGAGGATCACGAGGCCCACGATCCACGCCTTGCGCGAGAACACGCGCGCGGCGCGCCCGCCGTCGAGGGGCGCGATGGGCGTCATGTTGAAGAGGTTGAGGAAGAACCCCGTGTGCGCGAGCGCCAGCCACAGGCGGCCGTGCGTCGCGAAGTAGAGCGCGACGCACGCGACCGACGCGCCCGTGCCGGCGATCGGCCCGGCGAGGGCGATGTCCGCCTCGACGATCGGCGAGCGGATCTGCCCCTTGAGCGAGATGAGCGCGCCGAAGCCCGGGATGAAGAGCGGGTAGCCCGCGGCGAGGCCGGCGCGGCGAATGGCCACGCCGTGGCCGACCTCGTGGATGAGCAGCAAGAGCACGAAGCCGAGGCCGTAAACCCAGCCGTAGCGCACGGCCTCGAACCAGATCATCACGAACATCGTGCCCATCGTGAGGGCGAGCTTCGCGAGCTTGAGCCCCTTCGCGAGCCCGAGGAGCGCCTTCGCCTTCACGAGCACCGCCAGCAGCGCCGCGCCCACGGCGCCGCCGATCCCGCGGCGCGGCGGCTGGGCCGTGGGCGGCGTCGCGGCCGGCGCCGACGCCTCGGCTGATTCGAGGGAGAGGCTCACGGGCCTTCGATCGATCCGGAGGGCGATCCGGAGGGCGATCCGGAATGCGGACCCGAGGCCGGAGGCGGGCTCGCCTCGGGCGCGCCGACCGGCCGCGCGGAAGTGGTCGGCTCCGGCGCCGAGGCCGCGGCGGGCGAGGAAGTCTCGACGGGCGCGTTCGCGCCGCGCTTGCCGAAGGTCTTCTTCAGCCACGCGCCCGCGCCCACGAAGAACAGCACGACCAGCTTCTTCGCGGCGAAGAGCAGCGCGATCAGCTTGCCGCCGAACTTGGCCAGCAGACCCACCTTGACCAGCTTCACCGCCGCCACGCCCGCGCCGCCCAGCACGAGCGCCGCGAGGCCGTACTCGGCGACCTTGTCTTTGCTCTTGTCGAAGTCCTCGTAGCGCGCGCCGGGCTTGAACGTCGTGGCGCGCAGGACGACCAGGCCGTCGACCTTCGACGCCTCAATCGAGTCTGGCGCGTCCATGAGGTTGAGCGCCACGTACCCGCGGCGCCCGAGCACGCGCGTGTAGAAGTTCACGGACGCGCTCGCGCCGTCGTCGTACTTGCCCTTGATGCCCCACACGAGGTGGTGGACGGCGCGATCGTAGCGCGGCGCCTCGGTCCAGCCGTCGACGTGAACGGCCCGGAAGCCCTTCTCCTTCCGGAACTCGTTGGCCTGCTCGGTGCCTTCCTTGATCGAGCTCAGGATGTCGGCGGGCTTGAGATCGGACGCGTCGTCGTCCTTGACGTAGCCGTCGCCCACGTAGGCGAGCTCGATGAGCCAGCCCGCGTCGCGCTTGAAGACGAGGCCGCGGAACGAATCGCCGACGCGGTTGCCCATCTTCTCCATGAGCTTCCGTCCGGCGTCGCGATCGAAGTAGCCCATGTTCTCGGGCAGATCCAGCACCAGCTCGTCGCCGAGCTCGATCTTCTTCGGGCCGAGCTCCGGCCGCGGCTCGGTGGCGGAGGGCGCCGCCTCGGCCTTCTCGCCAGGCGTGGCGACGGGCGGCTCCGAAGCGGCGCGCGAGCGCCCCGCCACGAGGAGAGACGCCAACGACAACACCACCAACTCAACCTTCCACGCGCGCGACATCCGGACATTGTACGAGCGAATCGTTGGGCGCCGTAGCGCAATCAATCGTTCGTCAGGCGCGAACGAGACGCGTCACGGCGAACCACCGGGAGGCGCCAGGCGCGCGCGGGTCCGGATCGGGAAGCCACGCGAACGGGCGGATGAGCCACGGCGCGCGGCGAAAGCGCACGGCGGCGCGCGCGATCGACTCGACCTCACGCGCGCGCCAGCCCGCCGGCTCGAAGAACGCGACGCCCTCGGCGGGCGCGAAGCTCATCATGCGCGCCGCCATGTGGCCGCGCGTCGACTTGATCATGGCCAGCGCGCCCGGCGACATGAGATCGAGGATCCACCAGCGAACCGCCGACGCGGCCGCGAGGTCGCGCGCGAGCGCCGCGACCACGCCGGCCTCGAGGTACGGCATGAGCCCCTCGGTGATCACGAGCGTGCGTGATTGGCCTTCGAGGCCGGCGAGAAACGACGCACGCGCCGCCCCGTCGGCGAGATCGACGGGCGCGCGCACGAGCGTGCACGCCGGCGTCTCACCCGCGAGCAGGCGCTCCTTCTCGTCGAGCAGCGCGGGGAGGTCGACCTCGACCCACGTCAACGAGGCGGGCAGCGGCAGGCGGTACGGGCGCGTGTCCAGCCCCGCGGCCAGGTTCACGACGCGCTCGCAGCCCTCGGCGACGCACGCGGCGAGCAGGTCGTCGATGAGCTTCGTGCGCGCGACGATCGACCAGCCGTTGCGCAGCTTGCGCGGGGCCGATTCGACGATGGCGCGCCCGCGCCGGCCGGCGAGCCGCGCCGCGAGCGGATCGCGGAACAGCGCGTCCGGGCGCGCAGACTCGGCGGCGCGGTACTGGGCCACCCAGCGCGCCGTATCGGAGACGTGCGAGACCAGCTCCTCGGCCACGTCCCAGGATCTAGCACCGAACACGAGCGCGCGGTGGTAGACGTCGGATGGTCGTGACCGACCGGACCGAAGCTGCTGCCCAGGACTCAAAAGGCACGTCCGACGCGCGGGCCTGGTTGGCCTTCTCCGTCTGCTGCGCGATCTGGGGCAGCACGTTCCTGGCGATCAGCTTCGGCAACGACGCGCTGGCGCCCGTGTGGGCCGCCACGCTGCGGCTCGCGCTGGCGACGGTGCTGCTGGCCGCGTGGACGCGCGCGCGGGGCGCGGCCCTTCCGCGCGGCCGGGCGCTGCGCGCGGCGCTCGGCTACGGCGTCACCCAGTTCGGAATCAACCTGCCCCTCCTTTATTGGGGGGAGACCGTCGTTCCTTCGGGGCTCTCGGCCGTGGTGTACGGCACGATCCCGCTCTCGAGCGCGCTCATGACGGGCGCGCTCGGCATGGAGCGCCTCACGGCCGCGAAGATCGCGGGCGCCGTCGTGGCGTTCGGCGGCGTCGCGCTGCTGTTCTCGTCGACGCTGCACACGCACGTCTCGGCGCTGGGGCTCGGGGCCATCCTCGTGGGCGCGACGGCCGCCAGCCTGGGCAGCGTGCTGCTCAAGCGCGGCCCGCGGCAGGATCCGTTCGGCGCCAACGCCGTGGGCTCCGCGGTGGGCGCCGTCATGTCGCTCGCGCTCAGCGTCGCGATGGGCGAGCCGCGCGCGCTGCCGGCGACCTTCGCGGCGACGTGGCCGCTCATCTACCTCACGCTCGCGGGCTCGGTGGGCGCGTACGTCGTCATGTCATGGCTCGTGCACCAGTGGCCCGTGACGCGCACGTCCTACGTCACCGTCGTCGTGCCGGTGATCGCGCTCGCCCTCGGCAGCGTCGCGCGCCACGAGCCGATCACGGCGGCCAGCCTGGGCGGCGCGCTGCTCGTGCTCGCGGGCCTGTTCATCGGGATGAAGCCGCCGCGGGCACCACGGACCTGAGGGCGATCAGACCTCGCGGCGAACCGGAATCGGGCGGGCGCCGCGCTGGCCGGCCCGGCGGCCCGGCCACGACGAAGGCGCGTTCACGTCGGCGTCGTCGTTCACCGAAAGACCGAGAATCTCGACCAGCTCGCCGCCCAACCAGCCGCTCACCATCGCGGCGCCCACGGCGATCCAGCCCAGGATCATCCAGCCCACCCCCGCGTGCGTGTAGCCCCCGGGCGCGCGCACGCGCGGCGCGAGCCGCTCAGCGGCGGGTACGACGCTGGGCGTGCGTGCGCGCGGGGACGCGCGACCGCGCCAGCGCGAGCGCGAGCGCGAGCAGCGCCGCGGCGAGCCCCGACAGCGCGCCTTCGGGCGCCACGGCGCAGCCCCCCGAAGATTGAAGCTTCATGCCACCGCCGCCCGAGCCGGGCGGAATGGCCGTGCCGCCGCCCGACGTACCGGCGGCGCCCGTGCCGGCCGCACCTCCGGTTCCCGCCGTGCCCGTCGACGTCGAGGGCAGCGAGCACCTCATCGTCGAACCAGTGCTCGCATTGCTGGTGCCGCCGCAGGCCGTGTTGCTCGCGCACGCGGAGCACGCCGTGCACTGGCACTTGACGATCGCGTTGAAGTCGCTGGCGCCCTGAGGATTCGCGCGCTGGCACTGGGTCGCGCACGCCTGGGTCGTGCACGCGTCGAGGCAGCTCAAGAACTGCCCGCACTGCGAGCTGGCCGTCGCGCAGGCGGTGCTCTCCGTCACGCACGTGTTCCCGGGTCCGACCGACGCGAGCGAGCACTCGTCGCACGACAGCGTGCTCGGCAAGCAGCTGTTCAGGAACGCCTGAATGAAGCTCGTGAACACCGGCGACACGCGCACGCTCGCGCCCACCTTCGTACAGTCGGGGTCGCCGTACGAGGTGATGCCCGCCACGCGCAGCCCCGCCGCCGTGCTCACCAGCGCCGGCCCGCCCGAATCTCCCGAGCACGCGCCCTTCATGTCCGACTGATCGTAGGTGAACGCGGTGTCGGTGACCGACTGGAGCACGCGATCCACCTCGAACCGCGTCGTGTTCATGTCGTCGTCGAGGGTCTTGCCGAAGCCGACGATCGTGATGGGCGACCCCACCGCGAGCTTGTCCTCCGTCGGAGACAGCGCCGGGATGACGGGGTTCGAGGGCAGCGCGCCGAGGAAGCGCACGATCGCGACGTCGAACGGGCTGTCGACCGCGCCGTCGTACTGCGGGTGCACGACGACGTCACCCACGCCGTAGTAGAGGCCGTTCGAGACGTTCGTGTGCCAGTCCGGGCCGGGCACGACGAACAGCGAGTCGGGCGTCGCCACCTTGAGCGGCGTCGTGACGTGTCCCTTGCCGTCGTTCGCGACGACGCAGTGGGCGGCCGTCAGCAGAATCCCGCTCGCGCCCGAGAGCGCGATCGTCGTGCCCGTGCACGCGCTGGCGCTCGTCGCGCTCATCTGGTCGATGAGCGCGAGCACGGCGCCGTGCGTGGTGTCGGGCGAGCCGCCGACGATGGGCGACTCCGCGCTCGACACCTCCGGCGCGGGCTCCTGACCGCAGGCGGTGGCGCCGAGCGCGAGCGCGAAGGCGAGCCTCCGAGCGACGCGAGAGCGCAGTTTCGAACGCACGACCGAAGGCGAACGCAGCGGGGGGCGCTTCATCGACGTGGGTAGTCTGACACCAACCCCGAGGGAGAGGATCCCTATTTTGGTGCGTCGTCGGGGTGACGATTACAACGCGAGACGCGCCACGGCGTCCGCGTATGGAGTCCCGTCGGGAGCAACGTCACAACCTCGCCTTTTGCCGTGGGAATCGTCGCTTCGGCGCCGGCTTCCGTGCCCGCGTAGACGCCGCCGCGAAAGAGTCTGATCATTTTGTTGGGCCACGGGTTCGCCAGCGTCAGCACGCCGCCGCGCGCGCCTACGACGCGCGCGGCGGGGATCGTCCCGGAGGTCACGCGGCTCGAGACGCGTCGCCCGCGCTCGCCGCCGCCGGTGCCCGCGCCGGGCGCGCCGCCCGCGTCAGGCGCCGCCTGGGCGACCGGCATGCGGAGCTGCAGGCACTACCGCAAGACGTTGAGCTCGGCGATCGACCACCAGTTCGAGATCGCCGCCGTCAGCGCGATCTTGATGTAGCGCGCCGTCTGCGGGGGGAACGTCACGGTGACCAGCTTGTTCGTGCCCGCCCCCGCCGCGACCGGCGCCCCCCACGAGACGCCGTCGGCCGACACGTAGACCGCGTAGCCGCGCGGGTAATCGTTGGCGCTGCCCGCCGAGTCGAGCGTCAGCTGGTTGAACGGCTGGCTCGTGAGCATGTCCACCTGGTACCAGGCGGTCGCGGTCTGCGCCGTGCCCGTGGTCCAGCGCGTGGACGTGTTGCCGTCCAGCGCGTTGCCCGTCGTGCTCGCGTTGTTCGACGCCGTGGTCACCCAGCCCGCGCGCGGCAGCGGCCCAGACGGCGGAGGACCGCCGCTGACGCCGTAGACGTTGAGCTCGTAGATCGACCACCAGTGGTTCAGCGTGCCCGTCTGCACGATCTTGACGTAGCGCGCGGTCTGCTGCGCGAACGTGATCGTCGTGAGGCCGCTCGCGTTGCCGTTGCCCGTCGCGACGGCCGTGCCCCAGCTCGCGCCGTCGCTGGACACGAACACCTGATACGCCTGCGGGTAGTTGCCCGACGTCGCTCGCGAGTCGAGCACGAGCTGCGAGAACGTCTGCGGAGTCTGCATGTCGAGCTGGTAGTACTGGCCGCTCACCTGGTTCGTGCCGGTGGCCCAGCGCGTGCTCGTGTTGCCGTCCAGCGCGTACGTGACCGGCGTGGCCGCCGGGTTGCTCGACGCCGTCGCCGTCCAGCCCGCGCGCGGCAGCGCCACGGGCGTCGGCGGCGGCCCCGCCGGACCATAGACGTTGATCTCGTAGATCGACCACCAGTGGTTCAGCGTGCCCGTCTGCACGATCTTGATGTAGCGGGCCGTCTGCTGCGTGAACGTGATCGTCGTCAGGCCGCCGGTGTTGCCGCTGCCCGACGCGATCGCCGCGCCCCAGCTGACGCCGTCGTTCGACACGAACGCCTGATACGCCTGCGGGTAGTTGCCCGACGTCGCGCGCGAGTCGAGCACGAGCTGCGAGAACGTCTGCGGAGTCTGCAGGTCGAGCTGGAAGTACTGACCGCTCACCTGGTTCGCGCCCGTCGCCCACCGCGTGGCCGTATTGCCGTCCAGCGCGTACGCGACCGGCGTCGCCGCCGGGTTGCTCGACGCCGTCGCGATCCAGCCGGTGCGCGCGAGCGCCACCAGCGGCGGCTGCTGCGCCGACACGGGCAGCGCGCCCGTCTTCGCCGCGTCGTGACCGAACATGGGCCAGGGCTGCGGCGCCGTCTTCGGCGCGGGGAGATCCCACATCGTCAGCAGCGTCAGCGGGCGCGGCTGCGCGCGCGTCGGCGAGTAGCTGTCCCACGCGACCTCGAGCAGACCGTCGCCGTCGAAGTCGGCGATGGCCGGCGCGTTGCCCTGCCAGGACCCCGTGCTGGGCGTCGCCTTCGGGAAGCCGGCCGCCTCGGTCGCGTCGTAGCGATACGCGTGCAGGCCAAACGCGGGCGTGCCCACGTCGCTGCTGACGACGATGTCGGCCTTGCCGTCGCCGTCGACGTCGGCGAGGGCCGGCGCGTGGAAGCCTCCGAGCGACGTCGTGATGCCGGGCGCGTAACGAACCGGCCACCCCGCCAGCGCCGTGCCGCCCGCGCGCCACGCGTAGAGATAGTTCACCGTCGCGCCCGCCTCGACGACGGGGCCGGTGCCGATCACCACCTCGGGCGCGCCGTCGCCGTCGACGTCGCCGACCGCGGGCGCGTTCAGCTCCGCATGCACCGTCGACTGCGGCCAACCCGCGACGGCGGTCCCGTCGCCGTGCCACGCGTAGACCTTGCCGTCGGCGGAGCCGATGACGATGTCCAGCTTGCCGTCGCCGTCGAGGTCGGCCAGCGCGGGCCACGACGTGTGAAAGCCCGTGCCGACGGGGCCCAGCGTCTTCGGCCAGCCGGGCGCCAGCGTCGCGTTCGATTCGTAGACGCGCACCGTCGTGCCGCCGAAGTCGGGGATGACGATCTCGGGCTTGCCGTCGCCGTCGACGTCGCCGATCGCCGGATGTCCCTGGTTGAAGCCCGTCGAGATCGGCCAGCCCGGCAGCGTGACGCCGCTGCCGTTGACGACGTTGATGTACGGCGCGCTGTAGCCCGTCTCGACGACGTCCTTCACGCCGTCGCCGTCCATGTCGACCAGCGCGAGCGCGGCGTAGCCGGTGAACGGGAAGTGCGTGGGCCAGCCGGGCAACATCACGCCGCTGCGCGAGTACGCCAGCACCGAGCCGTCGCCGCCCTGCTCTGCGACCAGCTCGGGGATCCCGTCGCCCGTGATGTCCCCGGCGACGGGCGCCATCGAAGAGCCCTCGAATTCGCCGCCGATGAGCTGCTGCGGCCAGCCGGCCAGCTGCGTGCCGTCGCCCTTGATGACGTAGATGTTGTTGCCACGCTGATCGAGGATCTCGGCGGCCCCGTCGCCGTCCAGGTCGTAGGCGCCCACGCCGAACCACGGCTCGGCCGAGCCCGAGTAGAGGCCGCCCAGCGAGTTGAAGTCCCACGGGAAGCCCGGGTGCAGCGTGCCGTCCAAGGTGACGCGCGTCTCGGCCGTGCGGACGATCGCCGCGGCGGCGCTGAGCGTGATCGTGTAGCGATCCGAGGGGAGGCCCGTCGTGTTCCAGGTCCCGAGCAGGCCGTGGCTCACCAGCTGCTTGCCGCCGTTCGCGAGCGTGAACGTCGACGCCGAGACGGCGCCCGTCGCGGCGCCCGTCGCCGTGAGCGTGTAGCTGGTGAGCCCGGGGCTGGTGACGCTGCCCGAGATCGGAATCGAAGCGCCGGGGCGGAACTGCGAGTCGGTCTCGATGGCGGGCGTGTCGATCGACACGCTCGACAGCGAGAGCGCCAGGCGATCTTCGTAGCTCTGCCCGCCCGTCGTCGTCGCCGTGAGGCGGATCGTGAAGTTTCCGTCGGGCACCACGTTCAGGTTCCACGTCGCGAGCGCGCCGTTCGTGACCTGCGTCGTCGAAGTGGCCAGCGTCGTCCACGACGTCGGCTGGAACGAGCTGCCCCAATCCACGCGGTACTGCGCGAAGCCGGTGCCGGAGGCCGAGCCGGTGATCGTGACCGTCGCGCCCGGCGACACGCTGGTGGGGCCGGTGAGGTGAGCGTTCAGCGGCGCGGCCACGGCGACCGCCTTGCCCGCCGCGAGGCGGCCGTAGCCCGTCTGCGGGTCCCAGCCCGTCGCGCCCACGTCGTCGGTCGCTGCGCGCAGCGCGGCGCGCACCTGATCGGGCGTGAAGCTCGGATGGGCGGCGCGGATCAGCGCCGCGACGCCGGCGACGTGCGGCGCGGCCATCGACGTGCCCGACTGGCGCAGGTACTGGCCGCCCACGATCAGCGCGCCGCTGCCCGTCATCGCGGCGGTGGCGCGCGAGCTGAGCAGCGAGAGGATCGACCGATCCGGGTTGCTGACGCCGTTGTCGGTGTCGCCTCCGCCCGGCGCGACGACGTCGACCTTGAGGCCGAAGTTCGAGAACGACGCCAGCGCGTCGAGGTGGGTCGTCGCGCCCACGGCCATCGCGTTCAGCGCGGCCGCCGGATAGAAGGCGGCGCTGGCGGGCAGCGCCTCGCTGCCCATGTCGACGCCGCTATTGCCCGAAGAGGCGACGAACAGCACGCCATAGTTGTCGTGCGCGTAGTTCACGGCGTCGATCAGCGTCTGATCGCGCCCCGTGACGGCCACGCCCCAGCTGGCGTTGATGATCTTCGCACCGTTGCGCGCGGCGTAGTAGATCGCCGCCGCGAGATCGGCCTCGCTGCCGCTGCCGTTCGCGCCCAGGCCCTTGAGCGGCATGATCTTCGCCGCGGGCGCGACGCCCACGATGCCGGCGGCGTTGTTGCCGACCGCGGCGATCGTGCCGGCCACGTGCGTGCCGTGGCCGAAGTCGTCCATGGGATCGCTCGGCGCCTGCGGGCTGCCGCTCGCGAAGTTGTAGCCGTGCCAGTCGTCGACGTAGCCGTTGCCGTCGTCGTCGACGCCGTTCGTGCGCTTGTCGCGCCCCATGGCGTCGACGCCGACCTCGCCGACGTTCTGGTAGATGTTCGCGGCGATGTCGGCGTGACCGTAGTCGACGCCCGTGTCGACGACGGCGACGATGACGCCCGCGCCCTGCGTGGTGTTCCACGCCGTGCTGGCGGCGATCTTCGACAGGCCCCACAGATCGGCGTACGGCTGGCCCCAGCTGCCCGTCGACGCGAAGAACGGATCGTTGGGCGCATAGACGACGTGGTGGATGCGGTTCGGCTCGGCGTAGATCACGCCCGGCGTCGCGCGCAGCTCGGTGACGAGGGCGTCGACGTCGGCGGGCGCGGCCTGCAGCTTCAGGACGCGCGAGAGCTCCGACAGGCGCACTGATCCAAACGCGCGACGAGCGTCGCGGACACGATGGCGCTGCAACGCGCGCTCGAGCAGCGGCGCGCGACGGATCTGCAGCGCGCCGCCCGGCGTGAAGCGGCGCTGAACCAGCTCGTCGGCGTCGGCCGACGAGGCGAGCTTGACGAGGATCTCGCCGCTGACGGCGACCGGCGCGGGCGCGGCCGCGGTCAAAGGCGGCGCCACCGGGGCCGGCGCCGCGACGGGAGCGGCGGCGGCTTGGTCAGCCTGCCCCTCCCCGCTCGAGCTCTCGACGCCCGCGCACCCGACGCCACCGAGGAGAAGACAACCCACCAACCCACACCACCAGAAACCGGACTTTTTCATTCGACCCTCGGACGGAAGAAGAGAGGACAGAACGCCACCAGGAATGCGATTCCAAAAATGCGCCCCGTCCGTACCGCACGCGGACGGATGCGTCAACATTCGGTCGCGGTCCGAACCAACTTTCGACCAAGCGTTCGACATCCGGACACGGAGCCGTCACGCGATCTTGGCAATCACGCGCGTCTCCGTCGGTGACGTCGCGCTCAGCAGCCGAGGAACATGCGGTACGCCGGGTTGTCCGTCTCGTCCTCGAACGGGTAGCCGAGAGCGCGCAGCCGCTCGAAGAAGCGCGGGCGATCGGCCGATGGGACCTGCATGCCGACGAGGACGCGGCCGTAATCGGCGCCGTGGTTGCGGTAGTGGAACAACGTGATGCTCCAGTCTGCCCCCATGGCGTCCAGAAATCGTGCCAGGCCGCCGGGCCGTTCGGGGAACTCGCAGCGAAACAGCACCTCGTCGCGCAGCGCGGGCGCGCGGCCGCCCACCATGTAGCGCACGTGCAGCTTGGCGGTCTCGTCGGCGCTGATGTCGATCACCTCGTAGCCGCGCGCCTTGAGCTCGGCGATCACGGCGGGCTTGTCGCGCGTGGCGTCGGCCAGCTTCAGGCCCACGAACACGTTCGCCTCCTTCGCTTCGGCGTAGCGGTAGTTGAACTCGGTGATCGTGCGCGCGCCCAGCACGTCGACGAAGTTGCGGTAGCTGCCCGGCACCTCGGGGATCGTGACGCCGAGGAGAATCTCGCGCGCCTCGCCGATCTCGGCGCGCTCGGCGACGTGCCTCAGGCGATCGAAGTTCATGTTGGCGCCGCTGTTGATGGCGACCAGCGCGGCGCCGTCGGCGCGCATGGGCCGGCCCGCGACCCAGTTCTTGAGGCCCGCGAGGGCCAGCGCGCCCGAAGGCTCGGCGATGACGCGCGCATCCTCGAAGATGTCCTTGATGGCGGCGCACATCTCGTCGGTGTCGGCCACCAGCACGTCGTCCAGCAGCTCGCGGCACACGCGGAACGTCTCGGCGCCCACCTGCTTGACGGCCGTGCCGTCGGCGAAGAGGCCCACGCGGTCGAGCATGACGCGGCGGCCGGCCGCGATGGCCGCCTTCATCGACGCGGCGTCGGCCGGCTCGACGCCGATCACCTTCGTCTCGGGCCGCAGGAACTTCACGTACGACGCCACGCCCGCCGCCAGGCCGCCGCCGCCGATGGGCACGAAAATCGCTTCGATCGGGCCGGGGTGCTGGTGCAGGATCTCCATGCCGATCGTGCCCTGCCCGGCGATGACCTCGGGATCGTCGTACGGGTGCACGAAGGTCAGCCCCTCGGCCTCCTCCAGCGCGCGCGATCGCTCGTACGCCTCCTCGAACGTGTCGCCGTGGAGCACGACCTTGCCGCCGAAGTAGCGGACGGCGTCGATCTTGATGGGCGGCGTCGTGACGGGCATGACGATCGTCGCCGAGATGCCGAGCCGCTGCGCCGAGAGCGCCACGCCCTGCGCGTGGTTGCCGGCCGAAGCGCAGATCACGCCGGCGGCGCGCTCGCGATCCGAGAGGCGGGCGATGCGGTTGTAGGCGCCGCGAATCTTGAACGAAAAGACGGGCTGGAGATCTTCGCGCTTCTGCAGCACGCGGCGGCCGAGGCGCTGGCTGAGGCGCGACATAGGATCCAGCGGCGTCTGCACGGCCACGTCGTAGACGCGCGCGTCGAGGATCTTGCGCACGTAGTCGTGACGGACATCATCGGGGCTCACCCCCCTAGCTCACAACGCCGGCCGCGCGCGCGCAAGTTGGCGGGCGGGCAGGAGTGATATAAGGCGCGAATGCGCGGAAGAATGGGTCTGGTCGCGATCTCGCTGATCTTGCCGACGACGCTCTGCGCGGC
>DASZUD010000085.1:0-6587 GCA_035548155.1 Polyangia bacterium
GGCCCCGAGGCGACGGCCGCGGCGGCGCCCCCGGTCGGCGTGGCCGCGCCCGCGCCCGCCAGCGCAGCGGCCACCGCCGTCCCGTGACATGATTCCTTGATGCTGACGATCGGCGACGCGCGCCTCACGATGGTGAACGGCGGGAACTTCCGCCTGGACGGCGGCGCCATGCACGGCGTCGTCCCGAAGACGCTCTGGTCGAAGCTGGTGTCGTGCGACGCGCAGAACCGCTGCGAGTACACGACGCGCTGCCTGCTCGTCGAGGTGCCCGAGGGCAAGGCGACCCGGCGCATCCTCATCGAGACGGGCAACGGCGACAAGTTCGCGCCCAAGCTGAAGGACATCTACGGCATCAATCACGATCGGTCGATCGGCGACGCGCTCCGCGAGATCGGCGTTGCGCCCGATTCAATCGACACGGTCGTCATGACCCACCTGCACTTCGACCACAGCGGCGGCACGACGCGGCGGTCGGCCTCGGGCGCGCTCGAGCCGGTGTTCAAGAACGCCAAGCACGTCGTGCAGCGCCTCGAGTGGGAGGACGCGTCGCACCCGCACGAGCGGAACCGCGCGAGCTACCTCGGCGAGAACATCGGCCCGCTCGGCGAGCTGGGCCTTCTGCAGCTCGTCGACGGCGAGACGGAGATCGCGCCCGGCGTGCGCGTCGTTCCGACGCCCGGCCACACGCGCGGCCACCAGTCGGTGCTGATCGGCTCGCAAGACCGTGGCGCCGAGCGCGCGATCTTCCTGGGCGACGTGGTCCCCACGGCCGTGCACACGCGCCTGCCCTGGGTCATGGCCTACGACCTGGATCCCGTGCGCACGCTCGAGACGAAGCGCGCCCTCTTCCGCCGCGCCGTCGAGGAGAACTGGCTCACGCTCTGGGGCCACGACCCCGACCACATGGGCGGCCGCCTCGGCGTCGACAAGGACGGCAACTTCGTCGTCCGCGAGCTGGTCTCGATCTGACGCTCAATCCGAGCCGGCGTCGGCGCCCGGCACGACGCCGCTCGCCTCGTCGAACAGCAGCTTGAATGCGGGAATCGCGCGCTCTGCTTGGGCACCATGCCCGAACCCGGAGGTCGTGCAGAACACCACGGGATAGCGTGGCGGGCAGGCCGTGTACTGCAGACAAATGCCCGCGCCCGTGATCTCCGGATGCCACGGTGCCGTCGGTGAGCCGACGCACCCGTTCATGCGCAACACGCGCATGAGGGCCGACCGATCTCCAGAGTACGGGGCGCTGTCCTGCTGGTCGTGGATCCAGATCGCCGCCACCGGGCCGTTGCAGGGAGGGTTGTTGTCCGGCTCTACGCCCGCGACCACGGCCTGGCCATGCAGGTGGTACTTCGGCGCGAACCGCCGCGGCGTCGCCCCCCGGCCGTCGCCCGCGAAATAGCAGCCCCACATGTTCGCCAAGTTGCCGCCCGTGCTGTAGCCGGCGACGAAGACGTTGTCGTTGTCGACGCAATACTTCGCATCGACGACCGAGTGGAAGAGGTCGAACGCCTCCCACTCCTGCGATGCGGGCCCGCTTTGATCGTCGTAGCAATCCTGGCGCGCCATGTCGGCGGGAATGTCGATCGCGACGTAGATCGCCTGCTCGGTGCCAGCGACGCGCGGCCCCCGCATCCGGCGGCGAGCACCGCCGTCGCGAGGCCCGCCGCGGCGAGCCGTCGCGAGAGGCGCTCCGTCACTGCGCCGCCATCTCGGCGTAGAAGTGCGTGACGGCCGGGACGAAGTTCTCTTCGTTGGCGGTGTGACACAGGTTCGTCTCGCAGAACACGACGGGGTATTGGGCCGGACACGCCGTGTACTGGACGCAGACGCCGCTCGCGAGCTCGGTGTGCCACGGCTTCGTGGGCGAGCCTTCGCAGCCGTTCATGCGCAAAACGCGTGCGAGCGCCGCCCGGTCAGCCGCGATGGGATTGTTGTCCGTCATGTCGTGGAACCACATCGCGGCAATCGGACCGTTGCACGGCGGGTTGTTGTCGGGCTCGCCGCCGCCCGTGCCGGCCTGGGCGCGGATGTGATACCGCGGCGCGAATCGACGCGCTGAGGACTCGGCCCCTCCGCCGGGAACGCCGTTCCAGGGATGCTGCCCGTCGCCGGCGAAGTAGCAGCCCCACATATTGGTGAGCCACGCGCCCGTGCTGTAGCCCGTGACCATGATGTTGTCGTTGTCGACGCAATAGTTCGCGTCGACGGTCGAGTGGATCAGCTCGAATGCCTCCCACTCCTGCGACTTCAGACCGTCGCGGTTGTCGTAGCAGTCCTGATTGGCCATGTCCGTCGGGATGTCGAGCGCAACGTAGATGGCCTGCTCGGTTCCACCGATCGCCTCGTCGTAGAGGCGGTAGGTGGCCGTGTTGGCGGTGTTGAAACCGCCGCAGCCCTGGCCAATGTAGACGACGCGGTACTTGCGGTTCGGGTCGTAATCCGCGGGGACACGCACCCAGAAGGTGCGCGGGCCGGCCTTCGCGGGCATCGTCCCGTCGAGCGTCGCGCCGGTTCCCGTCACCGTGTACTGCAGGTAGCCCGTCGCCTTCCCCGGGATGGTCGCGGGCTGATTGGCCGGCAGCAGCTTGCCGCAACCGGCGCCGATCGACGCGGCGACGGCGCCGGAATCGACGGCTCCAGCGTCGGTGGTCGACGCATCTTCCACGTCGGGCGGCTGCGCCAGCAAGGTCGGACTGCCACCGCAACTCGCCCCCGCCAACGACGCCAGCACGGCGCTCACGAGGTGGACGACGGGACGTCGCGCCGCAACTTTGAGTTCGTGCATGGGGTCCCCCTGAGCGGGCCTATGGAAACCGAGCCCCCTGAACGTACAACATCGCCGGCGCGGCGGGCGCATTTTCAGAAACTCGGCATGCGACGATCTGTCGCACACCTAGGGCGCAATGGTTCTCAATCGTCGCTCGTGGGCTCGCGGTGCACCAGGATCGCCTTCGCGCGCGAGAGCGGATCGGAGAACGATTCGATGTGGAAGTGGTTGTCGTGGTCCGAGTTGTCGTCGGCCGTGATGATCTCGCGGAAGGCGCTGCTCGCCCGCAGCGAGCAGGCGAGCTCACGCAGGAGGCGCCCCTCGGGCTTCTCGGGCGAGCCGACGCAGGCCACCTGATCGCGCGACTCCCACTCGCCCACGCCCTGTTCGAAGTCGCGCTCGACGTCGAACACGCGCCCGTCGGCCGTGCCGAACTGGTGCACGTCGATCGCGAAGCCGTGCGCGTGCTCCGACAGCTTCTTCGAGCGGCGCCGCGTCCGGTACTCGTACATGCCCGAGAAATAGAGATCGCGGATGCCCACCATCTGGAAGACCCCGGCCGCGTCCAGCAGCGCGCGCGCCAGCTCGCAGTCCATGACAGGCATCACGCCGCCGGGCTTGCGATCGAGGATGACGAGCCGCAGAGGGCCGAGGTTGCTGCCCACGAGGCGAATGGGTGTGCGCACGCCCTTCGTGGGCCACTCCATGAAGTCGACCTTGCGCTCGCGCAGCGCCGCGAGGCACACCTTGTCGGGGGCGCTCGGATCCGCGGTCGGCGCGCCGGCGTCTGGCTCCGCGGCGCGGGCGAAGCGCGCACCGCCGAAGAGCGCGGCCGCGCAAACGAGCACGCGCGCAATCGCGTTCGGTGATTCGGTGCGGAGCAGCATGGAGGCGTATCTTAGGAGGCGGACATGCCCGAGATCCAGATCGAGACGCCGCCGGACTTCGCGTTCGACCGCACCGTGCGCAGCCACGGCTGGTTCGACCTGCCGCCCTTCTCGTACGACCGCGAGGCCGCCACCCTCGCCTTCGCCTATGACGACGCCGGTTCGGGCGTCGTCGCCGTGTCGGTGCGTCCGGGCGCGCGCCGACGCCTGCGCGTCAGCGTCTCGTCCCGGGGCGCCGCGGCGCAACGCCGCGCGGCCGAGGTCGTGCGCGCCGTGCTGCGCCTCGACCAGGACCTCGGGCCCGTGCGCGCCGCGCTGGCCGACGCGCCCGAGCTGCTCGCGTGCGTCGACGCTGGCGGCGGGCGCCTCATGCGCGCGCCGACCGTGTTCGAAGACGTCATGAAGATGCTGTGCACGACGAACTGCTCGTGGAGCCTGACGCGCTTCATGGTCGAACGGCTCGTCGAGAAGGCCGGCGCCGTCGGGCCCGGCGGCGGGCGCGCCTTCCCCACGGCGGCCGTGCTCGCGCGCAAGCCGGTGGCCTTCTTCCGCGACGTCGTGCGCGCCGGGTACCGCGCGCCGTATCTGAAAGCGCTCGCGACGCGCGTCGCCGGTGGTGAGCTCGAGCTCGAGAGCCTGCGCGGAGGCGCGATCCCCTCCGACGTCGTCTACGCGCGCTTGCGCTCGATCATGGGCATCGGCCCGTACGCGGCGGACAACCTCATGCGCTTGCTCGGCCACAACGACCGCCTGGGCCTGGATTCGTGGTGCCGCGCGCGGTTCAAGAAGCTCTACCCGAAGACGCGCAAGACCGGCCTCGACGCGGCCATCGCGCGCCGCTATCGCCCGTTCGCGCCGCACAGCGGGCTCGCCATGTGGCTCGACCTCACGCGCAGCTGGCACGAGCCGGCCGACACGGTCTGGCCATGAGAACCGTCGGTTTGTTCGTCGCGCTCGCCGTGCTCGCGACGGCCGGGTGCGCGACGCTGCCTCCCTGCCCCGCGCACGGCGAGTCGTGGGAAGAGTTTCGTCGCTTCGGCGGCGAGCCCGATCTCGCCGTGCCGATCGAGCTGCGCATCGCGCGGCCCGACTAGGGCGCACGATGCCCGTAGGGGTGGAGCCACGGCGTGAAGGGCCTGACGTCGCTCGCAGCAGGCTCAGTCCCGGAACAGCTCCTTCGGCACGAGCGGGCTGGGCGTGCCCGTCGCGACGAGCCACAGCTGGTGGGCGGCGCGCGTGACGCCGATGTGGAACAGGTGGCGCGCCTCGTCGTCCCGCCCGTAGCTGGCCTGGTTCGCGTCCAGCATGACGACGTAGTCGAACTCGAGGCCTTTGACCTGGCGGACGTCGGTGACCTCGACGCCGGGGCGGAACGAGAACTCCTGCGCGCGCACGCGGCGGAGCGCGGGCACCTCGGAGCGGCGCAGGCCGTCGAAGTAGCGGTCGGCCTGCTCGGGGTGGCGGGCCAGCAGCGCCACCGTCGCGCGCGGCTCGCGCGCGTGGAGGTCGCGCAGCGCCTCGGCCAGGAAGGCGACGGCCGCGCCGACGGCCGGGAAGCGAAACGCCTCGACGGGCGCGCCCGAGCGCGGCGCCTCGGGCGGCACGGCGTCGGCCAGCGGCCCCAGCGCGTGGCGCGCGAGCGCGAGGATCTCGCGCGTCGAGCGGTACGCGATGCGCAGCGGCTCGACGGCGACGTGCGTGAGCGCCAGGTGCCCGAGAACGCCGCGCCAGTCGCCGAAGCCGTTGTCGAGGAACAGCTTCTGCGACGTGTCGCCCGCGAGCGTGATCGACGGCCTAAAAGCTTTCCCGAGCGCAGGAGAGCTCTGCTCGCCGGAGCGAGCGTGGAGGGCCCGGGAACCCTTTGAGGGTTCCCGGGTCGATGTTCGGCCGATGAGGGCGGCCAGCTTCATGGGCGAAAGGTCCTGCGCCTCGTCGACGAACACGTGCGCCAGCGGCTGCTTCACGCCAGACAAGAGCTCGTGCGCGCGCAACAGCATCGCCGCGTCGTCGAGGTCCAGCAGCGGGCGGTCGTCCTCGGTGGCCAGGCCGTCGATGCCCGTCTCGCCGCGGATGTCGTCGTCGCCCTCGATGCCGAGCTGCCCCTCGACGCGCCGGACGTGCTCGGGCAGATCGGCGTCGACGGTGCGCTCCTTGGGCTTGTCGACCGCGAGGCCCGGCACGTCGGCCAGATCGGCGCGCTCGGCCTCCTCCTCGCGCGCACGCTTCGCGGCCGAACTCTTCTTCTTCGCCTTCTTCTCGGGTGGCCGCTCGCGCGGATCGCGCGCCAGGATCGCCTGCACGCGGTCGACCATGATCCGGTGCGCGTCGACGATGTCGCGCTCGGGAACCGGCATTTCAGCGGCGTCGCGCAAGAGCGCGAGCAACCGCGACTTGTCGGTGAGCAGATCGGCCCAGATCTCGACGACGGCGCGCGAGCCCTTCTTGCCCTCGTGCGCGGCCACGAGGCGCTCCAGCTCGTGGAGCAGCGCCGGGTGGCTCTTGACGCGCGACACGGCGGGCGTGGCGTCGTCGACGATCTCGGCCTTCAGCCACGGGATCACGGAGCGCAGCTCGCGCTCGGCCCACGCGCCGTACGTGCTCACCTTGACGCCCGGCACGCCCAGCGACGGCAGCACCTCGCCGATGTACGCCGCCAGCGCCGCGCCGTACGTCACGACCAGCAGGCGCGCCGGCGGGTACTGGGCCGGGTACGAGAACGCGAGGTGCGCGAGGCGGTGCAGGCCCACCGTGGTCTTGCCGCTGCCCGCGCCACCCTGGATCACCGCCACGCCCGCGCCATGCGCCGCGATGAGCTCGAACTGCCGCGGATCGATGAGGGCCGCGATCTCCGGCAGGTGGCGATCCAGCGCCTGCTTGCCCACCGGCGCGGCGCCCAGCTTGCCGCGCTCGGGGCGGATGGCGGTGTCCTGCCC
>DASZUD010000086.1:0-10024 GCA_035548155.1 Polyangia bacterium
CCGCCGCGCGGCTTCCAGCCGACGGCGACGAGCTGCCGGCCGACGTCCGCGAGCACCTCGTGCGCACGTACGGCTCGCGCGTGCTCGAGAGCCGCCGATGTCGCGCTCGATGCCTCGCTCGACTCATCGCTTCGTGCTTCATCTTTCGCGGACTTCCCTGCTGGCCTTCGCGCTGTCGTCCGCGGCGCTCGGCTGCCGCTCGGGCGCGGGCGGCGCGGTCAACGCCGCCGCGGGCGCGCCGCGGTTGAAGATCACCGAGCGCGCCGAGACGGGCCCCATCACGGCGATCGCCGCGCGCGGCGGCGTCGTGTACGCCGGCACCTCGCGCGGGCTGCGGCGCTGGGACGTCGCGAGCGACGACTACGAGACGGTGGGCGCGCTCGCGGGCGTCACGGCGGTCGGCGTCGACGGCGACGGCGCGGCCTGGGTGGCGACGGAGAGCGGCGTCGGCCGCTTCGTGCGCGGGAAGGCGCAAGGCGATCAGGCGACGCCCGAGACGTTCGAGTCGCTGGGCGGGCTCGGGAACATCACGTCGCTGGCGCCCACCACCGAAAAGGACGGGGCGTGGGCCGGCGGCGGCGACGGCCTCTTCCGCTGGGACGGCAAGGGCTGGTCTCCCGTGGGCGAGGTGCGCGGCGTGACGTCGCTCGAGCTCGATCGCGACGGCCGCTCGGCGTGGGTCGGGACGCGCGCGCTGGGCCTCTTCGTCGCGGAGGGCGAGAGCGCGCGCGTCGTGCCGCTCGGCGACGATCCCGCGGGCCTCGAGATCGTCGGCACGGCCGTGACGGCGGTCGGCACGCGCGTCGTGGGCGCGCGGACCGCGGGCGATGACGCCGCCGGCGGGCGGCTCTTCGTGCTCCAGGAAGGCGAGCCGCAGGCGTTCCGCGCGCAGCCCGACGTGCGCGTCGTGCGCGTCGTCGACACGGGGAAGGACGCCGTTCTGGTGGCGGGCGCCGCTGGTGCAGAGCGCGCGTACTCGCTGACGCTCCTGCGCGCGGGCGAGGACCTCCCGGCGGGGGCGCTGCGCTTCGTGTCGGTGAAGAAGGGGACGCCCGGCGTGCGCTCGCGCGATCGATGGGTCGCCGTGCCGCTCGGCGAGCTTCCTCCGCCCGGGGTGACCGTCGCGGCGGGCAGCGACGGCGCCGTCTACTACGGCACCGAGCGTCGGGGCGTCGCGCGCGGCGCGAAGGGGCGGCCGGCGTTCTTCTCGGGCGCCGAGCTCGTCGGGGACGCCGAGCACTTCTCGGTGGCGTGCGCGGCGCGGGATCGCTGCTTCGTGGCGACGGACGGACCGCGGGCCTGGGTGACCGACGGCGACGTGTACCGTGCGACGCGCGTCGGAGAAGCCGATGACGCCGTCGTGCTGGCCGTGGCGGCCGATCGCGCGGGGACGATTTACGCGCTCTCCGCCGAGCCGAAATATTCGGGCCTCGTCATCACGCGGCTCGCCGAGGCGGTCGTCGTCGGTGCAGCGCAGGCCGCCGTCGGAGACACCTGGCGCACGCACGATCGCGTCCCGCTCGTCATGCCGCCCGGGACGCAGGGACCCCCGGGCGTCTCGTTCGCCGCGATCGCGCCCTCGGGCGCGCTCTGGGTCGGGCTGCGCGCGCGCACCGAAGGCGGCGACGACGTCAGCATCGGCGCCGCCGAGATCGATCTCGCCGCGCACCGCGCGATCCAGCACCGCGCGCCCAAGGAGGGCGAGAAGGCGCGGCCCGAGGTGTTGCCGCTGCCCGACGCGCTCACGGGCGTCTTCTTCGACGACGGGGCGACGTGGTTCTCGTCGCTCTCGGGCGTGAGCCGCTGGCAGCAAGGTGATCTACGAACCTGGGGCGAGAACGACGGCCTCGCGAGCGAGCTCGTTCACGGCGTGGCGAAGGGCCCCGGCGACGCGATCTGGGCGGCGACCTCGGAGGGCTTGGCGCGGCTCGACGACAAGGTCTGGCGCGCCTACGGCGGCGGCGCCGAGGAGGCGATCGTCGCGTGCCGAGGCGTCGCGCGCGACGGACAGGGCGACATGTGGATCGCGACGGCGAAGGGCTTGCGTCGTTTGACGCCCGCCGACGCCGCCGCCGGCCGGTTTGGGGACGTCGTCGTCGGCGGCGATCAGCACGACGTGAAGCTCGATCGCTTCGGGCGCATCTGGGCGCTGGCCTCGTCGTCGATCGCGCTCGTCGAGCAGTAGCCCGGTAGCGCGTCGCTCGCTGCGCTCGATCGCGTTCGGGTCGCCGGCGCACACACATGGTGTGACAAGTGCGCGCGACTTTCGTTCGCGACGGTGCGGAATCATCGTTTCATTTTCATTTCTGATACTGTCTCCGCGTGCCCGCGCATAACGAAGGTCGCGAAGGTCGCACCGCCGAGCCCGAGATCCCGGACGTATTACCTCTCTTGCCGATCCGCGATCTCGTCGTCTTCCCTTACATGATCGTTCCGCTGCGCGTGACGCGCCCGGTTTCGATGGAGGCCGTCACGAAGGCGCTCGAGTCCGACGAGCGCCTGTGCTTCCTCGTCGCGCAGCGCTCGGCCAGCGAAGACGATCCGGGCCCGAACGGCTTCTATCGCACGGGCACGATCGGGATGATCATGCGCATGCGCAAGCTCTCCGAGGGCGGCCTCAAGGTCCTCGTGCAGGGGCTCTGCCGCGCGCGCATTCAGAAGTTCGTCGGCGACAGCCCGTGCTACCGGGTCCGCATCGAGCGCAACGACGATCGCCCGCTGGTGCGCTCGGTCAGCCTCGAGGCGCTGCTGCGCTCGGTGCGCCAGAACATCGACAAGCTCTCGGGCTTGGGCAAGACGATCCAGCCCGAGCTGTCGATGGTGGTTCAGAGCGTCGACGATCCGGGCCGCATGGCCGACCTCGTCTCGTCGAACCTCACGCTGAAGGTGGCGGAGGCGCAGGACCTGCTCGAGCTCGACGAGCCCGTGCAGCGCCTCACGCGCGTCAACCAGACGCTGGAGAAGGAGATCGGCATCCTCGAGGTGCAGTCGCAGATCCAGACGAAGGCGCGCGAGGAGATGTCGAAGACCCAGCGCGACTACTACCTGCGCGAGCAGCTGCGGCAGATCAAGAGCGAGCTCGGCGACGGCGACGTTCACGGCGAGGAGATGGAGGAGTTGCGCTCGAAGGTCGCGAAGGCGGGCCTTCCCGAGGAGGCGCGCATCGAGGCCGAGAAGCAGGTGCGCCGCCTCGATCAGATGCACGCCGAGAGCGCCGAGGCGGCCGTGCTGCGCACGTACGTCGATTGGCTGGTCGAGCTGCCCTGGAACACGGCCAGCGAGGACACGCTCGACATCGATACGGCGCGCAAGATCCTCGACGAGGATCACTACGACCTCGAGCACATCAAGGATCGCATCCTCGACTACCTCGCCGTGCGCAAGCTGCGGGCGGGCGCGCACGGGCCGATCCTGTGCTTCCTCGGCCCGCCCGGCGTCGGCAAGACGTCGCTGGGCCGCTCGATCGCGCGCGCCCTCGGGCGCAAGTTCGTGCGCATCTCGCTGGGCGGCGTGCGCGACGAGGCCGAGATCCGCGGCCACCGCCGCACGTACGTGGGCGCGATGCCCGGGCGTCTCATCCAGGCCCTCAAGCAGGCCGGCACGAACAACCCCGTGCTGCTCCTCGACGAGGTCGACAAGCTGGGCTCGGACGTCCGCGGCGATCCGTCGGCCGCGCTGCTCGAGGTGCTCGACCCCGAGCAAAACCATAACTTCCGAGATCACTACCTGGGCGTGAGCTTCGACCTGTCGAAGGTCATGTTCATCGCCACGGCGAACCTGCCAGAGACGATCCCGCCGCCGCTGCGCGATCGCATGGAGACGCTGCGACTCTCAGGCTACAGCGAGGAAGAGAAGCTGGTCATCGCCGAGCGCTACCTCGTGCCGAAGCAGGTCGCCGAAGCGGGCCTCACGGTGAACGACATCGTCGTCGGCCGCGACGTCGTGCGCCGCATCGTCAGCGAGTACACGCGCGAGTCGGGCCTGCGCGAGCTCGAGCGGCTCATCGCGCAGCTCGCGCGCAAGGTGGCGCGGCGGGTGGTGGAGCAGCGCGAGCGCGCCAAGGACGCCGTCGTCTCAGGGCGGCCGACCGCGGCAGCCGCGCCGAAGAAGGCGTCGGGGCCCGTCATCGACGCCGAAGAGCTGACCTCGTTCCTGGGCCCGCCCCGCTACTTGCCCGAAGAGCGGCGTGGCGTCGACGAGGTGGGTACGGTGAACGGGCTCGCCTGGACACCGTACGGCGGCGAGGTGCTGCACGTCGAGGCGCAGACGATGGCCGGCAAAGGGTCCCTCATCCTCACGGGCCAGCTCGGCGACGTCATGAAGGAGTCGGCGCAGGCGGCGCTGTCGTTCGCGCGCGCCTACGCGCTGACGCTGGGCCTCGGCACCGAGTTCTACGCGGGCCGTGAGATTCACATCCACGTGCCCTCGGGCGCCGTGCCCAAGGACGGGCCGTCGGCCGGCGTCACGATGGCGTGCGCGCTGGTGTCGCTGATCGCGGGCGTGCCCGTGCGTCACGACGTCGCCATGACGGGCGAGCTGACGTTGCGCGGGAAGGTGCTGCCCATCGGCGGCCTCAAAGAGAAGCTGCTCGCGGCGGCGCGCGCCGGGATCACGACGTGCATCATCCCTTCGGGCAACGCGCCCGAGCTCTCGGAGATCCCGCCGCACGTGCTCCAGAAGGTCACGGTGAAGCCCGTGCGCACCGTCGACGAGGCGCTGGACATCGCGCTCGTGCGGCGCCTCGACAAGAAGGAGCCCGACGAGACCACCGACATGGGCTCGAGCAAATCGGGCCCCACGTCGACGAAGGTCGGCGGCCGCGCGCGCAAGAACACGCGCTCGGGTATCGCGTAAACGGGAGCTCGAAGGGTTCCGCGCTCGCTCCGGGAGGCGGAGCCTGCCTCGCTCGGGGTCAGAACAGCAGCCCCGCGCCGATTGACGCGCTCGGCACCCAGCGGTCGACGACGCCGTGGTCCGGGTCGCTGCTCGCGAACGCGGGGAGCTGGAGCTGGAGGAACGCGAGGACGCGCACGTCGGAGGCGCGCATCGCCTCGACGCCCGCTCGCGCCCCGACGGCGACGCCCGTCATGGTCGCCGCTCCGGTCGCGTCCGCACCGTCGAGCGGAGCCGGGCCTTCGAAGCGCTGGTACAGCGCGCCGACGAGCGCGCTCGCGAAGAACGACGTGGTCGCCTCGGGGCTCGCGTAGAAGCCGGCCTCGAGCTGCGCCTCGATCTGCAGGCGCAGCTGCAGGCCGGAGATCGAGTTGTCGGGATCGAACGCACCTCCGAGCCGCGCGCCCACGTAGAGCGCGCTCGCCTCGCGCCGCAGTGACAGCCCGAAGCCGGGCAGCGTCGCGATCGAGCTGCCGAGCGGCGCGACGGCCTCGTACACCTCGAGGCCCCAGTGCATCGCGGTGCGCACCTCCAGCGCGTGGCGCTGACGCTCGAGCCAGCTCTGCGAGCCCGGGCCTTGGAGCACCAGCGGGTCGTTGTGCAGGACGACGCGCAAGAGCCGCTCGACGGCGGGCACCAAGCCATCGGGCCCGACCTTCTCCCGATCTGGCACCTGCGAGTTGATGCGCCCCGTGACCCACCGACCGTCCGTGGCCCCGAGGTCGATGATCTCGACGGTGAGCGTTCCTTGACAGTCGCTGTCGGCCGCGTGGTGGGTCGGGTGGCGGTCGAGCTCGGTCTTCACGGCGCGCGTGAGGGCCTCGCGGTCGCGCGCCGGCGACTCGATCTCGACGCAGGTGCGAACCTGGGCCCGGGCGCTCGCGGCGGTGAAGAGCAGCGCGACGAGCGCGCCGCCGAAGGCGAGGCGGCGCATGGCTAGAAGATGATGCCGATCTGGGCGACGAGGCCGGGCATGTACGCGTTGATGGTGCCCGCGTCGGTGTCGGCCTTGACGACGTACGTGGGCGCCTCGAGATCGAGCTGGCCGTAGAAGTGAACGGAGCTCGCGCGCAGGAACTCGTAGCCGACGAGGAAGTCGACGTTGAGGCCGCCGCTGGTGATCGTCTGGCGCTCACCCACTGCCGGGCGATCCTTGAGCGGCACGATGGCCTGGAAGAACGCCAGCTCGAACGCCGCGCCGCCGCCGAAGTAGAGGGAGTTGATGCCGGGCGCGTCGAGGTAGTGCAGGAAGTGGAGGCCCAGCAGCAAGCTGGTCGTGTAGTCGACGTTGCCGCCCAGATCGTTCGTGTGCAGGCCCGTGCTCTCGGTGCCGAGGTCGAGCCGCGCGAAGGCGTCCAGGCCCCACGCGCGCAGCTTGCGCCGGTAACCCACCTGCATCGCCACGGGCGTGAGCAGGCGCAGTTGATCGGTCGCGGGCGCGAGCTGCCCCTGCGCCGTCGGCAGCTTCGTGATGCGCGCCTCGGTGCCCAGGCCGAACAGGAAGTGGCCCGTGCCGTCGATCGTGCGCAGGTTCGTCTCGCTGTCGGCCCGCAGCACGTTCTCGCGCGTGATCGTGTGGCTGATGGCGCGGTTGCGCAGCAGCGAGAAGGCGATGCGCTGCGCGAGCTCGGCGAACTCGTCGACGTCGGCGTGGTCGATCTTCTCTTCGCGCTCGGTGCCCGAGTAGCGCGCGAACACCGTCCACCCCATCTCGAGCGGGTAGAGCTCGACCGTGAGGCGCTGCGTGCACGCGTCGGACACGGCCGAGTAGCCCGGCTCGTGCGTCACCTCGTATTCGAGCATGCGCTTGAGGTACAGCGTGGGATCGAGCTCGTGCGGGTTCGCGCGTGGCACCTGCCCGCGCGGGGGCATCGGCGCTCGATACGGCGACGGCATCGCCGCTTGAACATCCGATGGGGGAGGTGGCGCGGGCAGCACCTGTGGCGCAGGGGGCACGGGGGCGGGCGCGGGCGGGGCGTGATCAGCGTCGCTCGGCGCCGCGGTCGCCGGCGGCGCCTTGAACCACGATTTCTGCTGCACGCTCACGCAAATCCGCGTCGACGCCGACGCGGCCGCCGACCACAGGAGGATCGAGAGGCCGAAGAGGCCGAGCCATGGTGCTTTCTTCATGGCGACGCCCCTGTGCAGCGGATGTGCCACGACGGTTGCGCGCGAGATCACGCGCCCTTCGCGCGTCGCACGTGTCGAGCCTTCCTCGCCGCTGCGACAGCGACTGTGGAAAAGCGGACGCGAACGGGCGACTACGTCGTGGCGCGCAGCAGCGCCGAGGCGGCGATCACGCCCGACTCGACGTCACCTTCGCGCGGCACGTCGTGCGCAGGGTACAGCTTCTTGTCGAAGAGGTGCGACGGGTTCACGTTGCCCATCGCGGCCAGCATCGTCTGCCGCAGCGTCGGGTGCTTCGCCTCGAGCTCCGTCAGCATCGCCTTCATCTGCTTGCGCTGCGCTTCCGACTGCGACCCGCACAGGTTGCACGGCAGGATGGGGAACCTGCGGATGGCCGCCAGCTCGGCCAGGTGCGACTCCGCGCAGTAGATGAGCGGGCGGATGACGACGTGCTTGCCGTCGTCGCTCACGAGGCGAGGCGGCATCGTGGCCAGCTTCCCGCCGAAGAAGAGGTTCAGCAGCAGCGTCTCGAGCGCGTCGTCGCGGTGGTGGCCGAGCGCGATCTTGTTGCAGCCGAGATCGGTCGCCGCCTGATAGAGGATTCCGCGCCGCAGCCGGGAGCAGAGCGAGCAGTACGTTTTGCCCTCGGGGATCTTGTCCGTGACGATGCTGTAGGTGTCCTCATGTAGGACGCGGTAGGGGATGCCCTGGTCCTTCAGCCAACCCTCCAGGGGGGCGCCGTCGTACCCGGGATGGCCCTGATCGACGTGCACGGCCGTGAGCTCGAACCGGATGGGCGCGCGCTTCTGCAGGTCGCGCAGCAGCACGCACATCGCGTAGCTGTCCTTGCCTCCAGACATGGCCACCATGATCCGATCTCCATCCTGTAGGAGATGGAAATCGTTGAGGGCTCGCCCCATGTCGCGGGTCAGGCGGCGCTCGAGGTGAACGGGCATTGTCGGCGTCTGGGACAAGGCGCGCATGCTACCCTCAAAGAGGCGCGTGGGCCACGCATGTCGTTGGGCAAGAAGTCGCAGCACGCCGAACGGAGCGGCCGGCCTAGGTCCTGGGCCTGGGCCCTCGCGGGATCGTCGGCGGTGCACTTTTTCGTGCTGGCGGTGCTGCTCCGCGGCGGGCTGGGCGCGGCCGACGACGTCGAGGCGGCCTCCGTCGTCGTCGAGCTGAAGCCCGTCGAGGTCG
Organism: Polyangia bacterium; assembly: GCA_035548155.1. Classification (GTDB taxonomy): domain Bacteria; phylum Myxococcota_A; class Polyangia; order Fen-1088; family Fen-1088; genus DASZFV01. The sequence continues at coordinate 8,221 of DASZUD010000086.1, forward strand.
CGGCGACGGAGCCCGACCCCTCGGCGGCGTTGCCGGATCCGCCGCTGCCGGCGGTGGACGAGGCCAAGGTGACGCGCCCCCTGGACGCGCCCGAGGGCGATCGTGACAACGCCGTGCCCAAGACGGTGGGGCCGCGCGAGGGCGACAGCCGCGCGCGCGGCGCGCCCGCGCCGGATCAAGGCGAGAGCGGCGCCCGCCTGACGGGGCTGGCCATGCGGCACGATCGCTCGACGCTGGAGTCGCGCGTCGCGGATTCGGAGGATGCGGCCCAGCTCTCGCGGCTGCACACGTCGCGGCGCTCGGCTTCGCCGCAGGCCGTGAGGCGCGAGCGCAGGATCGGGATCGGGGATTCGGTGCGCACCAGCGAGGCGACGCGGGCGCGCAGCGCCACCCGGCCTCAGCCGCCCGCGGGCGCCTCGGACGCGCCGCCTGACGTCGCCGGGCAGACGGTAGGCGCGAAGCCGCCGGCGATGGCGTTCCCGGTGGCGCTCGCGCGCGTGAGCGATCACCCGCAGGCCGACCGCGGTCAGGGCCCGCTGGACGCCGAGCGCGGCGCGCGCGCGTTCGACGTCGAGGCGCGCGGCCGCGCCGCCGTGGATGACGAGACGCGCCGCGCGGCTTCGCATTCGTCGCACCCGGGCATCACCGACTTCTCGCAGTCGGGCGTCGCCGGCGACGCGGACTCGCGCCAGGGGCGTGGGCCCGGCGAGGCGCCGGGCGCCGTCGCTCGGCCCAGCAGCGGCACGGCCCCGACGGCGTATGGCGCGCGCAGCCCCGCAGAGCTGGCCGCCGAGGCCGCGCAACGCGAGCGCGAGCGCGTCTACGATCGCTACCGTCAGGAGATTCAGCGCCGCGTGCAGAACGTCCTGGTATTTCCGAAGGTGCTCGCGCTCCGGCTCGAGCAGGGCGAGACGGTCGTCACCTTCATCGTGCGTCCCGACGGTGCGCTGGGCGAAGGGCCGCGCATCGTGAAGTCCTCGGGATTCCAAGAGTTCGACGCCGAGGCCGTGCGCGCCGTGCAGCGCGCCGCGCCATTCCCGAGGCGCCCCGAGGGCGGCTCCGGATTATCATTGTCGATGCCTGTGACGTTCGAGAACCCGCTCGTACGTTAGTCATCGCGCTCGAAGCGCCTTACTATTGCGGAAAGGTAGGTCGCAGGTGAATTCCTCCCGCCAACCTTTGCAGCGAGTTGCCTCCTCGGGCGGAGCTACGCGCGCGGCGCACAAGCCGGGGCGCAAGCGCACGGTGGCGTTCTGGCTGGGCCTCGCCGCGATCGTGCACGGCGAGCTGGCGCTGCTGGTGGGCGTGGCGCTGTACGTGTTCGCGCCGCGCGACGCCGATCTGCAGCGGGAGATCGCGGCGCGTGGCCCGGGCGAGTCGATCGACGTCGGCATGGTCGACGAGGACGCCGCGCGCCAGATCATCGCCGACCTCGAGCGCGAGGAGGAGAAGCACAAGGCCGAGGAAGTGCAGAAGGAGATCGACTCGGTGAAGGCGCCGGGGCAGGTCATAGACCTTCCCGCGCCGCGCGAGGAGAAGCGGCCCGACGAGGCGCGCTTCGCGGGCGAGCACGACAGCACCGTCGAGCACGAGACGAAGAAGTACGGCAAGTTCGACGAGAAGGCGCAGCAGGGCGCGCGCGACGCGCCCAGCGAGCGGCCGCGCTCGCCTCACGCGACGCCGCAACCGGCGGACGGCCGCCTCGCGATGCGCGAGCCCGACCTCGGGCGCGCGCTCTCGATGAAGGGGCCGGCGGGGCCGCTCGCGAAGCCGCGACCGACGGGCTCGGCGTACGGCGCGCTCG
>DASZUD010000087.1:0-5638 GCA_035548155.1 Polyangia bacterium
CGTGCCGGCCGTGCCTTGGCCGTTCGTGCCGGCGGCGCCCGCCGGGTTCTCTCCTCCGCCGCTCGAGCAGCTCGCCGCCGCGAAGCTCAGCGCGGCCGCGGTCGAGAGAATGGTCGTCGTGAAAAGCGAGGCTCGTGCGCGCATCGATCGTCCCTCCGAGTGGCGCGAGTATAGAGCACGCTCGACGCCGTTCGGGTCAGCCGCGCGGTCGATTTGATGCACCGCCGAGCCTGTTTGTGCATCAGCGCGTCGAGCTTTGATCGCTCAGCGCGCCGCCGCGCAACGTGATCACGCGGGGGGTGAGGGCGCGCGCGAACGGCTCGTCGTGCGTCACCACCAGCAGCGCGAGGCCCTCGGCGCAGAGGCCGCGCAGCAGCGTGACCAGCTCGGCCACGCGCTCGTCGTCGAGCGCGCTCGTGGGCTCGTCCATCAGCAGCGCCTCCGGCTGGAGCGCCAGCGCGCGCGCGATCGCCGCGCGCTGCTGCTCACCGCCCGAGAGCTCGCGGGGCCGCGCGCCGGCGCGCGCGGCGATCCCCACCCGCTCCAACAGCGCGTGGGCCTCGCGCGCCGCGACGTCGGGCGCGCGCGCCGCGACGTGAATCGGCGCCAGCGTCACGTTCTCCAGCACCGTGAGGTGCGGGAACAAGTGCCACTGCTGGAACACGAAGCCGAGGCGCCGCCGCACGCGCGCGACGGCGCGGTCGTAGTCGGGCGCGCCCGCGCCGAAGGTGTCGGGGCCCACCGTGACCGTGCCCGCGTCCAGCCGCTCGAGCCCCTCGAGGCAGCGCAGCAGCGTGGTCTTGCCCGCGCCCGAGGGCCCCATGATCGCGACCGCCTCGCCCGCGCCGACGCGCAGCGAGACGCCGTCGAGCAGCATGCGCCCGCCGACGCGCTTCGAAAGCCCGCGCCCCTCGATCATGATTGGCCGTCCAGCCGCCGCTCGAGGCGACGGGCGAGGCGCGAGAGCGGATAGCTCATCGCGAAGTAGAGCGCGGCGCACAGCAATCCCGGTGCGAGCCAGCCGCGCAGATCGACGGCGGCGATCGTCATGCGCTTCGTGAGCTCCACCACCGTGATCACGGAGACCAGCGAGCTGTCCTTGAGCAGCGCGATGAAGTCGTTCGTCATGCCGGGCAGCGCGATGCGCAGCGCCTGTGGCAGCACGACGCGACGGAGCGCGACGGGCGTGCTCATGCCCAGCGCCCAGGCCGCCTCGAGTTGCCCGCGCGGCACGGCGGCCAGGCCCGCGCGGTAGATCTCCGCCTCGTACGCCGCGTAGTTCAGGCCCAGGCCCAGGATCGCCGCCAGCCAGGGCGGCAGCGGCAGCACGCTCGCCAGGCCGTAATAGATGACGAAGAGCTGCAGCAGCACGGGCGTGCCGCGGAACACCTCGACGTAGATCGTCGCGAGCGCACCCGCGAGGGCGCGGCCGGAGTCCGCGGGGGAGGTGGGGCGGGGGGGCCCCGAAGCGGTGCCGGAGGCATCCACGCGCGGCAGCGTGTGGCGTGCCAGCGCGAGCGCGAGACCCAGCGCGATCGCCAGCGCCATCGCGCCCGTCGAGATCGCGATCGTCACGGCGGCGCCTCGAAGGAAGAGCGCCACCTGGTGCGCGTCGAGGCGTGCGCGCACGGGGGCGGGCGGGGCCGGCGGCGCGACGGCCGCCGCGAGGCGCTCCTGCCGCGCGTTGTCGAGGCCGCTTCGCGCCAAGATCGCGCGCAGCTCGCCGCGCGCGATCATCGCGCCGAGCGCGTCGTCGAGCGCGCGCGCGAGGGACGCATCGGCGGGGCGCACGGCGATCGCGTAGCGGCCCTCGGCGACGTCGGCGGCGACGCGCAGACCGCCGTGGCGCGGCGCATACCGGTCGACGATGACGTCGTCCATGAGGACGGCGTCGGTGCGCCCGCTCGCCAGATCCGTGAACGGTTCGTCGACGCCTTCGTACGGGACGGCGACGGCGCCGGCCGCCCGCAAGAGCTCCCACGCCTGCGAGCTCGCCAGCGTGCCCGCGCGCAGTCCGCGCAGCGACGCGAGATCGCGCGCGCCGCCGGCTCCGGCGCGCACGACGAGTCGCTCGGAGAACAAGTAGTACGGCCGCGTGAACGCGACGCGCGCCGCTCGCGCGGGCGTCACCTCGAGGCCGTTCATGGCCACGTCGAACGTGCCGCGCTCGAGCGACGGCACCAGCGTCGACCAGTCGTTCTGCACGAACTCTGCGCGCACGCCCAGGGCCCGCGCGAGCGCGTCGGCGATCTCCACCTCGAACCCCGCGAGGTGTCCGGGGCGCGCAGGGTCTTCGTAGGCGAAGGGCTCGCCGCCCTGCAGATCGCCGCCCCAGCGCAGCACGCCCGCGCGCCGCACGCGCGCGAGCCCGTCCTCGGGGCCGCGCGCGCACCCCGCGATGGCGGTCAGGGCGAGCAGGGCGGCGAGCGGGGCGCGGGGCATCTGGCGCGGCCGATCTTGCGGGCATTCGCGGCCGAAGCGCGAGTCATTTCGCGCGCGGCGTGCGCGGCGTTGACAGCGCCGCGCGGTTCCGATTCCCTAGCGCTGTTGGGCCCGCGCGCGTTCGTCGTCTCGGTCTTGCTGGTGCTGACGTCGCCGTCGGGGGCGGCTCGCGCCGAGACGCCCCCGCTCGAAGCCGCGGCCGCCGAGACCGACGCGTTCCTCTCGACCTACTACCCGCCTCCCCTCGAGGGCCCCGAGCTGCGCCTGCCCGTGTCGCCCACGCGCGTCTGGGCCGACCTCGCCTACGCGCGCACGGGGGATCTCTCGTCGCTGCCCTACATCACGGGCAAGGGCCAGAACGTGCGGCTCGCGGTGGGCGGCGCGTGGCGCTGGCGGCGCTTCGCCTTCACGGGCGAGATCCCGATCCTGCAGGCGACGACGATCGACGTCGGCACGATCATGAACCAGCCGCCCGTGCCCGATGACAGGCACAAGACCGGCCTCTCGCTCGGCGATCTGCGCGTGGGCGCCGACTGGACGGACCACCTCGGCGAGGCGATCGTCGCCGGCGTGGGCTTCCGCACGCGCATTCCCACGCACACCACGGGGTTCGAGTTCCACCTCGTCGACGGCTCGACGGCGTTCTACGCGCTGCCGTACTACTTCCACCTCGAACCGACGGCGATCTTCGGCGCCGTCGTCGGCCGCTTCGCGTTCGTCGTCAACCAGGGCGCCGTCATCCTCATCGGTCCCGACGCCGACTTCGCGGACCTTCACATCCACGTGCCCACGATCGCGTTCTGGGACGCGGCCTACGCCGTGAGCTGGGCGCCGCTCGAGTCGTTCGCCGCCTCGATCCAGCTCTCGACCGACGTTCAGCTCAACCACGTCGACGGTCTCGACTTCACGAAGTTCAACGACCTCAAGTCGGTGTGGCTCGCGCCCGGCGTGCAGTGGCACGTGGCCGGCTACCGCGTCGACGCCGTCGCGCGCTTCGGCCTGTCGAACGGCGCCAACCTCTTCGGCATCATGGAGTTCGCGGGAACGAGCTCGTACACGCTGCGCGTCACGCGGCCCTTTTAGGTCCCCGCGCGCGCGGAACGCGTTACTCTCGCGGCATGCGCCGCCTCGCCCCCATTCTGGGCCTCGTGATCGCCGCGAGCGCCTGCTCGGGAGGCGGCAGCAAGAAGGGCGACGCCAGCGTCGACTCGATCATCGACGTCGGGCTCGAGTGGCCCGACGGATGCCCGCCGCCCACCGCGAACGACAAGGGGATCGGCGCGGCGTGCTCACGCGGCGGCAACGAGTGCAAGAACGGCCTGCGCTGCACGTGCGATCCCCAGCTCGGCGCGCTGCTGGCCGGCGTGCCGTGCATCTGCACGCTGGCGCAGTTCGCGCAGAACGGATCGAAGGATCCGTGCACGGACTCGGTGCCCGCGAACTTCTGCGGCAGCGGCGCCACGTGCTGCAACGTCCTCAACTCGGCCGCCTACTGCGTGCCGAACGCGTGCCTCATCAACGACGCCTGCCTCGTCTTCGTCCCTGCCGACGGCGGCAGCTGAGACGCGCGTGCGGGGGCGATTGCTTTCGCTCGCCGTCGTGCTCATTGTCGGGGGCGATGCCTGCCGCGCCAAGAGGATCCCGCCCATGAGCCCGCACGAGCCGCCCGGCGCGCCGCCGTACGGTGAGGCGCTGTCGCACCGCCTGGCCGAGGCGCTGGCCGCCAAGGGCCCGGCCTACGTGCCGCGCACGCACCACATGATCGGCGCAGCGCCGAAGTACACGAACCGCCTCATCCTCGAGCCCAGCCCTTATCTGCTGCAGCACGCGCACAACCCCGTGGACTGGCGTCCGTGGGGCGACGAGGCGTTCGCCGAGGCGGCGCGCCTGCACCGGCCCGTGTTCCTCTCGGTGGGTTACTCGACCTGCCACTGGTGCCACGTCATGGAGGGCGAGTCCTTCGAGGACGAAGAGATCGCCCGCTTCATGAACGAGCACTACGTCTGCATCAAGGTCGACCGCGAGGAGCGCCCCGACGTCGACGCCGTGTACATGAGCGCCGTGCAGGCCCTCACGCAGTCGGGCGGCTGGCCCATGAGCGTGTGGCTCACGCCCGCGCGCGAGCCGTTCTTCGGCGGCACGTACTTCCCACCGCGCGACGGCGCGCGCGGCGCGCGCCACGGCTTCCTGTCGATCTTGCGCGACCTCGCCGACACGTACGCGAAGGACGGCGAGCGGGTCACGCGCGCGGCCAAGGCGCTGGTCGAGGCGGTGCGCAAGGACATGGAGCCGGGCGGCGGCGTGGCCGCGCTCCCGACGGCGGCGGTGATCGACGAGACGGTCGACTACTTCAAGCGCGCCTTCGATCGCGTCGAGGGCGGCGTGCGGCGCGCGCCGAAGTTCCCGTCGAACGTGCCGATCCGCCTGCTGCTCCGCGCGCACGCGCGCACGGGCGACGCCGAGACGCTGCACATGGCCGAGCTCACGCTCTCGAAGATGGCCGGCGGCGGCATGTACGACCAGCTCGGCGGCGGCTTCCATCGCTACTCCACCGACGCGCGCTGGCTCGTGCCGCACTTCGAGAAGATGCTCTACGACAACGGCCTGCTCGCCGTGGCGTACGCCGAGGCGGCGCAGGCGACGGGGCGCGCCGAGTTCGCCCGCGTCGCGCGCGAGACGCTGGACTACGTGCTGCGGGAGATGACCTCGCCCGAGGGCGCGTTCTACTCGGCGACCGACGCCGACTCGGAGGGCGAGGAGGGCAAGTTCTTCGTCTGGTCGCAGAAGGAGATCGAGGACGTGCTGGGCCCCGGCCCCGAGACGAGCCGATTCCTACGATTCTACGGCGTCACGGCGGGCGGGAACTTCGAGGGCGCGAACATCCTCAACGTCGCGCACCCCGACGAGGCGGAGCACGCCGCGCTGGCGCCCGCGCGCGTGAAGCTCTACGGGGTGCGCGCGCACCGCGTGCCGCCGCTGCGCGACGACAAGATCCTCGCCGCCTGGAACGGCCTGATGATCTCGGGCTTCGCCGTCGCGGGCCGCGTGCTGGACGAGCCGCGCTACGTCGCCGCGGCGGCGCGCGCCGCGAGCTTCGTGCTCGACCGCATGGTCGTCGCCGCCGGCGGCGCTTCGGGACGGACTGCGCACCCTGGCACCCTCGCCGGTGCGCGGGCGGACGGCCGCCTCGCGCGCA
>DASZUD010000088.1:0-53642 GCA_035548155.1 Polyangia bacterium
GTGGTCGTCGAAAAGCTCGGCGGCAATCTCGATGCGGTCATGGAATGGTCCTTCGCCGACCGCAAGCCGGCCGATTATGCCGCGCTTGTTCCGCTGTTCTTCGACTATTACGAAAAGGGCGACCCGGTCGCGCAGAAGATGATGGCGATCGAGCTCGGCCATATCGACAACTACGTCGCTTGGTTCAAACAGCGCGGCGTCACCCGCATGGCGGCGGTCGGCGGCTTCGGCACGAGGCTTTACCCCATCCTCGTCGAGCGCTATGGCGACTTCATCGTGCCGGCCGAGCATGAACCGCTCCATGGCGCCATCATCCTTGCACAGCAGAATTTCGGGTCTCGATGAATTATCTCGATAGGAGACTGTCCTCCGTGTCCAGCTGCATCATTCCGGTCCAGCCGTTCGACTATGTGGTGTTCGGCGCGACCGGCGACCTGACCAAGCGCAAGCTGATCCCGGCGCTCTACCACCGCTTCAAGGACGGCCAGTTCGACGAGGAAAGCCGCATCATCGGCGTGTCGCGCACGCCCTGGAGCGATGCCGATTTCCAGAAGGTCGCCAAGGAGTCGATCGCCGAGTTCGTCGAGAAGGAATACCAGGACAAGAAGACGATCGACCGCTTCGCCTCGATCTTTTCCTATGTCCCCAACGACGTGACCGACCCGGCCAAATGGGGCGACCTCTCCAAGAAGCTGCGCAACGATCCCAAGATCGTGCGGGCCTTCTACCTCGCCATCGCGCCGGACCTCTTCGGGCCGACCTGCGAATACATCGCCAAGCAGAAATACTACCGGCGCGACGCGCGGGTGGTGATCGAGAAGCCGCTCGGCCACGACCTCGGCTCCTCGATCCAGATCAACGACGAGGTGTCGAAGATCTTCAAGGAGGATCAGGTCTACCGCATCGACCACTACCTCGGGAAAGAGACGGTCCAGAACCTGATCGTCTTCCGCTTCGCGAACGGCATCTTCGAGCCGGTATGGAACAACCGCTTCGTCGATCACGTGCAGATCACCGGCGCGGAGACGGTGGGCGTCGAGGGGCGCGGCGGGTACTTCGAGCAGGCCGGCATCCTGCGCGACATGGTGCAGAACCACCTGTTTCAGGTCGTGAGCCTCGCGTCGATGGAGCCGCCCATCTCGATGGATCCGGACGCCGTGCGCGACGAGAAGCTGAAGGTCCTGAAGGCGCTGCGCACGATCCCGGCATCTGAAATGGACGCGCACGTCGTGCGCGCGCAGTACGCCGCGGGATCGATCGCAGGCAAGAAGGTGCCGGGGTACCGCGAGGAGCCGGGCGTCTCGCGTAACTCGCAGACGGAGACCTACGTCGCGATGAAGTTCTTCATAGACTCGTGGCGCTGGGCCGGCGTGCCGTTCTACCTGCGCTCGGGCAAACGCATGCCCAAGCGGGTGACGGAGATCGCCATTCACTTCAAGGAGGCGCCGCACCTCCTCTTCGGCAAGCGCGGCGAGGGCATCAAGCCGAACGTCCTCGCGATCCGCATCCAACCCGACGAGGGCATCACGCTGAACTTCGGCTCGAAGCTGCCGGGCCCGGCCATGGAAGTGGCGCCCGTCAGCATGGAGTTCCGCTACGGATCGTCGTTCGGCGTCGAGCCGCCCGAGGCCTACGAGCGCCTCATCCTCGACTGCCTCCTCGGCGACAACACGCTGTTCACTCGCGCCGACGAGGTCGAGGCGAGCTGGACCTGGATCTCGCGAATCCACCAGCACTGGGCCGAGCAGTCGGCGATGGGCAACGCGCAGCTCGCGACCTACGCGGCCGGGAGCTGGGGGCCGGAGGCGGCCGAACGCCTGCTGGCGGCGGATCACCGCGCCTGGAGGCGTCCCTAGCCATGAGCCAGGAGCGGACCGCGACGCTGGCGGCGGGCGTAGCCGAGCGCTTCTCGCGCGGCGAGGCGATCTCCGTCGAGATCGATCGCGTCGAGCGCGCGCTCACCGAGATGTGGACGGCCGCGACGGCCGGCGGCGAAGGGACGGTCTCGCGCGCGGCGCTTTGGAACGTCGTCGTGCCGACGCGCGAGCCCGATCTCGAGGAGACGCGCGTCGTCGTCAACGAGCTCGCGCCCCTGATGCCCGCACGCGTGCTCGTGCTCGTGGAGGAGCCGGGCGCCGCCGAGCCCACGGCCGAACTCACGGCCTCCGATCTGCGCGCGACGATCGAGTGCAACCTCGTGGCGCGCGCATCGGGCGCGCGCGCCGTCTACTCGGAGGAGATCACGCTCGCCGGCCGTCGCGGCGACGCGCACTTCGGTCCGCTCGTGCGCGCGCTCTTGATGCCGGGGCTGCCCACCGCGACGCTCTGGTGCGACCCGACGATGCCCGAGTCGCTGCTGCGCCGGCAGCTTCTGCCCGTGACGGATCGCCTGATCCTCGACACGGGCGCGTGCACGCGTCCACGCCAGCTGCTGGAGCTGCAGCGCTGCGCAGAGCTCGCGGGCCCCATCCCGGTGAGCGATCTCGGGTGGCTGCGGCTCAAGAGCTTCCGCCTGCTGTTCGCGGGGCTCTTCGACGCCCCCGTGGGCGGCGGCCCGCTGCTCACGGCGCGGAGCGTGCGCATCCACCACCGCCCGGGCGCCGAGCCCAGCGCGCTGCTCCTCGCCGCGTGGCTGGCATCGACGATGGGCTGGCTGTTCTCGTCGGCGGAGGGGACGCCCTCGAGCACCGCCGAGGCGCGCTTCTACTTCGACCGGCCCGAGCGCCCGACTTCCGGGACGGCTGCGCCCGCCTCGGTGGAGATCGTGCTCTGCGCGTCGCCGGGCGAGTGTGGGACCAGCGGCATCGTCGGCATCGAGCTCGACGCCGGCAACGATCGCGTGTTCGCCGTGCGCCGCACGGAGCAGAACCACGCGACCCTCAGCTCCCCGATCTCGCCGCCGCGGGTCGTGAAGCTCGATTCGCGGGCCGACGCCGAGCTCGCGGTGGCGGCGCTGGGGCCTGCGGGCCGCGACCGGCTCTTCCCTCGATGCCTCGCCCTCGCGAGCCGGCTCGCGAGCTTCGCCGCAACGGCGTGACGCCGGACGCGCCCTCGGATAAAAAGCCTGTCGCTCATGTCGATTCCTGCCTCTGACTTCTCGCAACCCACGCTCGTCGTCGCCTCCGACGCCGACGGCCTCGCCCGCCTGGCCGCCGATCGCGTGCGCGTGCTCGCCGGGGATGCGCTGGCCGTGCGCGGCCGCTTTCGCATCGCCCTCGCGGGCGGGTCGACGCCGCGGGCGCTCTACGCGCACCTCGCGGCGGCGCGCGATCTCGACTGGCGCCGCATCGACGTGTTCTTCGGCGACGAGCGCAGCGTCGGCCCCGAAGACGCGCAGTCGAACTTCCGCATGGCGCGCGAGGCGCTGCTGCAGCCCGCCGCCGTTCCGCCCGAGAACGTGCGCCGGCTGCGCGGCGAGGATCCCGATCTCGACGCCGCCGCGCGCGACTACGAGGCGGCGTTGGGCGGCGCGGCGGCGCCGCCGTTCGATCTCGTCCTGCTCGGCATGGGCGGAGACGGCCACACGGCGTCGCTCTTCCCCGGCACGACGGCCCTCGATGAACACCAGCGCCTGTGCGTCGCCGTCGACGTCCCGCAGCTCAAGACGCGCCGCCTCACGCTGACCTACCCGGTGCTGCTGGCCGCGCGCGAGGTGATGTTCCTGGTCGCCGGCGCCGACAAGGCGGACACGCTGCGCGACGTCCTCGGCTCCGCGCGCGACCCGCGCCGGTGGCCCAGTCAGGTGCTGCTGCGCCGATCGGCGCCCCGCCCCGCTCTCCTGTTCTGCGACCGCGCGGCCGCCGCGAAGCTGCCGGCGCCCCCGAACAACGAGGTCAAATGATCGTCCTGGCCGGAGACATTGGTGGAACGAACGCGCGCCTGGCCCTCTTCGAGGTTCACCGTGGGCGGGGTGGTGAGCGGCCGCGGTTCACGCCGCTGTTCGAGCGGACGACGCCCTCGAAGTCCCAGCCGTCGCTCGACGTGATCGCCGAGTCGTTCCTCCACGCCGCCGAGGCCGAGACGAAGGGCCGCATCGGCAAGGGCAAGGGCATCGACGGCGCGTGCCTCGGGATCGCCGGCCCCATCGAGCACAACCGCTGCCACGCGACCAACCTGCCGTGGGTCGTCGACGGGCGGGCGCTCGCGCTGCGGCTCGGCCTCCGGGACGTGACGCTGGTCAACGATTTCAGCGCCGCCGCGCTCGGCGTCACGGCGGTCGGGCCCGGCGAGCTCGCGCCGATCGGCGGGACGACCGCCGTCGAGCACGGACCGATCGCGGTCCTCGGCGCCGGCACGGGCCTCGGCGAGGCCTTCCTCCTCTGGTCCGAGTCGGCCGTCCGCTACGAGGTGATCCCCTCGGAGGGCGGCCACGCCGACTTCGCGCCGCGCACGCCCCTCGAGGCGGGCCTGCTCCAGTTCCTCACGACGAAGTACGGCCGCGTCTCGTGCGAGCGCGTGCTCTCGGGCAACGGCCTCGTCGACATCTTCTCGTTCCTCTCGCAGGAGCCTGCGTGCCGGCCGCTCATCAAGCCCGAGACCGAGGCCGTCCTCGCCTCGCCGAGCCTGTCGCGGGACGCCGCGGCCGAGATCTCGCACCGCGGGCTGGCGGGCACCGATCCCATCGCCGAGATGTCGCTCGCCCTATTCTGCTCGGTGCTGGGCGCGGTGGCCGGCAACCTGGCCCTGTCGGTGCTGGCGACCGGCGGCGTGTTCGTCGCGGGTGGCATAGCGCCCCGCATCCTGGGCTATCTGCAGAAAGGTGGGTTCAGGGAGGCGTTCGAGCGCAAGGGCCGCCTTCACACGCTCGTCGAGCGCATCCCGGCCTTCGTCGTGACGCATCCGCAGCCTGGGTTGCTGGGGGCCGCGACCATCGCCGCGACGTAGCGCACCACGCCGGCGACGGCGTCGTGACGCAGGCGCCGAATGCAATGCGGCGCACGATTCATTTGCCGACCGATCGTGGTCAAGGAACCACGGACATCGGTCGATGCAGAGACCCGTGGGAAACGGGCCGCAGGGCGCGCGCGCTGCGCTCGCCGTAGGCGACGCGACACCGCGGCTCGAAGCCGACCGGGTCGAGGCCGCTCGCCTCGAGCGCGATCGCCTCGAGCGCGATCGCTTCGGCCGCATGGTCGGCCGCTCGCCGGCGATGCAGACCGTCTTCGACGTGCTCGGCAAGGCGTCCTCGAGCGACGCGACGATCCTGCTCGAGGGGGAGACGGGAACGGGCAAGGAGATCTCGGCCGAGGCCATTCACCGCGGCAGCCCGCGCCGCGACAAGCCCTTCCTCGTCGTCGACTGCGGCGCGATGCCGCCGCAGCTCCTCGAGAGCGAGCTCTTCGGACACGAGCGCGGCGCCTTCACGGGCGCGGTCTCGTCGCGCCTCGGCGTGTTCGAAGCCGCCAACGGCGGCACGGTGTTCCTGGACGAGATCGGAGAGCTCAGCATCGATCTGCAGCCCAAGCTGCTGCGCGTGCTCGAGCGGCGGGAGGTCCGGCGCGTCGGCACGAACAATCACGTCCCCGTGAACGTGCGCCTCATCGCGGCGACGAACCGCGCCCTTCGCGAGCAGGTGGCCGCGCACAAGTTCCGCTCGGACCTCTACTACCGGCTCGCGGTCGTCGAGGTGAAGCTGCCGCCGCTGCGCGATCGCCTCCCCGACCTGCCCCTCCTCGTCGAGCACATCGTGCGCAACCTCGGCTCGATCGACGATCAGACCCTCTCGGTCGTACGCTCGGAGGAGTTCCTCGTGGCGCTCGGGCGCCACAACTGGCCGGGCAACATCCGCGAGCTGCGCAACTATCTCGAGCGCTGCGTGGCGCTGCGCGACTTCGCCGCGCCGAAGGCCGCGGACACGATCTCGGCCAGTCCCGAGAGCGCCGTGAACATCGGCCAGCCATTGCGCGAGGCCCGCGAGGGCTGGGTCAGCGCCTTCGAGAAGCGCTACCTCGAGGAGCTGCTGCGCGTCCACGAGAACCGCGTCAGCGCCGCGGCCCGCGCCGCGGGCGTCGATCGCATCTACTTTTACCGCCTGCTCTGGAAGCACGGCCTGCGCACGCGCGAGCCCTCGATGCGCGACGCCGAAGACGCGAACCCGTGAGGAGGCGTCCGCGGTGGCGTAGCGGATGGCTCTGATGCCGGCAATCTCCCTCGAGGCGGCCCCAGCCGCCGTCGCCGCGCCGGAGCCCGCGGCCCCGCCGGCCGCCGCGCCGGCGGCTGACGCCGAGGTCAGCCCCCGCGCCCTCGTGTTCGGCTGCTCGCTGGGCGTGCTGCTCGCGGCGGGGAACGTCTATACGGGGCTCAAGACGGCGTGGATCGACGGGGGCAGCATCACGGTCGCGCTGCTGGGCTTCGCGTTCTTCTCGACGTTCAAGCGCTTCTTCCGCACGCCCTTCGACGTGCTCGAGAACAACATCGCCCAGACGACCGCGTCATCGGCGGCGATCATGGGCTTCGCGATCGGCCTGCCCAGCTCGGTGCCGGCGCTGCAGCTCATGGGGCACGACTACCCCGCGTGGTCCATCGTCGTGTGGGGGCTCGCGCTCGGCGGACTGGGCGTCGCCGTCGGCTCGACGCTGCGGCGCAAGCTGATCGTCGGCGAGAACCTGCCCTTCCCGACGGGCGCCGCGACGGCGCAGGTGATCGAGACGATCTCTTCGTCCGGCCAGACGGCGATGCGCCGCGCGCGTCTGCTGCTGGTCGCCGCGTCCGTCGCGATGGTGTTCGCCTGGTTCCGCGACGGCCGGCCCAGCGTCATCCCGCAGTCGACCGCCTTCGGCGGCGCCGTGCTCGGCGTGTCGATGGCCAGCGTCACGGTCGGCGTCAGCTGGAGCCCGCTGCTGGTCTCGACGGGGCTGCTCATCGGGTTCCGCAACGCCTTCAGCATGCTGCTGGCCGGGACGGTGTCGTGGGTGTTCCTCGCGCCCTGGCTGGTTCGCAACCACATCGTCGCGGGGCCGGGGTTCGGGCCCGAGGCCACGTGGTTCATGTGGCCCGGCGTGGGGCTCTTGCTGGCCAGCAGCTTCGTCCCGCTGGTCATGGACTGGCGCGGCCTCGTGCGCTCGTTCAAGGACATCCCGACGCTGCTGCGGCGGCGCGGAGACGGCGCCCCTGGCGATCAGCTCCGCCTGATGAAGCCGATCGTGCTGGCGAGCTTCGTCACCCTGCTGGTGGTCGGCACGCTCGCCTTCCACATCCCTCCCCTCATGACGATCCTCGGCACGCTGCTCGCCCTCGTGCTGGCGAACGTGTGCGCGCGCTCGGCCGGCGAGACGGATCTGGCGCCGACCGGCATGCTGGGCACGCTGACCCAGCTGACGTTCGCGGGGAACGGCAGCGTCGTGTCGCTCTTCGCGGGGTCGATCACCTCGGGCGTCGGGTCGCAGGCGGCGCAGACGCTGTGGGCGCTGCGCGCCGGTCACCAGCTCAAGGCGTCGCCCCGGGCCCAGCTGCGCGCCGAGCTCTTGGGGTCGGTGCTGGGGGCGATCGTCTCGGTCCCGGTCTACATCGTGATCGTGAAGGCCTACGGCCTGGGCACGGAAGCGATGCCGGCGCCGTCCGCGCTGTCTTGGAAGGCCACGGCCGAGGCCGTGCGCGACGGGCTCTCGACGATGCCGCGGCACGCGTCGCTGGCGGGCCTCGTCGGCTTCGGCATCGGAGTCGTCTGCTCGACGTTGTCGCGCGGCCGGTGGGGCCGGTTCATCCCGTCGGCCGCCGCGATGGGCATGGCCGTGCTCAGCCCCTTCTCGCTGTCGCTGACCATCTGCCTCGGCGGCCTGATCGCGCTCGCGTTCGCGCGCCTGCGCCCGTCCCAGGACGCGGCGTCCGATCTGATGGCCGTCGCGGCCGGCGGCATCGCGGGCGAGTCCGTCATGGGCGTGATCGTCGCCTTCCTGATCGCGTTCGGGCTGCTCTGAGCCGGCGCAACGGCGAGATTCCCGCGCCGCCCGATGAATTTTAACGTCATAATTATGTCAATTGACTTACCAAATCCTACATGTGTAAACTGTGTCTTCCTGGATTCCACATTGGAGGACGTTCACGCATGAAGGTCTCGGCTCTGCTGGGTTTTGGATTGGTGGCCGCCGCGGCGGTGCCCTCGCGGCCCGCGCTCGCGAAGGTCGACGTCACGGTCTACAAGGAGCGCAACGGCGCCCTGATCGCGGACTTCGAAGGCGCGTCCGACGACGGGTGCGTCGTCACTCAGACCCACATCCTCTTCACCGAGGCGGTGTTCTTCGAATCGGGGACGCCGCCGACCACCCAGCCACCCACGACGCAGGTGACGCTCGACTACTCGAACGCGTGCACCGGTGAGTTCTTCGAGCTGGCCGGGGGAACGACGCAGCAGAGCTTCCAGATGACGGGCGATCTCGGCAAGGCGTCCCTCATCGCCACGGTGCCGGTGAGCGACGAGACGGGGACGAACAGCGCCAGCGTCAGCATCAACGCGACGTGGAAGGCGAACGCGCCTCTGCAGCGCGCGAAGAGCACGACCATCACGCGCGACGCGGGCACGATCACCGTCGATCACCTCGACGCCGAGACGCGCACGGCCGACGTGACGGGGCCGGTGGCGACCGTCTTGATGCTCGAGGCGGGGCCGACGGCGATCGACCTTTCGCGCTTCCCCGAAGGCGGTCAGCTCAGCAAGCAGAACAACGGCACGCGCACCGTGACCGTCGTGCGTCGCAAGCACTGACCCGCGGGGCAGCCGATCACTGGCCGCGCGCGGCGGACGTGAAGTGGACGCCCGCGACGTTCTCTTGCGGCGCCCAGCTCGCGATCGAGAGGAGCTCACCGCCGATGATCTCCTTGCCGCCCGGGGCTTCGGCCGAATCCTTGATGGCGGCCTTGTCGACGTGCATCGAGATGTTCACGTGGACGCCGGCGTGCGCGGTGGCGCGCCCGGCCAGCTCCTCGGCGAGAGAGTTCGCGAGCGCGGTGATCTCGTCGCGCTCGCTGGTCGCCTGCGTGGCATCGCCCGAGAGCACGCGCGCGCCGATGATCGCGCTGCCCGTCTGCAGCGGCAGCACGAGGTTCGCGCCGCGGAAGGCCTGCTCGGCGGTGTCGAGGATCATCGACGTGTCGTCCAGCACCTCGTCGCTCTCGGCGTCGGCGTCCTCGGCGATGCGGATCTCGACGTAGATCGCCGCCGCGCGCGCCGACTCGTCGCCGCCCTGTTTCTTGATGCCGACGGCGTCGGCAAGCGCCTCGATGAAGGCCTTGGCGCTCGGGAAGCGGCGGTCGGCCGTCTTCTCCATGCAGCGCAGCGTGATGGCGTCGATGGCGACGGGGATCGCGGCCGCCTGGCTGGGCCGCGGCGGCGGCGCCTCCAGGTGCTGGCGCTCGATGTCCGTCATCGTCTCGGCGCGGAACGGGTACTGCCCCGTGAGCAGGTGGTAGAGGACGACGCCCAGCGCGTAGATGTCCGTGCGCGGATCGACGGCCTCGCCGCGGATCTGCTCGGGCGCCATCGTGTACGACGTGCCGAGGCGCGTCCCGACGACGGTGAGGCCCGCGTCGGCGGCGTCGGGGTGCATGAGCTTCGCGATGCCGAAGTCCAACAGCTTGACGACCTGCTTGCCATCGCGCTGCATGATCAGGATGTTGCTGGCCTTGAGGTCGCGGTGGACGATGCCCTGGTCGTGCGCGGCCTGCAGCGCCGAGCAGACGGGCTCGAGGATCTCGTAGACCTCTTTGGGCGTGAAGCGGCCACGCTCGTTCAGCATCGAGCGCAGGTCGATGCCCTCGAGCAGCTCCATGACGTAAAACGGTCGCCCGTCGGGCAGCTCGCCGAACTCGTAGATGTCCACGATGTTCGGGTGCTTGATCATGTTGACGGCCAGCGCCTCTCGCAGGAAGCGCGCGACCATCTGCGGCGAAGCCGCCAGCTCGCGACGCAGCACCTTCACGGCGGTCTTGCGCCCGAGGAGGCGGTGCTGCGCCTCGTAGACGGTGCCGCCGCCGCCCGAGGCCAGCTCCTTCTTGAGGACGTACGCGCCCGCGAGAGTGCCGGGTCGCAGCTGATCGGGATCGACCGCCTGAGCCATCGCACCCGCCGCCTGACCGGGGCCGAGCGCTCTTGTCTTGTCGTCGTCGTCTTTGGCCATGAGTCGGTGGGGAGAGCTCCCGCCCCTTTCGGTATCGGATGCTCCGTGGCAAACATTTAGGGCATGATCGACTCGCATTGTCACCTGGACTTCACCGAATACGCGAATGATCGCGGGCAGGTGCTCGCGCGGGCTCGCAGCGCGGGCGTGTCGGCGTTCGTCTGCATCGGGTCGGGTCAGGACACCGTGTCGGCGCGCCAGGCCGTCGAATTGGCGGGGCTCGAAGCCGATATTTTCGCGGCCGTGGGCGTGCACCCACACGACGTCGCGAAGATGACCGAGGCCGACTGGGCCGAGCTCGAGGCGCTGGCGCGCGCGCCGCGCGTCGTCGGGATCGGCGAGACGGGGCTCGACTACCACTACGATCACTCGCCACGCGAGACGCAGCGGGCCGCCTACGAGCGCTTCATCGGCCTGGCCCGGGCCTGCAACCGCCCCGTGATCTCGCACGTGCGCGACGCGCACGACGACGCCGTCGACGTCCTGCGACGCGCGGGGGCGCCCGAGGTGGGCGGCGTCATCCACTGCTTCACGGGCGGCGTGGCCGAGGCGCGCCGGTACCTCGACCTCGGCCATCACCTCTCCTTCTCGGGCATCTTGACCTTCAAGAACGGCCAGCCCATCCGCGAGGCCGCGGCCTTCGCCCCGCTCGACCGCATCCTCATCGAGACCGACGCGCCCTTCCTGGCCCCCATCCCCCATCGAGGCAAGCGGAACGAACCGGCGTTCATCGTCGAGACGCTGCGCGTCCTGGCGGAGGTGCGGGGCGCCCAGGTGGCGGACGTCGAGGCCGCGACGGCGGAGAACACGCGGCGCTTGTTCCGCCTCCCTGCCTAAACAGGCGTCGATTGACCTCAAGTCGGGCCGTCCCTCATACTGAGAGGAGCCCGTGACGACCTCAATGCCGGTCCGCGTTCGCCTCCGCTTTCCGGACCTCGACACCTTCGTCGAGCGCTTCGCGGCCAACGTCACGCGCGGCGGCGTCTTCATCGCGAGCCGCTCGCCGCGGCCCGTGGGCGACGTGTTCCCGTTCGAGGTTCAGCTCGCGAGCGGCGAGATCGCGCTCGCCGGCGAGGGCAAGGTGATCTGGGTCAAGGAATACAACCCCGACGAGCCGAACAAGCCGCACGGCATGGGCGTGCAGTTCGCCTCGCTGACGTCCCCTTCGCGCGCGGTCTTGAAGCGCATGCTCGCGCTCAAGGACGCGCAGAAGGCAGCGGCGCCGCGCGGGCTCACGGCGCCGCTGGCGACGCTGCAGGCGCGCGGCAACGGCGCCGCCCAGCCGCGCGTCGACACGAACGTCGATCTCGCCTCGGAGTTCGGCCTCGACGAGGCGGCGCTGCGGCGCGCGGTCGATCGGGCGTGGGGCCCGGGCGCGCGACCCGTCGAGGACGAGCTCGCCGGCCTCCTCGCGTCGGAGCCGGCGCCCGCCGTGACGCTCGCGCAGGTGCTCAAAGAGTTGCCGCGCATGCTGGACAGGTCGCGCTCGCGGAGTGGCGCGTTCCGCACGCTCGAGGGGCTGCCCACCGTGGCGGTGCCTGCCGAGAAGACGGCCGAGGTGGCCGCCGAGGTCGCCAGCACGAAGAAGGCGGCGAACGGCGTCTCGCACCACCCGCAGCGCTCGGAAGAGCACCAGGGCTGAGCGGCCTGCTCAGCGCGCACCGAGACAGCTGAGCAGCTGGCGGCCCAGCTCCGTATCGAGCGCCGGCGTCGAGGAGCCGAACAGGCCGACGATGCGGCCCGTCTCGTCGGAGAGGCCCGCGACCGTCGCAGCGTGATCGTCGGCGCGCCGGTTGACGCCGCCGCCGCGATCGCAGTGCCGGAACACGATGCGGCCTCGCGACGCGAGCGCGGACACCTCGTCGTCTGCGGCGACGAAGCGCGGCCGCCCCGCCGATGCGGCGTGCGCGACGATGCGCCCGGCGGGGATGGCCCACGTGAAGGCCGTCGCGCGGCCCTCGACGCGCACGTGGGTGGCGTCCTCGCTCGGCCGTTCGCTCGTCACGCCCCCGGGCAGCAGCGAGGAGGCGCAGAGCCAGGCGACCCCGTCACCGAGCCCCAGCACCTTGCCGCCCGCGAGCGCGTAGGCGCGCAGCGATTCGAGGGCCGCCGCGTCCGCCGGGGACGGAAGCCCCGGCGGCAGCACGACGACGTCACCCTCGAGGCGCACGCCGGGCGAGAAGATCTCGACGCGCACGGCGCGAGATCAGATCCCCAGGTTGCGCTTGATGCGGGCGATCGGCTCCTCCGTGTCGGGCACGAACGGCTTGCCCGTGATGAGCTCGCACACCTGGATGTACCGTCGGGCCGCCTCGGTGCGCACGTCGTCGGTGAGCTTCGGCGGGGGACCCTCGCCCTTGTAGCCCTGCTCGGCCAGCGTGCGGCGCACGTACTCTTTGTCCAGGCCGCGCGGCTCCTCGCCCTTGTCGAAGCGGCTCTGGTAGTCGTCGGCGTACCAGTAGCGCGACGAGTCCGGCGTGTGGATCTCGTCGATGAAGCAGAGCGTGCCATCGGGCTTGCGGCCGATCTCGTACTTCGTATCCACGAGAATCAACCCGCGCTTTGCCGCCTCGGCCTGGCCGAACGCGAACAGGCGCGCGCACATCTCGGCGGCGGCGTCGAAGTCGGCGGCG
Organism: Polyangia bacterium; assembly: GCA_035548155.1. Classification (GTDB taxonomy): domain Bacteria; phylum Myxococcota_A; class Polyangia; order Fen-1088; family Fen-1088; genus DASZFV01. The sequence goes on from DASZUD010000088.1 coordinate 12,746, forward strand.
CTGAGGGCGCCCATCTCGAGGATCTCGGCGCGCGAGACCGATTTGTCGTGGTCGCCCTTCTCCGCCTTCGTCGACGGCGTCAGCAGCGCCTTCGGCAGCTTCTGATTCTTCTTCAAGCCCTCGGGCAGATCGTGGCCGCAGAACTTGCGAACGCCGTTCTTGTAGTGCGTCCAGATCGACGTCGACGTCACGCCCGTGATGTACGCGCGCATGACGAACTCGACCGGCAGCAGCTTGCACTCCGTGGCCACCATCACCGTCGGATCCGGCACGCTGATGACGTGGTTGGGGACCAGGTCCTTCGTGATGTCGAACCAGTGCGCCGCCATCTGGTTCAGCACCTGGCCTTTGAACGGGATCGTGCCCAGCACGACGTCGAAGGCCGACAGGCGGTCGCTGACGATCAGCGTGCGCCGCCCGTCCTTGGTGTAGCAGTCGCGGACCTTGCCCTCGTACTTGGCGCCGAGCGTCGGGAAGTTGGTGTCGTCCAGCGTCTTGCCGAGCTGGGCGCGGATCGTCGCTTCGTCGATGGCCTTGCGGGTCTCTGACATTTGAAGGGCCTCCCTCTGGTCCTTGTCGATTCGTCGGTTCGATTAGTCGGTCGCGTCGGCGAGCGCGCGATCGATGATCGCGCCCGCGTGGCGCAGGTGGTGCTCCAGATCGAACGCCTTGTCGATCTCGGCCGCCGAGAGCTTCGCAGCCAGGTCCGCATCCGCGCCGAGGAGAGCGCGGAAGCTCCCCTCGCCCGCCACGGCGCGCAGCGCGCTCCGCTGCACCAGCTCGTAGGCCGCCTGGCGCGCCATGCCCTTGCGCACGAGCGTCAGCATGACGGCCTCGCTGAAGTAGAGGCCACCCGTGAGGTCGAGGTTCCTCTTCATGCGCTCGGCGTTGATGACGAGGCCGTCGACCAGCGAGGCGGCGCGCCGAACCATGAAGTCGGCGAGGCCCGTCGCGTCGGGGCCGATCACGCGCTCGACCGACGAGTGCGAGATGTCGCGCTCGTGCCAGAGCGCGACGTTCTCCATCGCCGTGTCGGAATAGCTGCGGAGCAGGCGCGCGATGCCGCACAGGTTCTCCGACAGGATCGGGTTCTTCTTGTGGGGCATCGCCGAAGAGCCCTTCTGGCCCTTGCCGAACGCCTCGGTGGCCTCGCCCACCTCGGTGCGCTGCCAGTGGCGCACGGTGATCGCGATCCGCTCCACGGCCGTGCCGAGGCGCGCGATGGCCTGGAACAGCCCCGCGTGGCGGTCGCGCGCGACGATCTGCGTGGGGACCACCTCGGCGCGCAGGCCCAGCGTGCGCAGCGCCTCGGCCTCGATCTTCGGATCGAGGTTCGCGTACGTGCCGACGGCGCCCGCGATCTTGCCCACGGCCACGCCGTGGCGCGCGTCGACCAGCGCGCGGCGCGCGCGGCCAACCTCGGCGTAGAAGCCGGCGAACACGAGCCCCGCCGTGATGGGCTCGGCGTGGATGCCGTGCGAGCGGCCGATGGCCGGCGTCGCGCGGTGCTCCTCGGCGCGGCGGCGGCAGGCGGCCAGGAGCAGATCGGTGCCCGCGAGGATCTCGTCCGCCGCGGCGCAGAGCTGAATGGCCAGCGACGCGTCGAGGACGTCGGACGACGTCATGCCGAGGTGCAGCCAGCGCGCGGGCTCGCCCGCCAGCTCCTCGACGTGGGTGAGGAAGGCGATGACGTCGTGGCGCGTGCGCTCTTCGTGCTCGAGGATGCGCGTCGGGTTCAGCTTGCCCGCGGCCTTCGCCGTCACGGCGGCCGCGGTGCCGCCCGGCACGGAGCCGAAGGCCTCCATGGCCTCGCAGGCAGCCAGCTCGACACGCAGCCAGGTGTCGTAGCGGTACTGGTCGGACCAGATGCGGGAGAGCTCGGGGCGCGTATAGCGGGCGATCATCGGAGAACGCCCCTTCTAACGAAATCGCCCCGCCGATTCAAGGCAGGAGGACGGTCGACCCGGTCGTGCGACGCGCCTCGAGGTCGCGGTGCGCCGTGGCGGCGTCGCCGAGCGCGTAGGTCTGTCCGATGTCCACCTCGACGGCGCCGCTGCCGACGACCTCGAACAGCGCCCGCGAGCCGTCGAGCAGCTCCGCGCGCGTCGAGAAGTACGCGCCCAGCGACGGCCGTGTGAAGAACACCGAGCGCGGGCCGCCGAGCAGCAGCGGATCGAACGGCGGCACGGCGCCCGACGCGTTGCCGAAGCTCACGAAGAGCCCACGCGAGGCCAGGCAGTCGAGCGACGCCTTGAAGGTGTCCTTGCCCACCGAGTCGAAGACGACGGAGACGCCCTTACCGCCCGTGAGCTCCTTGACGCGCGCGACGAGCTGCTCGGGCGACACCGCGTCGTAGTCGATGACGTGCTCGCAGCCGCGCGCCTTGGCGAGGTCGACCTTCCTGGGGCCCCCCGCCGTCCCGATGACGTGCAGCCCGAGGTGCTTCGCCCACTGGCAGCCGATGCTGCCGACGCCGCCCGCGGCGGCGTGCCACAGGATCGTGTCGCCCGGTTGGAGGTGCGCGCAGCGGCGCAGCAGGTACTCCGCCGTCAGGCCCTTCAGCATGATCGCGGCGGCCGTGCGGTCGTCGACGTTCGCCGGCAGCGGCACCAGCTTCGCCGCAGCGATCGTCCGCACCTCGGCGTAAGCGCCCTGCACGCCCGCATACGCGACGCGATCACCCGGCTCGACGTCGGTGACGCCGGGCCCGACCGCCTCGACGACACCGGCGCCCTCTTGTCCCAGGACGAACGGCAGCGGCAGCTTGTAGAGCCCCGTGCGGTTGTAGACGTCGACGAAGTTCAGGCCCACCGCCGTGTGCCGGACGCGCGCCTCGCCCTGCTTCGGCTCGGGCGTGGGCACGTCCTCCCACGACAGCTTCTCCGGCCCGCCAACCTCGTGAACGACGATCGCCTTCGGCATGGCCGGGGATCTACCACGGGGCGCCGCTACACGCCGAGGAGCTGGCGCAGGTGCTTCACGAGGGCGGCGGCGCCGCGCGCGCTGCCGGGCACGACGAAGATCGTGTCGTCGCCCGCCAGCGTGCCGAGCACGTCGGGCAGCCGCGCGTCGTCGATGGCGCGCGCGACGGTCGACGCCGCGCTGGCCTTCGTGCGGACCACCACCATGACGCCGTTCGTCTCGACCGAGTCGGCGAGCCGGCGCACGGGGTCCATGGGCAGGCCGCCGCCGTCGCCGTCGATCTCGTAGCGCGGCCCCTCGGGGCCCGAGCCGCGCCGCACGCCCAGCGCGGCCAGGTCGCGCGACAGCGTGGCCTGGGCCGCGTGGATGCCGCGCGCGCGCAGCTCGCGCTGCAGCTCGTCCTGGCTGGCCACGGTGCCGCGCGCGAGGATCTCGCGGATGGCGTCGCGCCGCGCGGCCGTGCGGGCCGGCGCCGTGTCGATGGTCGAGGCCATACCTAGGTCACGAGCGTTCCAACGCCGCGGTCGGTGAACAGCTCCGCGACGACGCTGTGGGGAACGCGTCCGTCGACGATGTGGACGGCTTTGACGCCGTCGTTCAGCGCGGTGAGGATCGCCTGCGCCTTGACGTGCATGCCGCCCTTGATGGCTTTGCCCAGCATGGCCTCGAGGTCGGCCTTGCGGATCTCCGACATGAGGTTGCCCTCGCCGTCGAGGATGCCGGGGACGTCGGTGAGGAAGATGAGGCGCTCGGCGCCGCAGGCGCCCGCGATCTCGCCCGCGGCGACGTCGGCGTTGATGTTGTAGCTCGCGCCGTCCGTGCCGAAGCCCACCGGCGAGATCACCGGGATGTAGCTCCGGTCGAGGAACATGTCGAGCAGCTCCGAGTTCACCGACTCGATCTCGCCGACGAAGCCCAGGTCTGGCTTGCCCGGCGCGGGCTGCAGCTTCTTCGCCATCAGCAAGCGGCCGTCCTTGCCCGAAAGGCCGATCGCGTTTCCGCCCAGCGTGTTCAGCAGGCCGACGATCTCCGTGTTGATCTTGCCCGTGAGCACCATCTCGACGACGCGCACCTCCTCGAGGCCGGTGATGCGCTGCCCGTCGGCGAACTCGGACTTGCGCCCCAGCTTCTCGAGCGTCTTCGTGATCTCGGGGCCGCCGCCGTGCACGATGACGGGGCGCAGGCCGGCCGACTGCAGGAGGACCACCTCCTCGGCGAAGCTGCGCTTGAGGGCCGGATCGACCATGGCAGCGCCGCCGTACTTGATGACGCAGCGCTTGCCCGAGAACTTCCGGATGTAAGACAGCGCCTCGACGATCAGCGTGCGGTTCACGCCGCCCGGGCCGCGCCTGGCCGCGTCGGGCGTCGCCGGGCCGCCCGCCGAGCCGCCGTAGTATTCGGCGTTGATCTTCACGTAGTCGAACGTGAGGTCGCAGCCAAGGGCGCGCGCCTTCTCCGCTCCCGCGCGGAGGTCCAGTTTCACGGCGATCTCCGTCTGCCGCATGCGCGCCGACAGCGCGTCCTTGTCGAAGGCCACGGGCTCGCCGTTCTCGTAGACGCGCGTGCCCTGGACGTCCAGCGAGACGTCCTTCGGATCGACGTTGAAGTTGCGGGCGCCGATGCGCGCGCCCAGCGCGGCCAGGATGCGCCCCCACGAGGGATCGCCGCCGAAGATGCCCGACTTGACCAGGCTGCCGCCGGCGACGGCGCGCGCGAGGTCGCGGGCCGTCTCCTTGTCCGGCACGCCCTCGACGTCGACGATGAGCAGCTTCGTCGCGCCCTCCCCGTCCGCGGCGATCGCGCGCGCGAGCTCGCCGAGGATGTCGGTGAGCGCCGCCGAGAACGCCTGGAAGTCGCGGCTGCCGTGCTCGATGGCCGGCGCGCCGGACCTGCCGTTCGCGAGCGCGATCACCGTGTCGTTCGTCGACATGTCGCCGTCGACCGTGATCGTGTTGAAGGTCTCCTCGGTCGCGGCCGAGAGCGCCGCCTGCAGCGTCACGGGCGCGATGGCGGCGTCGGTCGTCACGTAGCAGAGCATCGTCGCCATCTGCGGGTGGATCATCCCCGAACCCTTGGCGATCGCGACGAGGCGAACGTCCTTGCCCCCCACTTCGATCGTTCGGAAGGCCATCTTCGTGCGCAGGTCCGTGGTGCGGATCGCCTCGGCGGCGCCCGAGACGTCGTCGCCCAACGAGGCGACGAGGGCTGGGATGGCCTCCCGGATCTTGTCGACGGGAAGCCGCGAGCCGATGGCGCCCGTCGAGGACGTGAGCACGTCGTCCGGCGAGGCGCCGAGCGCGCTCGCGACCGCCGCGGCGACCTCACGTTCGTCCTTGGCGCCCGCACGCCCCGTGAGCGCGTTCGCGTTGCCGCTGTTGGCGACGATGACGTGCGGCCCCAGCGCGGGCAGCCGCTGCGCGCCCCACGTCACGGGGGCGGCGCACAGCTTGTTCACGGTGAACACGCCGGCGGCCGAGCATGGCACCTCCGAGACGATGAGCGCGAGGTCGCGCTTCTCCGAGGTCGACTTGATGCCGGCTCTCGCAGAGCCGAAGCGGAATCCGATGGGGGGCGAGAAGGTCTTCGACATGTTTACGGTGCGCTCCCGGGCAGGCCGTCGAGGCCGGCGGTTTCAGGCAGTCCGAGCATGAGGTTGGCGTTCTGCACGGCCTGGCCGGCCGCGCCTTTGACGAGGTTGTCGATGGCTGCGAAGCACACGGCGACGCCGCGCTCGGGATCGGCGTCGGCGCCGAGGAGCACGCGGTTCGTGCCGACGATCGGGTGCAAGCGCACGCCCTCCGGCTTCGTCGCGCGCAGGAACGGCTTGCCCTCGACGAACGCCGCCACGGCCGCGGCGGCGTCCGCGCCCGTCTTGCCGGGCTTGAGGCGCCCGTAGATCGTCGCGAGGATCCCCCGGCGCGTCGGCAGGAGGTGCGACGTGAAGGTCACGGGGCTGGGCGCGTGGCCCGCGAGGCCGAGCGCGCGCTCGATCTCGGGCGTGTGCTGATGCCTGAGGACGCGATACGCGCGAAAGTCGCCGTCGACCTCGGAGAACGAGAAGTCCTCGCTGGCCTTCTTCCCGGCGCCGGTCGTGCCGCTCTTCGCGTCGATGACGATCCCCTGCGCGTCGATGACGCCGCCGCGCAACAGCGCCAGCACGCCGAGGGTGCTGGCCGTCGCGTAGCAGCCGGGGTTCGACACGAGGTGCGCGCCCTTGACGATTCCGGACGAGGCCGCCTCTGGCATCGAATAGACGGCCGCGGCCAGCAGATCCGGCCGGGGGTGCTCGAACCCATACCAGCGCGGGTAGAGCTCGGGAGCGAGGCGAAAGCCGCCCGACAGGTCCACGACGCGCGCGCCCGCGCGCAACGCCTCGGGCGCGAGCGCGATCGAGACCTCTGCCGGCGTGCACAGGAAGACGAGCTCGAGGCCCGCGAACGTCGACTGCGCCTCGGCCTGCTTGACGACGCGTACGGTCGCGGTCGCACCCGGGAGCGGCAGGTGGTCACCCACCGCGGTCCCCGCCCACTTGTCGCTCACGGCCGCCGCGAGGACGAAGGCGGGGTGCGACGCGACGACGCGGGCTGTCTCCATCCCCGAGTAGCCGGAAACGCCGACGATGCCCACCCGAATCGATTTATTCATTTCGTGAATACTTATTCACAAGGCCGCCGGGCGATCAAGTGAATCTCGCGCGGTCCGCGCGGCGGCGCCGCATTGCCCCGCCGGGCCCCGTGGCCACGGGCCCTCGGAGACGCGGGATGGTGACCGACGCGATGCAGAGTCGGCCAGCCTCAACCTCGAGCAGATCAAGGCGCAGCTTCAGGCGACGAAGCGAAAGGCGACGATGCAGCAGGCGACGAGTGAACGACGACGAAGTGAACGACGACGGTGCGAAACGACGCCGACCAATGAACCCGGGCCGCGGCGGCGCTCAGCCCGTGTGCCCGAAGCCGCCCGCACCGCGCGCGGTGTCCGACAGCTCCGTCGCCTCTTCGAGCTCGGCGATCGTCACCGGCGCGATCACGAGCTGCGCGACGCGATCGCCGGGCTGAATCACGTGCGGCGCATCGCCCAGGTTGACGAGCAACACCTGCACCTCGCCGCGGTAGTCGCTGTCGATCGTTCCCGGCGCGTTCGTGAGCGTGATGCCGTACTTGCGCGCCAGCCCCGACCTGGGCCGCACCTGTCCCTCGAAGCCGTGGGGGATCTCGAAGGCAAGCCCGGTCGGGACGGCGACACGGCCTCCAGGCGCGAGCGTGATTGGCTCGTCCGCCGCGCTGGCCAAATCCAGCCCGGCCGCGCCCGTCGACATGTACCTCGGCGCGAGCGCGCCCGGCCGGACCTTCTGGAACCGAACCTTGGGCGCGCTCGAAGTCGACATCGTGAGCCCTTCTACCGCGCCGCCAAGCGCCGCGGGAAGGCCTGTCTTGGGCTGGTTGGCGGTTTTGCCGCGCCAACCAGCGGGCATGCGGAGACGCAGAGGCTCGAGCTAACGTTCGCCGAGCCCGCCAGCGCTCACGGCGCTGGGCGATGGCCCCGATCTCAAGAAGCGACGGCGCGGAAGTTGTGGACGACCTCGGGGTTCTCGCCGATCGTCGCGCGGCGCGAGAGGCGAATCTTGCCGGTCGCACGGTCGATCGCGATGACCTTGACGAGCATCTCGTCGCCCTCTTTGCAGACGTCCTGAACCGTCTGTACGCGCTTCTGATCGAGCTCGCTGATGTGCACGAGGCCGTCCGTGCCCGGCAGGATCTCGACGAACGCGCCGAACTCGGCGAGGCGCTTGACGACGCCCAGGTAGTACTCGCCCACCTCGGGCTCCGTCGTGAGGCCCTTGATGATGTCGATGGCCTTCTTCACGGCGATGCCGTCGGGCGAGGCGATGAGCACGGTGCCGTCGTCCTGAACCTCGATGGCCACGCCCGTCTGCGCCGTGATGCCGCGGATGGTCTTGCCGCCGGGGCCGATGATCTCGCGGATCTGGTCGGGCTTCACGCGCAGCGTGTGGATGCGCGGCGCGAACATCGACATCTCCGGGCGCGGCGCCGAGAGCGCCTCGGCCATCTTGCCGAGGATGTGGAAGCGGCCTTCCTTCGCCTGGCGCAGGGCCGTGTCGAGAATTTCACGCGTGAGACCGTCGATCTTGATGTCCATCTGAACGGCCGTGACGCCGGTCTTCGTGCCGCAGATCTTGAAGTCCATGTCGCCGAGGTGATCCTCGTCGCCCAGGATGTCCGAGAGGACGGCCAGGCGGTCGCCCTCCTTGATGAGGCCCATGGCGATGCCGGCGACCGGGGCCTTGATCGGGATGCCCGCGTCCATGAGCGCCAGCGTGCCACCGCACACGGAGGCCATCGACGAGCTGCCGTTCGACTCGAGGATCTCCGAGACGATGCGGACGACGTAGGGGAAGTCCTTCTCGGCCGGGATCATGCGGGCGAGCGCGCGCTCGGCCAGGTGGCCGTGGCCCGTCTCGCGGCGGCTCGCGCCACGGAGCGGCTTCGTCTCACCCGTCGAGAACGGCGGGAAGTTGTAGTGCAGCAAGAAGCGCTTCTCGATGTCGCCCGTGATGCCCTCGATGTGCTGCGTGTCCTGGCTGGTGCCGAGGGTCACGGTCACGAGGGCCTGCGTCTCACCGCGCGTGAAGAGCGACGAGCCGTGCGGGCGCGGCAGCACGCCCACCTCGCAGGTGATCTGGCGGATGTCGGCCGTGCCACGGCCGTCGATGCGGCGCTGCGTGTCGAGCACGAGCTCGCGCAAATGCTTCTTCTTGGCCGACTCGTAGGCTTCCTTGATCTCCGCGCCGCGATCGACGAACTCGGGCAGGAGCGCATCGATCGTCTGGGCGCCCGCCGCATCGAGCGCGCCGTAGCGCTCGTGCTTGTCGCGGATCGCCATGGCGGCCGAGATCTTCTGGCCCGCCACCTCCGCGACGCGCTGGACGATCGCCGGGTCCTTCTGCGGCGGCGTGAACTCGCGCTTGGCGCGGCCCACGGCGGCGCGCAGCTTCTCCTGAAGGTCGAGGAGCGCCTGCGCCTCCTTGTGCGCGAACATGAGGGCGTCGACGATGACGTCCTCGCTCACCTCGGCGGCGCTGCCCTCGACCATGACGATCGCGTCGCGGTTGGCGGCGACGACCAGGTCCAGATCCGCCTGCTCGCGCTGCGCGAAGGTGGGGTTGATCACGAACTGGCCGTTCACGCGGCCGACGCGGACGCCGGCATAGGGGCCGTCCCAGGGGATGTCGCTGATGTGCAGCGCGCACGAGGCGCCCACCATCGCGAGCACGTCCGAGGCGTTCTCGCGGTCGGTCGAGACGACCATCGCGATGACCTGCGTGTCGAAGCGCCAGCCCTTGGGGAACAACGGCCTGCTCGGACGATCGATGATGCGCGAGGTCAGCACCTCGGCCTCCGTCATGCGGCCTTCACGCTTGAAGTAGCCGCCGGGGATGCGGCCGGCCGCCGAGGTCTTCTCGAGGTAGTCGACCGTGAGCGGCATGAAATCCACGCCGGGCCGGACGTTGCTGGCGGCGACCGCCGTCACGAGCACCATCGTATCGCCGTAGCGAACGACGACGGAGCCGTCGGCCTGCTTCGCCATGCGGCCGGTCTCGATCGTGAGCTCCTTGCCGCCGAAATTGACTCCTTCACGTACGAACATGCTGTCTCCTTTGTGCGAGGAGGCGGCGGCGTCCGATTCGTCCCTTTTCCCACCGCTCGAGGGAACCCATGGGGCTTCGACCTAGAGCGGAGAGAGAAAGGATGAAGACCGGCACCGCAGCCGAAGTGGCGGCGCGCACGGACGCGCGCCGGCCAGAACAGGCGCGCGGCGGCGACGAAGCGCCGTCCGCTGCGCGCCGGGGCTGAAGCGACTTACTTGCGGATGCCGAGCGACTGGATGACCGACCGGTAGCGGTCGAGGTTCTTGGACTTGAGGTAGTCCAGCATGCGGCGGCGCTTGCCGACGAGCATGAGCAGGCCGCGGCGCGAGTGGTGATCCTTCGCGTGAACCTTGAAGTGCTCGGTGAGGTACGTGATCCGCTCGGAAAGCAGCGCGATCTGGACCTCGGCGGAGCCGGTGTCACCAGGCTGGCGGGCGAACTTCTGGACGACTGCGGACTTGCGTTCTGCTGCGAGGGCCATGATGTCTATCTCTCTTTGCTTTTTCTCTTGGCGTACTGGGCTTTGAGTGCGGGAAACATCCCAGAAAAGGTTTGAGGAGTCAACGAATCCGCACGAATTCAATGCACTTCCTGCGCCGGCGCGTGGACATTTTCTCGCCCCGGTCCGACCCCGAAGACTCGCAGCGTTCGTACCGTCCCGTCCTCGCGCGGCTCGGCCACGGCGAGGAGGCGGCCATCCGTTCGAACGATGCGCACCCGCCCCGCGGGCGCGCCGAGCGACTCCCAGGGCACGCGCTTTCCCTGCTCCAACATGCGGGCGTGGGCCGCGTCGACCGTGCAGCGCGGCAAGTGTGAGAGCGCGTCGGCCGGGGTGATGACTCGAATCTCGCGATCCCGCTCCTCCGCGAGGTCGGCGAGGATCTGGTCGAGGGGCCGGGCGCCCACGAGCCCGAACGGGCCCGAGCGCGTCCGACGGAGCGCCGTGACGTGGCCTCCCACGCCGAGGGCGCGGCCGAGGTCGAAGGCCAGTGAGCGCACGTAGGTCCCCTTCGAACAACGGACCCGCAGCTCGACCGCCTCGGGCCCGCCGAAGCGCGTCAGCGCCAGGTCGTAGACGACGACGGCGCGCGGCACGATCTCGACCTCCTCGCCTGCGCGCGCGTAATCGTAGAGCGGCCGGCCGTCGCGCTTGAGCGCCGAATAGATGGGCGGCCGCTGCTCGAGCGTGCCCGTGAAGGCGCCGAGGGCGGCGCGCACGCGCTCCTCGTCGATGCCGGCGGCGTCATGGCGCGCCGTGACGGTCCCCTCCGCGTCGTACGTATCCGTCTCGATGCCGAGGCGAATCGTCACCTCGTACTCTTTGTCCGCGTCGAGGAGGAACGCCGCGAGCTTCGTCCCCTCTCCCACGCAGATGGGCAGGACGCCCGACGCGAGCGGGTCCAGCGTGCCGCCGTGGCCGACGCGCGACAGGCGAGCGGCGCGCTTGATGCGTCGCACGACGTCGAACGAGGTGCGTCCGGAGGGCTTGTCGACGACGAGCACGCCGTCGGCGAGGCGCTGCGCGGCCGCCATCGGGCTACTTCTCGACGTCGTCGTCCGGACCGGGCTCTTCGCCGCGGCCTCCGCCCGTCTCCAACTCGCGGAGCAGCGACTCGACGCGGGTCGCCTGATCGAAGACCCGGTCCACCTCGAAGGTGACCGCCGGCGACACCTTCGTGCGAAGCCGCCGCGCGATCGCGTGGCGAAAGTAGCCGCTCGCGTGATCGAGACCCGCGCGCACGCGCTCGAGGCCGGCCTCGTCGAGGCCGTGGACGGTGAACATCGCCCTGGCGTGCCTCAGATCGCCCGAGACACGCACGTGCGTCACGGTGATGAGCCCCACGCCCCGCACGCGGGGATCTTTGATCTCGTCGCGCGCGAGCACCTCGCCCAGGACGGCGCGGACCTCTCCGGCGACACGTTCGAGACGTTGGCTCACGCTAGCGCTCCGGTTCCCAGTGCTTGTACGGCGGCTCGCCCACCGACAGCGGATCGGCGTCGCTGAAGGTCTGCAGCTCCTTCGTCTCGTCGAGCACCTCGGCCTTGCTCCGGATGAACGAGAGCACCTCGTCGAGCTGAGACTCGACGAAGCGCCGCTCGTTTCCCACGAGCGCCAGCCCCAAGACGGCCCGCTGCCACACGTCGTTTTCGCCGACCTCGGCGATCGAGGCGTTGAACTTCTGCTGCACGAGATCCTTCACGCGCCGGATGACCGTCCGCTTCTCCTTGAGGGAGTGGCTGCCCGCGACGAACAACGTGACGCGAGCAATGCCGACGGTCATCAGGCTCCGAAGACGGTCTTACTTGCCCGTCGGATTCTCGAGCGTGGGGGCAATCGTCTCGAGCTCGAAGGCCTCGATGATGTCGCCCTCGCGCAGGTCCTGGTAGCCTTCGATCGAGACGCCGCACTCGTATCCCTGGGCGACCTCGCTGGCGTCGTCCTTGAACCGGCGCAGGGAGCCGACCTTGCCCGTGTAGAGCACGACCGAGTCGCGGACGAGGCGCAGCTGCGCCTTGCGCGTGATCTTGCCCTCGAGGACGAAGGCGCCGCCAATCGTGCCGGCCTTGGGGATGTTGAAGACCTGGCGAATCTCGACCTTGCCCAGGATTTTCTCGCGAGAGATCGGGGCCAGCATGCCGACCATGGCCTTCTTGACGTCGTCGATGGCGTCGTAAATGACCTGGTACAGCTTGATGTCCACGCCCTCCTGCTCGGCGAGCTGAGCGGCCTTGCCCGCCGGGCGGACGTTGAAGCCGATGACGATGGCGGCCGAGGCCTTCGCGAGGCTGACGTCCGACTCGGTGATGCCGCCCACGCCCGAGGAGATGACGTTGACGCCGACCGTGTTCGTCGAGAGCTTCGTGAGGGCGTTCGCGATCGCTTCGATCGAGCCCTGCACGTCGGCCTTGAGCACGACCTTGACCTCTTTGACGTCGCCCGACTTGATCTTGTCGAGGATGTTCTCGAGGGAGACGCGGTTGGCCGAGCCAGCCAGCTCCTTCTTGCGGCGCGCGTCGTGGCGGTGCTCGACGAGCGACTTCGCGGCCTTCTCGTCCGCGACGACGTTGAAGAGCTCGCCCGCGTCGGGGACCCCGTCGAGACCGAGGATCTCGACCGGCGTCGACGGGCCAGCCTCGGTGATGTTCTGACCCTTGTCGCCCAGCATGGCGCGGATCTTCCCCGAGTACTCGCCGGCGACGAGCAGGTCGCCGATCTTCAGCGTGCCCTCCTCGACGAGGATCGTCGAGACGGGGCCGCGAGCGCGGTCGAGGCGGGCCTCGACGACGTGGCCGCGCGCCGCCTTGTTCGGGTTGGCGCGCAGCTCGAGCACCTCGGACTGGAGGGCGAGCATCTCGAGCAGCTTGTCGATGCCTTCCTTCGTCTTCGCCGAGACCGGGACGAAGATCGTGTCGCCGCCCCACTCTTCCGAGACGAGCCCGTGCTCGGACAGCTTGTTGCGGATCTGGTCCGGGTTCGCGCCCGGCTTGTCGATCTTGTTGATGGCGACGACGATCGGGACCCCCGCCTCCTTGGCGTGGTTGATGGCCTCGATCGTCTGCGGCATGGGGCCGTCGTCGGCCGCGACGACGAGGACGACGATGTCCGTCATCTGGGCGCCGCGGGCGCGCATGGCCGTGAACGCTTCGTGGCCGGGCGTGTCGAGGAACACGACGTCCCCGCGCTCGCTCGACACCTTGTAGGCGCCGATGTGCTGGGTGATGCCGCCCGCCTCGCCCGCGGCGACGTTCGCCTTGCGGATCGCGTCGAGCAGCGACGTCTTGCCGTGGTCGACGTGGCCCATGATCGTGACGACGGGCGCGCGCGGGAGGAGATCTTCCGGGTTGTCCGGCTGCTCGTTGCCCGTGAGGACCGACTCCTCGTTGAACGCCGTCGACTCGACCTGGTAGCCGAACTCCGTCGCGATCAGCGTCGCGGTGTCGAGGTCGACGTCCTGATTGATGTTGACGCCCATCATGCCGAGCGCCCAGAGCTTCTTGATGATCTCCTTGCCCTTGATCGCCATCTTCTGGGCGAGATCCGACACCGAGATCGTGTCGCCCATGCGGATGACGCGCTTGTGCTCGGCGGGCGTCGTGATCTGCGTCTGCTTGAGCTTCTTGCCGGCAGCCGCGACCTTCTTGCGCGGCGGACCGCCGTAGCGGTTGCCGGGACCACCGCCGGGACCACCGCCGGGGCGTTGGAAGCGGCCGCCGGGGCCACCGCCGGGGCGGTTCATCAGACCACCGCGTGCGCGCTGCTCGGCGTCGCGATCTCGGATCTCGATGCGCGGCGCACCGGCCTCACCGCGCGGGGCCAACCCGGGCAGATGGATGAAGGCGCCCGTCGCGGCAGAGCCCGTGATCTGGGCCTGCGGGATCGTGCGGATGACCGGCGCGGGGGCCGCGGGCGGCGCCTGAGGCGCAACCTCGGGCGCGGCGGCCTTCGGGGCCGCGGGCGCGGGAGCCGGCGCGGGCTCCTCTTTGCGTTCCACCTTCACCTCGACGACCGGCGCGGGAGCCGGCGCCTTGGCGACGACAGGGGCCGCCGCGGCCGCCGCCGGCTTGGCGGGCTCGGGCGCGGGAGCTTCCTTGACCTCGACCTTGGGCTCGACGACCGATGCCGGCGCAGGCGCTTCCTTGACCTCGGCCTTGGCCTCGACCTTGGTTTCGACGACCCGGACCGGCGCAGGCGGCGGGGGCGGCGGCTCGACGACGGCCTCGCGGACCACGGCAGGCGCTGGCTTCGCGGCCACGGGAGCCGGCGCGGCGGGCTTGGCGGTGGGGGCCGGTCCGGGCACCGACTTCGACCGTCGGCGAATGACCGTGTCGTTGAGTCGCTCCTCGGTCGTGCTCTCCTTGCGCTCACGCGTGACGGCGCGCCGGACGCGATCGACGTCGGCCGGGTCGAGGTGCGACATGTGGTTCGCGACCTCGATGCCGAGCGAGCGCACCTTGGCGACCATCTCCTTGTGGCCGAGGGACAGCTCCTTGGCGAGCTCGTAAATACGAACGCGCGGACCCGTGGGGGCTTCGGTGGTGTTTCCGCTTCCGATCATGAGCTTTCCCTATTCCTACTGCGCAAAGCGGCCGTGGCCGCGGTGAGCTGCTGCAAAAATTCGGCTTCGTCGAACCGCTCGACGCGGCCCCGAAAGGCGCGCGCGAACGCTCCCTGCTTGAGCGCCGCGCGCAAGCAAGCTGCGTCCGGATGGAGCGAGGCGCCCCGCCCTCTCGGCCTCGAGCGCCCCGCGCCCCAGAGCACGAGCACGCCGTCGCGCAGCGCGAGCCGCGCGAGCGTCGAGACAGGCGCGAGACGCCGGCAGCCGACGCACGTCCGCGTCGGCTCCAGCGAGCGCTGCCTCTCCGGGCTGATCATATCGAAGCGCCAGTACCTTCATCGATCTCAGCGGGCCTCCGAGCCGTGTCCGCCGGGGCCGCCCTCGGCCGGCGGAGATCCCGCCGCGCCCGAGACCTCGGCCTCGGCGAGCGCCGCCGCCTCGCGCGCCGCGCGCGCGGCTTCCTCGGCGTAGCGCACGCGCTCGATCTCGGCGGCCTTCGAGGCCGCAGAGATGATGACCTTCGCGGCGTCCGCGCCCGCGACGCCCGCCACGCCGGCGATCTCGTCCGGCTTCGCGCCCGCGATCTCGGCCGCCGAGCGCCAGCCTTCGCGGTAGAACGTCTCGGCCAGCTCGGCGCTCACGCCCTCGATGCTGGCCAGCGACTGCTTCGAACGCGCCTCCATCTCGCGGACCTTCGTCTCCGAGTGGATGTCGATGCGCCAGCCCGTGAGCTGCGACGCGAGGCGCACGTTCTGGCCCTTCTTGCCGATGGCCAGCGACAGCTTGTCGTCGGGGACGATGAGCTCCATCGTGTGCGAGCCGGCGTCGATGAGGACGCGCGCGACCTCGGCGGGCGCGATGGCGTTGCACACGAACTTCGCCGGATCGCTGTCGTACGGGACGATGTCGATCTTCTCGCCGCGGAGCTCCTGCACGACGGCCTGAACGCGCGAGCCCTTCATGCCGACACAGGCGCCCACGGGGTCCACGTCGCGATCGCGCGAGCTGACGGCGATCTTCGACCGCGCGCCCGCCTCGCGGGCCGAGGCCTCGATGCGCACGATCTTCTCGTAGATCTCCGGGACCTCCATCTCGAACAGCTTCTCGAGCAGGCCCTTGTGCGTGCGCGACAGGATGATCTGCGGGCCGCGCGCGCCCTTGTCGATGTCGACGACGAACGCGACGATGCGGTCGCCGGCGCGGAACGACTCGCGCGGCACCTGATCGCGCACGGGCAGCAGCGCCTCGGCGCCGCCCAGGTCGACGATGATGTTGCCGCGCTCGAACCGCCGCACGATGCCCGAGATGAGCTCGCCCTTGCGGTCCTTGTACTGGTTGAAGACGTTGTCGCGCTCGGCCTCGCGCACGCGCTGCAGGATGACCTGCTTGGCGGTCTGCGCGGCGATGCGGCCGAAGCCCTTCCAGGCCCGGTTCAGCTTCAGGAGCTCGCCGTACTTGGCGTCCTGCTCCTCGGCGCGCGCCTGATCCTTCTCGTCGTAGAAGATCTGAAAGAGCAGCTCGTCGCCGACGTCGGCCTTCAGGTTGAAGCGCTCGGCGTCCACGATCGGGACCTCCTTGCCTTCGTTCCCCGGCGTCACCTGCTCGACGATGATGATGATCTGGAAGAGATCAACGCGGCCGGTCTCCTCGTTGAACTTGGCCTCCATCTCGCGATGCATCCCGAACGCCCGTTTCGCGGCGGTGAGGATGGCCTGTTCGAGGGTTTCGACCAGCACGGCGCGGTCGATGTTCTTGTCTTTGGAGACCTGGTCGAGGACCAGGCCGAGGGCGGCACCGTCGTTCATGAAGCGCTCCGGTGAAATTCGTGCTCCCAGTCGGGGATCAGGTTCGCCTTCGCGATCCCGTCGATGGGAAGCTGGTAAGATCGGCCATCACATTCGATCTCGACGTGGCCATCCTTGGCCCCGCGGATCGTTCCGGAGAAGTTCCGACGCCCCTCGACCCCCCCCTCGTCGCTCATCTTGACGCGGGCGTTCTGTCCCGCGAACCGAGCGAAGTCTCCTTCTCGCCGAAGGGGCCGATCAAGCCCCGGCGAGCTCACCTCCAGTTGATACGCATGAGGAATCGAGTCCGCGACGTCGAGCGCCGCTGACACGTCCCGACTCACACGGGCGCAGTCGTCGTGTGAGACCGTCACCGCAGATGCGGTTGCCTGAAGCGGGACCGAAGGTCCCGCGGGCACATCGATGAAGAGCCGCAGCACCCAGCCCGATGACTCACGCCCGAACGTGACTTCGATCAGATCGAAGCCGGCGTCCCTGACGTAGGGCTCGGTCAGCAACCACAAATCTTTGAGGTCCTTTCTCATCAGCTTTGGTTGGTGGGGCGCGACCCGTCGTTAGTTCCTCTGGTCCTGCTGGTGACTGCGTCGTGTTTTCTTTGTTTCTAAACGGCTAACAAAAATTCTCAGGGCACAAAAAAGGGCAGGCACGCGGCCCACCCTAATTGAAGGAGGCAACGTAAGTTTTGAGGAACGGTCTTATAACACGCTGATCCTGAGGGCGCAAGTTGGGCCACCATGCATAAGACCCTGATCGGCAAGGGTTTTTTGCCTTTCGACGGCAGCGGACCGGATGCTGGACGTGTTAACCTGCCGGCCGATGGCCCCTTCTCTGAAGGTCGCGGCGCTCCAGATGACGTCGACGGCGGACGTCGAGACGAACCTCGCGCGGGCGGCCGCGCTGGCCACGGAGGCGGCCGAGGCAGGCGCTTCGCTGATCGGCTTCCCCGAGAACTTCGCCTACCTCGGCTCGGACGTCGATCACCGGCTGTCCATCGCCGAAGAGCTGCCGGCTGCCGATCTCAAGGCGCGGGAGGGCGGGCCGATATTGAGCGCCATGCAGGCGCTCGCGCGCCAGACCAAAGCTTGGCTGCTGCTGGGTGGCTTCCCCGAGCGCGCCGCCACGCCCGCGCACATCAGGAACACGTCCGTGCTGCTGCGCGCGGACGGCAGCGTCGCCGCCGTCTATCGCAAGATTCACCTCTTCGACGTCGACGTCCCGGGCGGCAAGCGCTTTCGCGAGTCGGAGACGGTCGAGCCGGGCGCCGACCTGGTGGTGGCCGAGACGCCGTGGGCGCCGCTCGGCCTCACGATCTGCTACGACCTGCGCTTCCCCGAGCTCTATCGCGCGCTCACGGCGCGCGGCGCGCGTCTGTTGGCCGTGCCGTCGGCCTTCACGCTGGAGACGGGCAAGGATCACTGGAGCGTGCTGCTGCGCGCGCGCGCCATCGAGAACCAGGCGTTTCTCTTCGCGCCGGCGCAGTTCGGCCACCATGGCGGCAACCGGCGGAGCTGGGGCCACGCCATGGTGATCGATCCGTGGGGCGCCGTGCTCGCGGAGTGCGGCGACCACGAGGGATTCGCCCTCGCGCCCGTCGATTTCGCGTACCAGGACAGCGTGCGCACGAGCCTCCCCTGCCTCACCCACCGCAAGGTCGGGGGCGGCGCTTGAGCGACGCCGACGCGTTCGATCTCGTCGTCATCGGCTCGGGGCCCGCGGGCGAGAAGGGCGCGGCGCAGGCGGCCTACTTCGGGAAGCGCGTCGCGCTCGTCGAGAAGGCGCCCGCGCTGGGCGGCGCGAGCGTGCACACGGGCACGCTGCCCTCGAAGACGCTGCGCGAGACGGCGCTGTACCTCACGGGCTTTCAGCGGCGCCGCCTCTACGGCATGACGCTGGAGGTGGATCGCGACGCGAGCCTGCGCCAGCTCATGGGGCGGCTGCGCACCGTGACCGACCAGCAGGTCACGCAGATCAACCGCAACATGGAGCGGCACGGCGTCACGGTCGTACGCGGCGAGGCGTCGTTCACGAGCGCGAACGAGGTGGAGGTGCGTCACCCGGACGGCGGCGTGCGGCGGCTCTCGGCGCCCTACTTCCTGGTCGCGCCCGGCAGCTCGCCGCACCGCCCGCCCGGCGTTCCCTTCGACGATCCTGACGTCGAAGACAGCGACACGATCCTCGATTTGGACCGCATCCCGCTGTCGCTGGCCGTCGTGGGAGGCGGCGTCATCGGCTGCGAGTACGCGTGCCTGTTCGCGGCGCTCGGCACGGCCATCATCGTCATCGAAGGGCGCGGCAACCTTTTGGGCGGCCTCGACGCCGAGATGTCGGCCGGCATGAAGACGGCGCTCGAGCGCGGCGGCCAGGAGGTCATGCTGGGGGACGCCGTCGAGTCGATCCAGCGCGTCCCCAAGGGCCCGCTGCGGCTCGCGCTCAAGAGCGGCACGGTGCTGCAGGTCGACAAGGTCCTCTACTCCGCGGGCCGCGCCGGAAACACCAAGGGCCTCGCGCTCGAGAAGGCCGGCATCGCGGTCGACCCGCGCGGGCGCATCACGGTGAACGCGCAGTTCCAGACGTCGCAGCCGCACATCTACGCCGCCGGCGACGTCGTGGGCAATCCCGCGCTCGCCTCGGTGTCGATGGAGCAAGGGCGCGTGGCGGCGTGCCACGCGTTCGGCATCCCGTACAAGACGCACGTGGCGCCCCTCACGCCGTTCGGCGTCTACACGATCCCCGAGATCTCGATGGTGGGCGCCACCGAGGAAGAGCTCAAGGCCAAGGGCGTCGACTACGAGGTGGGACGCGCGCGCTACGAGCACAACGCGCGCGGGCAGATCATCGGGGAGATGGACGGGACGCTCAAGCTGCTCTTCGAGCGCGCGACGAGGAAGCTGCTCGGCGTGCACATCATCGGTGATCGCGCCACCGAGCTCATCCACATCGGGCAGATGGTGATGACGACGGGGGGCACGATCGACGTGTTCATCGACAGCGTCTTCAACTTCCCCACGCTGGCCGAGCTCTACAAGTACGCCGCCTACGAGGGCCTCGGCCGCCTCGCCAAGCGCGGCATCGCACCGCCCGCTTGAGCAGGGTCAGGGGCGCGTCGCGCCCGGCGGCGCGGCGTCCGAGGGCGCGTTTTCCTTCGGCGCGAAGATCCACGATGCGAACGCCGACAGCCCGATGATGCCGCCGACGATCGCGAGGGACAGCAGGTCGGAGATCGGCACCTTGTCGGACAGCACCATTTTGACGCCCACGAACGCCAGCACGAGAGCGAGGCCCGGCTTGAGGTAGTGCAGGCGGCGCACGATGCTGGCGACGAGGAAGCACAGCGCTCGCAAGCCGAAGATCGCGAAGATGTTCGACGTGTAGACGATGAACACGTCGCGCGTCACCGAGAAGACGGCCGGGATCGAGTCGACGGCGAACACGACGTCGGACGCCTCGATGACGACCAGCACCATGAGCAGCGGCGTCGCGTACCAGCGGCCGTCGCGCCTCACGGCGAAGTGCGCGCCGTCGTAGTCCGGCGTGATGCGCACGAGCCTCCGGAAGAGGCGCAGCACGGGGTTCTGATCGGGTCGCACCGCCTCGTCGGCGCCGAACATGAGGCGGAGCGCCGTGAGGATCAGGATGGCGCCGAAGGCGTACATCACCCAGTGGAAGGTCGCGAGCAGCGCCGCGCCTGCGACGATGAACACGCCGCGCGTGACCAGCGCGCCGAGGATGCCCCAGAAGAGCACCCGGTGCTGGAGGTGCGCGGGAACGGCGAAGAACGAGAATGCCGCGAGGAAGACGAAGAGGTTGTCGACCGAGAGCGCCTTCTCGATGAGCCAGGCCTGGAAGAACTCGAGGGCGCTCTCCTGCCCGAACCGGAAGAAGACGAAGACGTTGAACGCGAGCGCGAGCGAGATCCAGATCAGCGACCACAGCGCCGCCTCCTTGAAGGAGATGACGTGGGCCTTTCGGTTGAAGATCCCGAGGTCGACGGCCAGCATCGCGAGCACGACGACGCCGAAGATTCCCCAGGCGAGCGGCCCGCCGACGCTGGTCACGGCTGGCTCTTCGGCGCGGTGGCCGGCACATTCGGCTCAGGCGGGCGCGACACCTTGATGTGATAGACGGGCGCGTTCGGCCGGGCGGCGTCGTCGCCGGGGCCGAAGAGCCCGCCGAACGACCAGCCGCCCGAGTGCTGGAGCGCGATGACGAGGCCGAGCGCGATGAGCAGGAACACGACCCGGCGCATGCTGCGGCGCGGGAAGTAATCCCAGAACGTCTTCTCCCCCAGCTCGGGCGGCGGGGGCAGCTTGGATGGGTGCAGGAGCGGCATTCGGTCTACCTGTGAAAGTCTAGTCCGGGCGACCGCTGGATGCGGGGAAGAGGTGACGAACCTTGAGGCGGGCGCGCCGCGCGCCGCGGAAGGTGTCCAGCTCGGCCGTCGCGAGCAGATCGACGGCGGCGCCCGTTCCAGGGTCGCGATCCGCCATTCCGAACGCGATGGCTTCTCCGACGGCGCCGCGGTCCATCAGCGTCAGCTGCAGGTGCCCCTGCCCCACCCGGCGCGTCGCCTGCGTGGTCACGCCGCGCAGCGCGAACACCGGCTCGGCGTTGGCGGCGCCGAAGGGCGCGAGGCGCCCGAGCTCTTCGGCGAACGGGACGTCGAGCTCGCCCAGCCCGACGACGGCGTCGACCCGAACGGCCGCGGCCACGCGCCCCTGCGCCTGCTCGTGGATCGCGGCGGAGAAGCCGCGTCGGAAGTCGTCGAGCTTGGCCGGCGTGACGGTCATGCCCGCCGCGGCCGCGTGGCCGCCGAAGCGGACGAGGTGCTCTGACGAGCGCCCCAGCGCGGCGAATAGATCGAACCCGGGCACCGTCCGGGCGGAGCCGCGCCCTTCTTCGCCCCGGAAGCCGATCACGATCGCGGGTCGCGCGTACTTGTCGACGAGCCGCGCGGCGATGATGCCGACCACGCCCGGGTGCCACCCCGGCGCGCCCACGACGATCGCGGGCGCCGTCTCGTGCTCGCCGGCCGCCGCGAGCGCCTCGGTCCAAACGAGCTCCTGGATGCGTTGCCGCTCGGCGTTCGTGTCCTCGAGCTCGTCGGCGAGTCGCTCCGCCGTGCGCGCGTCGGGCGCCAGCAGCAGGTCGAGCGCCAGCTGCGCCTCGCCCAGCCGGCCGGCGGCGTTGAGGCGCGGCGCGAGACGGAACCCGACGTCGTGGCCCGTGATCGTGGGGCCGTCGAGCTCGGCCTTCGCGGCCAGCGCGGCGATCGCGGGCCGCTTGCGGGCGCTCAACGTCCGCAGGCCGTGCGTGACGAGGATGCGGTTCTCATCGACCAGCGGCACGACGTCCGCGATCGTGCCGAGCGCGACCAGGTCGAGGA
Source organism: Polyangia bacterium (assembly GCA_035548155.1). Taxonomy (GTDB): domain Bacteria; phylum Myxococcota_A; class Polyangia; order Fen-1088; family Fen-1088; genus DASZFV01. Next base: position 34,580 of record DASZUD010000088.1, read on the forward strand.
GCTCGCGCGGGTCGAACGCCGGGAAGCGCTCCCGCAGCCGCGAGCGCAGGGCGGCGGCCAGATAGAAGGCCACGCCGCACGACGCGAGACCCTTGAAGGGAAAGCCGTCGTCCGGGCGCCGTGGGTTGATGAGGGCGTAGGCCGTGCTCTCGCCCGCGGGAAGCTGATGGTGGTCGATGACGACGACGTCGATCCCGCGCTCGCGGGCCGCGCGAAGCGCGTCGTGGTCGCTCGTCCCGCAGTCGCCCGTGACCAGCACCGTGCAGCCCTCCGCCGCGAAGCGCGCGACGTCGTCGGGGCCGAGTCCGTACCCCGCGTCGCGGCTGGCGCAGCGGGCGATCACCTTGCCGCCGAACGCCCGGAACGTCGACGCCAGCACCGCCGCGGTCGTGACGCCGTCCACGTCGTAGTCGCCGAAGACGCCGATCGTCTCTTGTCCCCCTGTCAGCGCTGCCACGAGCCGCTCGACGGCCTTGGGAAGGTCTGCCATGCCTTCGGGCGGCCTCATGTCAGCGAGCCTCGGCGCGAGGAACTTCGCCGCCATGGCCGCATCGCCGATCCCGCGACCAACGAGGATTCGCGCGGTGAGCGGTCGAACCTTCAGCTCGCCCGCGAGCGTGACGACCACCTGATCGTCCACCGTGACGGCTTCCCAGCCTGTCGGCCGCATCTGGCGTCGCACCCTATCCGGTTCGGGGATTCGGCTCAACGATCGCTTGCTCGCTCGCCCGGCGATGTGCGCGGGGCTCGCTCCGGTCGCGGGCGGAGGGGCCGGTGACTCAGTCGGGCCTCGCCCAATACGGCGCTCGTCGGGGCACGCGAGCTTTCTTGGTCGTTAGCTCGGCCCGACCGAGTCCCCCGCCTCTCCGCTGCCGGCTCCCTGCGTTCGCCCGTAGAAGGAGGCTGACTGAGTCGGAGTGAGCGAAGCGAGCGGGTCCGAGAACGGTGAGGGCCAGCCTCGCTGGCCCGGGTCACCTTGCGGAGGACCTGGCGAGCGGCCAGCAGGCCCCTTCCACGAAGCGAGCGCCGCGAGCGGCGGCTAGGGCTCGTCCGTGACGAGGTCCGTCGAGGACTTCGGCCGGCGCGGCTGGCGTGGCGCCCGCTTCTGGCTCTCGACGAACTTGTCGTTGAGCCAGATCAGGATCGGGCTCGCGATGAAGATCGACGAGTACGTGCCGACGATGACGCCGACGTTCATCGCGAACGCGAAGTCGCGGATGACACCGACGCCCCAGACGTTCATGGCCAGCGTGACCAAGAACACCGTGGCGCTCGTCAGGATCGTGCGCGACAGCGTCTCGTTGATCGACTGGTTGACCACGCGGTCGAAGCGACGGTCCCGCAGGCGCGCGGCGTTCTCGCGGATGCGGTCGAAGACGACGATCGTGTCGTTCATCGAGTACCCGATGATCGTGAGCACGGCGGCCACCGTCGTGAGCGAGAACTCCTTGTACGTCACCGCGAACGCGCCGATGACGAGGACGGCGTCGTGGAGCAGCGCGACGACGGTGCCCGGGCCGTAGCGGAAGTCGAAGCGGAACGCGATGTAAATGAGGATGAGCAGAATGGCCGCGCCCAGCGACTGCGCGGCGTCGAGCTGCAGCTGCTTGCCGGCCTTGGCGCCGACGGACTCGACCTGCGGGATGGCGGCGACGGCGCCCGCGCCGAGCTTGGCGTCCAGCGCGCGGCGAATCTCGGTGTCGAGGCTGACGAGCGTCACCTCGTAGGTGTTCTCGTCGGCGCGCCCGAAGGCCTGCACCTGGTTCGCGTTGACGCCGATCGACGCCAGCGACGTCTTGATGGCCGACGGCTCGACCGGGCGATCGTAGCGCAGGTAAATCTTGTCGCCGCCCTCGGACCAGTCGACGTGCTGCAGAGAAGCCGCGCCCTCTTTGGCGAGCGACGTCTGAATCTGCTTCGTCTGCGCCTCCGACATCACGGACACGGCGCCGACGCGCACCATGAAGTTCCACTGCTTCTTGCCCGTCGGGTCGTCGTACTTCACGACCTCGGCGTCCTTGAGCCCGATGTCTCCCAGCGCGTCGCGGACCTGCCCCGCGTCGACCTGCTTCGAGAACTCGATCAGGATCTCGCTGCCGCCGCGGAAGTCGACGCCCCAGTTCAGAGCGTGCCCGCGGCTCTTGATGACGAACGCGTTGAGCGGGAGCATGAGGAACGTCAGCGCCACGAGGACGATCGACATCCCGATCCAGTACTTCTGGTTCCCGATGAACTCGTGTTTCGCGCCCGGGTGGATGAACTCGAAGAACTTCTGCTTTTCGTTCTGCGCCGGCATCTTCGTCGGTCCTTAGATCGAGAGGGTTGTGCGCGCGGCGCCGCGACGGCCCACGATGCCGTCGAACATCCAGTGCGAGAACCAGTAAGACGTAAAGAGGTTCGTGATGATGCCCACGAGCAACGTGACGGCGAAGCCGCGGATCGGCCCCGAGCCGTACGAGTAGAGGACGACGCCGGCGACGAAGTTCGTGACGTGCGCGTCGAACACCGTCCAGAACGCGCGTTGGAAGCCCGAGTCCACGGCCGTGCGCACGGACTTGCCCATCCGTAGCTCTTCTCGAATGCGCTCGTAGATGATGATGTTCGCGTCGACGGCCATGCCGATCGTCAGCACGAGGCCGGCTATGCCTGGCAGCGTGAGCGAGGCCTCGAAGCCCGCCAGGATGGCCACCATGAAGAGCATGTTGACGACCATCGCGATGACGGCGATCACCCCCGACAGGCGGTAGTAGATGACCATGAAGATGACGACGGCGATCGCGCCGACGAGCATCGAGAACTTCGCCTTTTGAACGGCGTCGCGCCCCATCGTCGGGCCGACCTGCGTCTCGAACGTCTTGCGCAGCGGCGCGGGCAGCGCGCCCGAGCGCAGCACGGCAACCAGGTCCTTGGCCTCCTGCTGCAGCGCGAACGGATCGCCGAAGCCGCCCAGCGTGATGCGGCCGCGCGAGCTGATGACGCCCTCGATGACCGGCGCGCTCGTGATCTTGTCGTCGAGGAGAATGGCCATCTTCCGGCCCATGTTCTCGCGGGTCATCTTCTCGGAGATGGCCGCGCCCTGCCGGTCGAACTCGAACGAGACCTCGGGACGGCCCGTCTGCTGGTCCCACGTCTGGTCGGCGTTGGCCAGGTACTCACCCGTCAGCGCCGCGCGGCGGTGCAGGTAGTACGTGCGCCAGTACTTTTCCTGCGTCGGCTCGCCCGTGTCCGAGCGGCCCTGCATCTCCTCGTAGCCGATCTCGTGATCCGGGGGCACCGCCACGTCGGGCGGCAGCGAGGCGAAGAACTTCTCGAGCGCCTCACGCGACTTCGCCCGCAGGTAAACGTCCTCGTGCTGCTTGCCCGAGTCCTTCTCCGTCCACGACTCGGGCACGGGCTCGATGCCGGAGTCTTTCGTCGCGGCCGCGCCCGGGCCCTTGAGGTACTCGACGAGCTTGCGCGAGAAGTCCGCGTTGTCGTCGACGATCTTGAACTCGAGCTGCGCCGTGCGGCCGATCACCGACTTGATGTGCTCGAAGTCGGCCGACTTCAGGCCGGGCAACTCGACGATGATGTCGGTGCCCTTCTTGATGATCGTGGGCTCCGACACGCCGAACTTGTCGACGCGGTTGCGGATCGTCTCGATGCCCTGGCGGAGCGCGTAGTCACGCACCTCGTCGACCTGCTTGGGATCGAGCTTCAGCGTCACCGTGCCCGCGGCGGCGTCACGATTCGTGACGTCGAGATCCTGGCGGTGCTCCTTCAGGATCGAGTCGTCGAGCTTCGCGGCGTCGGCCGGGTTCTTGAACGTGAAGACGATCTCGTCGCGATCACGCCGCGCGACGGTGACGTCCTTGACGCCCTTCTCCTTGGTCAGCTTGTCCTCGATGTCCGAGGCGAGCCGATCGACCTTGCTGCCGACCGCCTTGTCGACGTTGACCTCGTAAACGAGGTGCAGGCCGCCCTGCAGGTCGAGCCCCAGCTGGATCCGCTTCTGGAAGTGGTTCCTGATGAAGCTGGGTTGCTTGTCCTCGGGCACCACCGTGGGGACCAGGTAGAGGCACGCGAGAACTATGAGAAGGCCGTAGAGCGCGGCCTTCCACCACCAGGAGCGTTCCATGAAATCTTCCGTTCGGGTTGCGGAGTGGGGGCCTTACGAGGCCTTCGGTTCGGTCTTCGCGGCAGCGGCGGCGCCGTAACGGCCCGTCACGGAGGCGCGCGTCACGCGGACGCGGACGCCTTCCTGCACCTGCAGCGTGAGCTCGTTGTCGGTGATGCCGCTGATCTTGCCGATGAGGCCACCCGACGTGACCACCTCGTCGCCCTTCTTGAGCTCCGCGAGCATCGCCTGATGCTCTTTGGCCTTTTTCGACTGCGGGCGCAGCACGAGAAAGTAGAAGATCGCGAAGATCGCGATCAGGGGGACGAACTGGGTCAGCGGGCTTCCGCCGCCTTGCCCGCCGGTAGCTTGCGCGAGATCGATGAGGAATTGGTTCACGGAACAGGGGCCTCCAGCCGCGGAAACGCATAGCAGGAAGGGGATCGGGGGTCAAGGATGCGCTATCCTCGCGGGCCCATGGGTTACGGTCAGTTGCGGTCCGAGAAGCTGTGCGCGGAAGGTCGCTTCGAGGAGGCGGTCACGGTCGCGGCCGCCGAGATCGCCGCGGAGCCGCTCGAGCCCGAGCCCTACTTTCATCGGGGGCAGGCGCTCGCCGCGCTGGAGCGATTTCCCGAAGCGGCCGCTGAGTACCAGAAGGCGCTGTCCATGGACGCGAGCGCGAGCGCGCTGGACCTGGAAGCCGTGGACGACGAGCTGTTCTTCGTGTTGCGCCGCCACGCCGAATCGTTGGCGGCCCCCTCGGCCGTCGCCGCGCTGAGACGATATCTCGAGGTCCTGCCCGCCGGGCGTCACGTCGAGGACGTCGCGAAGTGGATCGACGCGTTCGAGGGCCGCCAGCCCGTCTGGTACCGCGAGCGCGCGTAGGGCTCACACGGCGCGCCGCTCGCGACCGAGGGCGTCCGGCAGCTCGAAGCGCGCGGGGACGTCACCGAGGCCGCGGCTCACGACGAGCCGCCAGTAGCGGCCTCCGAGCAAGCGCACGATCGGGTCCATCCCCGGCACGCCGCGGCGGACGTGCTCGAGCAGGCCGAAGGTCGTGCGTAGGCCCGCGGCGACGTGCCGGTAGGCGTCGCGCGGCAGCCCGAGCTGATCGGCGAGCCGATCGCCGACGAAGCTCCGACACAACCCCGCCGACAGGGCCACCATGCGCCTGGCACCCTTCATCTCCCGTGGCGTGCGGGCGGCGCGCAGCGGTCCCTCGAGCAGCGCCTGGACCAGCGCGCGCGAGTCGGCGTCGGGTGGCCCTTGCATGAAGTGGATCGCCTCGGCCAGCCGCTTCGCTTCGGCGTAGGTCGTCGGCAGGAGGTCGGGCTCGACGCCGATCAGGGTTCCGACCCATCGGAAGAGGTGCTGGTAGTCGTCGGCTTCGGCCGGCGAGACGTGAACGCCCACGTGGCGAACGCCGTCGATGAAAACGCACGAGAAGAGCAAGACTGTCGCCGCCATGTCGTGCTGGTTGATCGGGTACGACCAGGCTTCGCTGGACCAGCGCCCGCTCGCCAGCAGGAGGCGCCGCACGGCGGCGTGCATCAGCCTGACCTTCAGCACGAGGCGCCAGCCGAGCGCGCCGGGCCGCACGCCGCCCTCCTCCGTCACGGCGGTGATGAAGCGGCCCGTCTCGGCGAGGCGTCGATCGGCCCGCTCCGTGAGCCGGCCGGAGAACGCGAGCGGCTTGTTGCCCTCGGGCGCCGCGTAGCCGTGCACCAGCGAGCTCAGCCCGAGCGCGAGGCCGCCGAGCAGCCCCGCGCGCGTGAAAACCTGGTGCGCCCGCGCGACGCGGTCCCAGTCGAGCCACGGCGGTACGACCCTGGCCGCGGCGATGAGCGCGCGGAGGCTCTCGGGCACCAGCGCGGCCGAATCACCGAGCGCGCGCTCGATGAGCGCGTGGCGCTCGCCCGGAGGGAACGCCTCGAGGTCCTCGACTGCACGGTCGGCCTCCGGATCGCTGCGCTCCAGCGCCGTGGCAAGCCGCCGCGGCAGCTCGCCGAAGCGCCGTTCCGCCTCGTCCACGTGGTGGAGCCGACGCGGCCAGCTCACGCGTTCATCCTGCATGACTTCGGACAAGTGTCCCACCGAGCAGGCCCGGCGCCAGGCCCGCCTACACTTCGTCGTCGGCGAACGCGACGACGTCGCGGATGTCGGCAGCGCCCAGAACGAGCATGACGAGGCGATCCATTCCGAGGGCGACGCCCGCGGTGGGCGGCATGCGCGGCAACGCCGCCAGCAACGGCTCGTCGATCTCGTAGACGGCCTTGCCCAGGCGCGCGCGGGTCGCGGACTCGGCGACGAAGCGGGCCCGCTGCTCCTCCGGATCGGTCAGCTCGCCGAACGCGTTGGCCAGCTCGAGGCCGTTCGCGTAGAGCTCGAAACGCTCGACCAGGCGCGGGTCGTCCTCGCGCCGGCGCGCCAGCGCGCCGAGGGGCGCCGGCCAGTCGAACACGAAGGTCGGCCGCGTGCGGCCGAGGTGCGACTCGACGCGATCGAGCCACAGCTGGAAGAACAAGTCGTCCCACGAGTCACGGCCCGTGACGTCGACGCCCGCGGCGCGCACCTTCGCGGCGAGCGCCGGGACGGTTTCGTCGCCGGCGAGCTCGACGCCGCCGAATCGCTGGACGACCTCGCGCACCGTCGTGCGCTCGAAGGGCTGCGACAGATCCAGGGTCGGATTGCCCTTGCCCGCCGCGCGCGCCGCGACGTGCACGAGCGCCTCGCAGTCATCGGCGATCCGGGAGAGCGGCGCCTGGGCGCGGTACCACTCGGCGATGAGGAACTCGGGCTGGTGGTGCGGCCCCACCTCCCCCGCCCGCCACGCCTTGCCGATCTGCGCGATGCGCTCGAACCCGGCGCCGAGGAGGCGCTTCATGTGGTACTCGGGCGAGGTCACGAGCCAGCGCGTCGTCCCGCCCGCGCCCGTGCCGGCCGCGATCGCGTCGAGGTGGATCTCCTGTCCAGGAGCGCGGACGCGCGCCGGCGTCTCGACCTCGAGGAAGTCCTCGGCCTCGAACCAGGCGCGGCAGGCGCGCACGATGCGCGAACGCGCCTCGAGGGCCGCGCGACGGCCCAGGAGACGCGTTCGTTCGTCCAAGGTGATCAGTCGGTCTGCGCGATTAGGCGCGGGACAGGCGCTCGAGGTACTCGCCCGTGCGCGTGTCGATCTTCACGACGTCACCGACGTTGATGAAGAGCGGAACGTTGATCTGCGCGCCCGTGCCGATCTTGGCGGGCTTGCTCGCGCCGGTCGACGTGTCGCCCTTGAAGCCGGGCTCCGTCTCGACGATCGCCTGCTCGATGAAGTTCGGCAGCGTCACGCCGACAGCGCGATCGTTGAAGAACAGAACCTCGACGTTGATGTTCTCGGGCATGAACTGCGCGTCGTCGCCCACCGTGGCCGTGGGGATGTTGACCTGGTCGTACGTCGTCGTGTCCATGAAGACGAACGCGTCGGCCTCTTTGTAGAGGTACTGCATCGTCTTGACCTCGACGTTCGCCGGCTCGAGCTTGTCGCCCGACCGCAAGTTGCGCTCGATGACGCCGCCCGAGAGCAGGTTCTTCATCTTCGTGCGCGTGAAGGCCGCGCCCTTCCCCGGCTTGACGAACTGGAACTCGACGACGGTGTAAGGCGAGCCGTCGATCATGATCTTCAAGCCCTTGCGGATATCCGACGTATCGTACATGGAAGCGGTGGATCTAGCGCGCGCGGCTTCCCGCCGTCAAGTTGCTCGACGTACGAAGCGCCAACGGGCGCCCGCAGCCGCCAGAGCGCCGCAAGGCGGTCAGGCTTTCGACGTACCCTGACGGCCGTACGCGTCCTCGAGGCGGACCACGTCGTCGAGCTCGGTCGTCGAGACCTCGAACACGTCGGTGTCCTCGAGCGCGATCATGCGGTGACGCAGGCCCGGCGTGACGTGGAACGCCTCGCCCGGCCCCATGTCCGTGTGCTGGGGCGCCTGGCCCTCGGCGTAGTGCTCGAAGCGCATGCGCCCCGTCCACACCATCACCGTCTCGTCCTTCTTGTTGTGGTACTGCAGCGAGAGCTTCTCGCCCTTCTTGATGTGCAGCACCTTGCCGACGTAGCGGTCCGTCACCGCCCAGATGAGCTCGTGACCCCAAGGCTTGTCGACTCTCTTCATCTTGCTCCGTCCCTCTGTGGCGGCTCAGGGATTCGAACCCCGGACCCGGCGCGTATGAAACGCCTGCTCTAACCAGCTGAGCTAAGCCGCCTATCTACTAATTCGGAACCTGGGAGGTCCCGCGCCCCCGGCGCTCACTCCGGCGGGCGAAGCCCGCCTTCGTTCGGGTCGAGATGCGCGCAGCATCTTGCTTGTCGCGCGTGACATGTCAAGCAGGATGCGCAATCACCAGCGTCGACGGGGCGGGATGTACTCCACTGCGACGGGCTCGACCGGGGGCGGCGGGGCGCGGCGGGCCAGCAGCCGCACGAGGCCGAGGCCCGCGAGGAAGCCGCCGACGTGCGCCATCCAAGCCACGCCGGAGCCCGTGGGGAGCAGGAACTGGCCCACGAACCAGAGGCCCAGGAAGATCCACGCCGGAACGTCGATCACCGGCCAGAGGAGCGGGATCATGATCATCGTCTCGATGCGGGCGCGCGGGTAGAGCAGCAGGTAACCGCCCAACGCGCCCGCGATCGCGCCCGAGGCGCCGATCATGGGAACCGTGGAGCTGGGCATCGCGAAGATCTGCGCGAGCGCGCCCACCGTGCCGACGGCGAAGTAGAAGATCACGTACCGCACGGGCCCGAGGGCGTCCTCGACGTTGTCGCCGAAGAGCCACAGGAACCACATGTTCCCGATGAGGTGCATCCATCCGCCGTGCAGGAACATCGACGTCCAGATTGTTCCCGGGAGCGCGACGAGGTCTCTAGGGTAGACGTCGACGTTGTGGACGATCTCCCACGGGATCGCGCCACCCGACAGCGCGACCGCGTGCTGCGCGAAGGGGCCCGCCAGCCAGGTCAGCAAGAAGATGAGGACGTTCGCGGCGACGATGAGCGCCGTCACGGCGGGAAAACGGGTCCGCGGGTTGTGGTCGCGAAGCGGGATGAACACGTCTCGGCGAGCATGACACAAATGGGCCCGACCTCGCGTGGCGCCCTTTCCGTCGTCCGCCCGCGCAACCCACGTCACGTCATCTTGACTGTGAAGGTCCTGGCCCCTATAAGGCCCTAAGAAGAATGCGTCTTTACAGTGGGAAGATTCCGTCGGTCGGTTCGGAGATCGTCAAGGCGCTCGTCGAGGCGGGCGACATCGAGGTGGTCGACCGCGCCGAGGCGGAGATGGACGTCCAGGCCGTCATGAAGGAGTACATTCGCCTCGATCGGGAGATCACCGAGAAGGCGAAGGACATTCTTCAGAAGAAGAACCTGCCCTACGAGCAGTTCGGCAAGATCAAGCGTGCCCTCGCCGGCGAGAAGGCCTTCGGCCTCGGCGAGGAGGGCCTCGAGTGGATGACGAATCAGATGATCGAGTCGTTCATGCAGTCGCCCCACGTCGCCGAGATCTTCGTCGAGGACGGCGTGATGCGGAAGCGCATGGCCGACGTGCTGAAGAAGCACATGCAGGTCGACGACGAGCTGGACGAGGAAGTCCGCCGCCGCATCAAGAACCTCCAGGAAGGCACGTCCACCTGGGAGGTCGAGTACGGGAAGGTCCTCGACCAGATCAAGCGCAACCGCGGCTTGGATTCCTAGCCGGCAGCTACTGCGGCGGGCGCTGGCGGCGAACGGGATCGACTCCGGTCGGCGCCGCCGGCGGCTTCGGCTCGAAGCGAGGGCGATCGGGCACGGGACGTGACGGGCCGCCGGGCGGCTTCGGCTGCTGGCGTGGGGCAGACGTCAGGGCGCGCGAGAGCTTCTCGATGGCTTTGGCGACCTGCGCGAGGCGCGCGCCCTCGGCCTCGAGGCCCGGCGTCGAGTAGACGCGGTTCCGCTCGTCGGCGATGACGTCGTCGATGGCACCCGGGCGGACGTCGGCGCCCATGATCGCGGCGTGCTTGGCGGCGACGACCGCCTTCGATCCCAACGTGAGCCGCACGCCCGCGACGGGCCCGAGGACGCGCGCGGCGAGGACGGCGCCCAGGCCCACGAAGCCCATCGGCTTCTTCGAGGCGAGCAGCGCCTTCATGAGGCGCGCGAGGTCGGGATCGACCGTGCACAGCGCGCCCTTCTCGGCGTAGTCGGACAAGAGCGTCGCGACGCCGCGCCCCGACGGGATCAGCAGCCCCTCGAGCCGGTTCGGATCGAGCTGGGACAAAGGCAGCACCTGCCCCGGGGCGAGGCGCGCGGCCTCGACGCGGGCGTTGCGCGGCGTCGCCAGCTTGGCCTCGGGCACGGGCGACGAGATCGCCGACTCACCGGTGTCGCGCAGGTGATCGACGACCTCTTTCTGGTCGGCGTCCGGCGCCGCGACGACGACCTTCGCGCCGGCGCGATCGAGCATGAGGAACGCCAGCATGGCCTCTGCGACGTCGCTGCCGTCGCGGTGCCCGCACCCGGAGAGGATGACCCCGACCCGCTTCGCCATCAGTGGTGCTTTACCACGGCTCGGCGGGGATTGCGCCCGCGCGGATCACTTCGCGCGCTCGCCTCGCGAGGTCGAGGTAGTGCTGCAGGTTGTGCACGCTCGCGAGCCGGTAGTAGAGCAGCTCCTCGGCATGGAAGAGGTGCGCGAGGTACGCGCGGCTGTACTGCGAGCAGCACTCGCAGGGGCAGCCGTCCTCGACGGGGCGCGGATCGTCGCGGTATTGCGCGTTCGAGATGTTGAGCTTGCCGGCCCGCACGAAGAGCTGGCCGTTGCGCGCGTTCCGCGTCGGCATCACGCAGTCGAACATGTCGATGCCGGCGCGGATGCCGGTCCAGATGTCCTTGGGCGTGCCCACGCCCATGAGGTAGCGCGGGCGATCCTCGGGCATCTCGGGCGCGACCGCCCCGATGACCTCGTACATGATCTCGGGCGCCTCGCCCACGCCCAGGCCCCCCAGCGCGAGGCCGTCGAAGCGGCGGCCGCTGGCCGTCATCTCGACGAGCTCGCCAAGGTGCCGGCGGCGGAGATCCAGGTGCGTCCCGCCCTGCACGATGCCGAAGCGAAGCTGGCCGGGCGCTGCGGGCGCGGCCAGCGAGCGCCGGGCCCACGCCGTCGTGCGCGCCATCGCGTCCTCGATGTCGGCGCGCGGCGCGTTCGAGGGCGGACAGTGATCGAACACCATGGCGACGTCGCTGCCCAAGAGGCGCTGGATCTGCATGGCGCGTTCGGGCGTCAGCCGCTGCTCCGAGCCATCGAGGTGCGAGCGGAAGGTGACGCCGTCCTCGTCGATCTTGCAGCGCTCGCGCAGGCTGAACACCTGGAAGCCGCCCGAATCCGTGAGGATCGCGCCGCCCCAGTTCATGAACTCGTGCAGGCCGCCCAGCGCCGCGATTCGCTCGGCGCCGGGGCGCAGCGCGAGGTGGTAGGTGTTCCCGAGGACGATCTGCGGGCCGAGGCGCCGCACGTCGTCCGACGAGAGCGCCTTCACGGTCGCCTGCGTGCCCACGGGCATGAAGACCGGCGTCTCGACGGGGCCGTGAGCCGTCTCCAGAACCCCCGCGCGCGCCCTGCCCGCCCGCGCTTCCACCCTGAAAACGCTCAAGGCGCGTGCTCCTCGCGCGGCTCGGGCGCGATGAACATGGCGTCGCCGTAGCTATAGAAGCGGTAGCCACGGGCGACGGCGTCGGCGTAGGTGGCCAGCACGGGCTCCTTTCCAGCGAACGCGCACACGAGCATGAGCAGCGTCGACTTGGGCAGGTGGAAGTTCGTGATGAGGCCGGTCACGACGGCGAACGAGTCGCCGGGCAAAATGTAGAGGTCGGTCGCGCCGGTGCCGGCCCTGACGACACCCCCGTTCGCGCGCGCGGAGCCCTCGAGCGTGCGCACGACGGTGGTCCCGACGGCGATCACCGCCCTGCCCTCGCGCTGCGCCCGCGCGAGGGCGTCGGCCGTCGCCTCGGGGATCACGTAGCGCTCTTCGTCCATGCGGTGCGCGCGGGCGTCGTCGACCTTCACGGGCCGGAACGTCCCGGGGCCGACGTGCAACGTGATGGTGCAGAGCTCGTGCCCGAGCGCTCGCAACTCGGCGAGGCGCTCTTCGGTGAAGTGCAAGCCCGCGGTGGGCGCTGCCACGGCGCCGGGCGCGCTGGCGTACACCGTCTGATAGCGATCGCGATCGTCGACGCCGGGGTCGCCGCCCGCCTCGCGGCGGGCCGCCTCGATGTAGGGAGGCAGCGGCACCTCGCCGATCGCGTCCAAGATCTCGAGCAGCGCCCCCGCGCCATGACCGGCGAGACGAACCACGAACCGACCCTCGTCTCCGCGTTCGATGATGGTGGCCGTGACGGCCGGCGTCCCGGCGGGCACCTCGACCTCCAGCCTACACCCGACTGGGGCACTCCCCAGGCTTCGCCCCAGGCACTCCCAAACTTCGTCGAAGGAGCCTGGAGTCCCGGTCGAGGCGGACATGTTCCGGGTCAGCAGGAGCTCGACCAGGCCGCCCGTCGGCTTGCGCGCGTGCAGCCGCGCCGCCATGACGCGCGTGTCGTTGAGGACGATGAGGCTGCGTTCGGGCAGATATTGAGAGATGTCTCGAAAGTGCACGTGCTGATTGTCATTTCCGCTGCCGCGCCGCATGACGAGCAGGCGCGATTCGTCGCGTCGCTGAGCCGGTACGGCCGCGATGCGGTCTGCTGGGAGGGAGTAGTCGAAATCAGCGGTCTGCAAGACTGTCGCAATCTGCTTTACAGGAACTATTATCTTTATAGTACAGTCTCCTTCACTTCCCCACATGACCATTCTCAAAGCACATTTCGCGAACGGCGGGGCGTTCCTCGAACACTATCTCGGCGATCTGGCGCAGGGCGGGATCTTCTTCCCCACGCGCAAGCCGCTGGCGATCGGTGAGAACGTCGTCGTTTCGGTGCGCCTGGGGAAGCGGCGCAGCCCGATGCTGCTCCGTGGGGCCGTCGTGTGGCGGCGGCCCGGCAAGCACAGCACGAAGACCAAGGCCGGCATCGGCATCGAGTTCCTGCCGACCGAGGCGCAGACCCGCGACTACCTCGTGAGCGTCGCGCGGGGTGATTCGTCGGAGCAGATGGCGCGGCGCCACCAGCGCCTGCCCGTCGAGCTGCCCGTGACCTGGCAGGTGCCTGGCGCCCTCCAGGACAAGGCGGGGACGCTCCTGGACATCGGTCGGGGCGGTGCGTTCGTGCGGACGGCCGAGCCCCTGCCCCAGGACGCGGACATCGTGCTCAAGGTCGCTCCGCCCGGCGCGGAGGTGGCGATGCCCCTGTCGGCGCGCGTGGCTTGGCGCGGGCACCCGGGCGGTGAGAACGGCTTCGGCGTCGAGTGGAAGGCGCGCGACGCGGGCGGCAACCGGCGCATCAAGGAGCTGGTTCGTCGCATCGAGGCGATGGGCGAGAGCCTCTACGGCCGCGGCGTTTCGGCCGGGGCCTGACCTCTTTCCAGTTCGTTTAGAGCGGGTCTGCGCGCGCGGGCCGGTGACACGGTTGGGACTCGCCCCATACGACGTCGTGCGACGGCGCGCGAGCCGGCCCCGATTCAAAAATCGAGGGCGTAGAGGGTGCCGCCGTTGGTGAGGACGTAGAGGCGGCGGGCCGCGGCGTCGATCGTGGGGGCGGCGCAGACGCCCTGGCCCGGGTTGAAGAGCTCGAGCAGCTCGCCCGAGTCGCGGTCGACGATGAAGAGGCCCGCCCGGCTGCCAGAGAACACGAGGTAGCGGCCAAGCACGGTCGGGGCGGTGAGATCGCCCGCCTCGGTCAGGCCCTGGCGCCAGACGGTGTGGCCCTGCAGATCCGTCGCGTGCAGGCCCTGGCGGGGCGCCGCGAAGTAGAGGCGGTCGTCGAACGGCGTGATGGTCCCCACGCCTTCGGTGCCCACCCGCCAGCGTACGTTGCCGTCGCGCGGGTCCAGCGCATAGAAGCCGCCCGAATAGGACGACGTGTAGAGGACGTCCGTGCCCTTCCCCGGGCCCTTGACGATGGCGGGCGTGGCGTCGACGTCGACGAACTGGTCGGAGGCCGCCGCCAGCGAGCGGGCCCACTGCACCTCGCCCGTCCCGGCGGCGAGCGATACCAAGAAGCCGTCGGCAAAGCCCGCGTAGATGCGCCCTTCCGCGAGCCGCGGGCCCGAGTAGCCGTGGATCGTGAAGCCCTCGGGCGTCTCGCGCTCGTAGCCCCAGCGCCACTTGCCCGTGGCCGCCTCGAGCGCGAATAGACGGTCGGAGGCCGAGGCGCCGTAGACGAGGCCGGCCGCGGCGCCGGTGCCGCCGAACACGGCAGGGCGTTCGATGGCACCCTTCGTGCGGTACGTCCAGCGGACGCCGCCCTTCTGCGCGTCGATCGCGAACAGCGCGCCGTCGTCCGCGCCGACGTAAACCTGGTCCTGCTCGGGATCGAAGCGCGCCTCGCCGTCGACGCCGCCGGAGACGGTCGTGGCCCAGTCGACGTGCCCTTGGGCCGCGTCGACACCCACGACGGCGCCCGCGCGCGAGCCGACGACGACGCGCCCGTGCGCGAGCGCGCCCGTCGCGCACTCCTCGGGGGCGGGCTCGAACAAGCCGTGCTCGTGCAGCGTCGCGCGCCAGCGGATCGTCAGGACGCCCGCGCGGTGCGCCGGCGCGTCGGCGGGGTCGCGCGGCCGCCCCGGCGTGGCGCAGGCCACGAACCCGACGGCGAGCGCGACCAATCCGCAGCCGACGCCGCGGGCGAGCACCGCGCGCGGCGCGTGACGGCGGCCCGGATCGGTCACTTCAGCTCGAGGACGGCAAGTCGGTTCGAGATCTCGTCGCGCAGCGAGGAGGTGGGGTTCTTGTCCAGCACCTCTCGATAGAGCTTCTTCGCCTCGTCCGAGTTGCCTCGCAGCTCGGCGAGCCGCGCTTTGTGGAAGGCGGCGCGCTCCTTGTAGAAGCCACCCTCCTTGAACACGGCGGCGTCCTCGGTGAGCTTGTCGAACGCGGCGGCGGCGGCGGCCAGGTCACCCTTGGCCTCTTGCGCGTAGCCGAGGCCCTCGTGCGCGAGGAAGCGGAGGCGGTCGTCGGGACCTTCCTTGAGGATGTCCTCGTAGGCCTTCACGGCCTCGTCGGCGCGGCCCAGCGACAGCAGCAGCGGCCCGCGCTCGAAGCGGCCCTGCATGCGCAGCGGGTTGCCCGAGCTCGCGACGAACGCGTCCAGCTCCTTGAGCGTCGCCTCGGCGCGCTCTTTGGCCGTCTTGAAGTGCGGGACGCCGTCGTTCGCGAGCGGCGAGCCGTCCGGGTTCGTCGCGGGTGAGCCTTCGGGGCGCAGCTCGGCGGTGGCGATGCGCTCGATGCGCGCCAGCTCGTCCGACGCCTTCTTGGCGTGGCTCTCGGACACCGTCGTCAGCACGATGAGGCCGATCACCGCCGTCGCGAGCGCCGTCGAGGCGATCAGCAGCGGGCGACGGTACTCGGTCGCCCACTTCCCGGCCTGCTCGCCCACGTGCGTCCAGAAGCTGACGAACTCGTCGGGTTGCTTGAGCTCTTTCTTGGAGATCGGTTTCGCCACCGGGTGGAGATAACAGAGCGGTCTCCTCGGGTCAATTCGCGGCGGTCCCTGACCGCCTGCCAGAGGGAGGCCCCTCAGCGAGGCTCGTGTATAGTCCCGCGCGTGAGGCGCGCGCCCTTCGCGGTCTTTCTGGCCGTTCTGCCCGTCGTGATGACGGCGGCGGGCCCGGCGCGCGCCGCGGGCGAGGACGAGTGGCAGCTGGCGCTGCGCCTCGGCGGCGGCAACGCGACCGGCTATCCGATCCAGCCGTGGGGCTTCGCGGGCGCTTTGGACCTCGAGTACGGCTTTCACGAGGCGTTCTCGGCGCGCGCGTCGGTGGGAATGGTCTCGTACCCCGTCGACGCCGTGAAGAACGGCCCGCCGGCCGGGACGCTGCAGGCGCGAACGGCGCTGCTGGGCCTCATGTACACGGTCGACGTGCTCCGGCTCCTGCCGTACATCGAGGTCAGCGTGGGTCTGCTCTCGTGGAGCGGCCCGGGCGCTCCGGCAACCTCGTTCGGCGCCGAGCTGGGGCTGGGCGCCGACTACCTCGTCACGCCGCACTGGGCGTTGGGCGGCAGCGCCCAGTACATCTTCGCGCCCGCGGACCTCTTCGCGAACGCGATGCAGTTCGGCCAGCGCCCCCTCGCCTTTTCGCTGACCCTCCGCCTGTCCTGGATTTTCTAGCTCGGGCCCCTGAGAGGGTCCCGCGCCCCGGCGCTCGGTTCTTCTCAGTCCTTCGCCGCGGCCGGCTTCAGCTTCTGCTTCTTGCGGCGGGCGCGCAGCACGATGCGGATGGGCGTGCCTTCGAAGCCGTACGCCTTGCGCAGCTGGTTCGTGAGGAAGCGGAGGTACGCCGGGCCGATGTCGTCGGGCTGGTTGGTGCTGACGACGAAGGTGGGCGGCCGCACGTCGGTCTGCGTGGCGTAGTAGAGGCGCACGTGTCGCCCGGCGGGCCCCGAGGGCGGCGGGTGCGTCGCGACGATGTCCTCGAGCAGCTTGTTGAGCTGGCCCGTGGAGATGCGGCGCGAGGCTTCGCCGAGGATGCGGTGCGCCGCCGTGGGGATCTCCGTCACGCCGGCGCCCGTGGCCGCCGACGTCAGCACGACGGGCGCGTAGCGCATGAACGCGAGCTGCTCGCGCGTCGACTCGAGCTTCTTGTCGATCTCGGAGCGCGACACGAGATCCTTCTTGTTCAGCACCAGCAGCGCCGCGCGGCCCGAGGCCTCGATGAGGCTCGCGAGCTTGGCGTCCTCGGCCGTCGCGCCCTCGCGGGCGTCGATGACCAGCGCCGCCACGTCGCAGCGCTCGAGCTGATCGCGCGACATCTTCGCGGCGACGTGCTCGGTGAGCGTGTCGATCGAGCGGCGGCGGCGCAGGCCGGCCGTGTCGACCAGCACATACTCGCGCCCGCCGAAGCGGAACGGCGTGTCGATCGGATCGCGCGTCGTGCCCGGCATGTCGTGGACGAGCACGCGCTCCTCGCCGAGGAGGCGGTTCACGAGCGACGACTTGCCGACGTTGGGCTTGCCGACGAACGCGAGACGCAGCGGGCCAGCGGGCGCGTCATTCGCTTTTTTCGCGGTGCCTTCGCCCTCGCCCTCGCCTGCGTCCTCGCCTTCGCCCTCGCCTTCGCCCACGGCTTCGTCGGACTGCGCGGCTTCGATGGCGGCGCCCAGCGCGTCGTCGCTCGCAGCGCTCTCGCGGCGGAGCGCCGCGGGGCCGAGCGCGGCGACGATCGCGTCGCACAGATCGCCCGTGCCGCGGCCGTGCACCGCCGAAATGAGGTGCACTTCCGGGAAGCCCAGCGTGAAGATCTCGGCGGCCGCGGCCTCGCGCTTCCCCGAGTCGACCTTGTTCGCCGCGACGATGACCGGCTTGCCCACGCGCCGCATCGCCTGCGCGACGTCGCCGTCGACCGCGGTGACGCCCTCGACCGCGTCGAGCACGAGCACCAGCACCTGCGCCTCGTCGACGGCCCGCAGCGTCTGCCGCCGCATGGCCTTGAGGATGCCCTCGGCCGAGGGATCGAGGCCGCCCGTGTCGACGACGCGGAAGCGCGCCGGCCCCCACTCGGCGACGCCGTAGCGGCGATCGCGCGTGACGCCGGGCATGTCCTCGACCAGCGCCGGGCGGCCGCCCACGAGCCGGTTGAAGAGCGACGACTTGCCCACGTTGGGCCGGCCGATGAGCGCGACGAGCGGCAGCGACGGATCGTCGTGCGACGATGGCGCGGGCCGCCGCCGCGGCTTGGCCGACTTCATGGACGGTACCCCAGCCGCGAGAGCGCCTCGGGCGACGTCGTCCAGTCGGGATCCACCTTGACCTGCAGCTTGAGGTGCGCGGGCCGTCCGAGGAGCTCGGTGATCTCGGCGCGCGCCTTCGTGCCGATCTCGCGGATCATGGCGCCGCCCTTGCCGACGGCGATCGCCTTCTGCGTGTCGCGCTCGACGAGGATCGTCGCTTCGATCACCACGTCGGCCGTGCCGTCCAGGCGGGCGCGCTCTTCCCACGACTCGATGTCGACGGCCACGGCGTACGGCAGCTCCTGGCGCGTCAGCAGGAAGACCTGCTCGCGGATGAGCTCGGCGGCCAGGAACCGCTCCGTGCGGTCCGTCAGCATGTCGGGGCCGTAGAGGGGCGGTCCCTCCGGCAACAGCTTCACGAGCTCGGTGACGATGCCCGCGAGGTTTTTCGTCTTCAGCGCCGAGATCGGGACCAGTCCCGAGAACGGCGCGACCTGCTCCCACTCGGTGAGCAGCGGCAATAACGCCGTCTTGTCCTTCACCTTGTCGACCTTGTTGAGCGCCAAGACGATGGGCTTCTTCGCGGCCTTGAGCTCGCGCAGGATCTCGCGCTCTTCGTTGCCCGGGCGGCGCTCCTGCGCGTCGACGACCAGCAGCGCGGCGTCCACCGCTTCAATCGTCCCGAGCGCCTCTTGGACCATGAAGCGGTTGAGCGCCTTCTTCGAGCCGTGCACGCCGGGCGTGTCGACGAAGACGATCTGGCCCTCGGGCCCGTTCCACACGCCGACGATGCGGTTGCGCGTCGTCTGCGGCTTGGGCGTCACGATGGCGAGCTTCTCGCCGACGAGCGCGTTCAAGAGCGTCGACTTGCCGACGTTGGGTCGGCCAAGGATCGCAACGGTGCCTGCAACGGTGCCTGCGGAGGTACCGGCAAGATCGTTGTCGCCGGCTTCGGGGGTGCTCATGTCGGGCTTCTTATAGCCCAGATGTCATGCTATCCGGAGACATGCGCTCGCGGTTTCTTCGAGGGCGGCCCGCGCGGGCGGGCGCGCTCGCCGTCGGATTGGGCCTGGCCGCGCTCTCGCCGACGCGCGCGGCCGAGCCGCTGGCGCTCGGCAACGCGGCCGACGGCGCGAT
>DASZUD010000089.1:0-3058 GCA_035548155.1 Polyangia bacterium
TCGTCCCCGCGCTGCCGGCGCTGCCCGTCGTCCCCGCGCTGCCGGCGCTGCCCGTCGTCCCCGCGCTGCCGGCGCTGCCCGTCGTCCCCGCGCCACCGCCACTGCCCGCGGCCCCGGTCGCGCCGCCGGAGCCCGAGCCGCACGCCACGGCGCTCGTCGCAACGAAAACCAACGACCAGACCCGCAGCGCACTCGTCATGCGCGGCATCCTAACCACAATCCTGACGGCGCTCAGCGCAGAAATTTGCGCAGGGCCATGCGTCGCGCGCCGAATCGTACGCGCTGCGTCCGAATTCGTGAACGATCCTGACGCCTGCGTTCCACTCGATGACACGGGGTGGTCGTACACCCTCGGGCCCGCCGGTCAGGGTTGCGCGACGTCCCGAGGCGCTCGGGTGACGGACGCGACGGGATGATCCGTCGCGGCCGACGCTGCCGCCACTGCCGGCGCTACCGGCGCTGCCGCCGGAGCCGGCACGCGCGGCTCGTCGACGCGCCGGCCGAGGGTGCGTTCGAGCACCTCGATCTGCGCGCCGCGCACGGGCTCGCCCTGGCGAGGCTGGCGGCGCGCGTACGTCCCGTCGGGCTGCATGTCGTACGCGAACGCCGTGTCCCGCACGGCAGGCTCGATCACCTCGCGCCGCAGCTGCTCGCGCAGCGCGGGGGCCTCGACGGGGAACATCACCTCGACGCGCCGGTGGAGGTTGCGCGGCATCCAGTCGGCCGACGACAAGAACATCTGCTCCTCGCCCTCGGGCCCGAACACGGCGACGCGCTCGTGCTCGAGGAACCTGCCGATGATCGACGACACGCGGATGTTCTCGCTGACGCCCGGGACGCCCGGGCGCAGGCAGCAGACGCCGCGCACGCACAGATCGATCTTCACGCCCGCCGCCGAGGCCCGGTACAGCGCCTGGATGACGCGCACGTCGACGAGCGCGTTCATCTTCGCGAAGACGTAGCCGCGGCCGCCCGAGCGCGCCCGCGCCGCCTGCTCCTCGATGCGCGCGATGATCGCCTCGATGAGGCCCGACGGCGCGACGGCCAGCTTTCGATAGCGCGCCTTCTTCGAGAAGCCCGACAACCCGTTGAACAGCTCCGAGACGTCTTCACCGAGCTCCGGGTTCGCCGAGAGCAGCCCGACGTCGGTGTAGACGCGCGCCGTCGCCGCGTTGTAGTTGCCCGTCGACAGATGGACGTACCGACGCAGGCCGTCGCTCTCCTGCCTGACGACCATCGCCACCTTCGCGTGCGTCTTCGTCGCGGCGAGGCCGAAGAACACGTGCGCCCCCGCACGCTCCAGCGTGCGCGCCCACGCGATGTTGTTCGCCTCGTCGAAGCGCGCCTTGATCTCGATCGACACGGCGACCTGCTTGCCGTTCTCGGCCGCCTCGACGAGCGAGCGCACGAGGTCGGAGCTCGATCCCGCGCGGTACAGCGTCATCTTGATCGCCAGCACGTGCGGGTCGGCGGCCGCGCGGCGCACGAAGTCGAGCAGCACCGTGAACGAGTCGTACGGGTGGTGCAGCAGCCGATCCTTGCTGCGGATCGTCGCGAACAGATCGGTCGCCTCGGCCAGCTCTTCGGGCACGCGCGACGCGAAGGGCGCGTCCCGCAGCTCGGGCCTGTTGAGCGTCGCCAACGACATGAGCGAGGCAAGGCCGAGCGGGGTAGACGACGCGTAGACGTCCTCCTCGTCGATCTCGAGCTTCTCGACGAGCAGCCGCCGGATGCGCTCGGGGATGCCCACGTCCACCTCGAGGCGCACGCACGCGCCGAAGCGGCGGCGGCGCACCTCGCGGTCGACGATCGAGAGGAGGTCGTGCGCCTCGTCCTCGAGGATGTCGATGTCCATGTCGCGCGTGACGCGGAACGGGTAGCAGCCGAGGATCTCCATGCCGGGGAAGAGATCGTCGAGGTTCGCGGCGATGAGCTGCTCGAGGGGGAGGAACTCCTGCTGCGACGACGGGGCGCCCGACGTCGGATCGTTGTGCGCGGGCGCGGGCGCGCCGTCGAAGATCGCGCACGGCACGAAGCGCGGCAGGCTCTCGGGCACCTTGACGCGGGCGAATCGCCGCTCGCGCGTCTCGGGATCGCGCGCCTCGACGGCCAGCGACAGCGAGAGGTTCGAAAGGAACGGGAAGGGGTGCCCAGGATCGACGGCCAGCGGCGTGAGGACGGGGAACACCGATCGCCGGAAGTACTGACGCGCCGCCCGCTGCGTCGCCGCGTCGAGGCTGCGCCAGTCGCGCACGTGCAGGCCCGCCGCCGCGAGCGCCGGCAACAGATCGTCGGCGTAGAGCCGCGACGCGAGGTCCCCTTGTTGCCGCACGAGCTGGCCGATGCGCGTGAGCTGCTCGCGCGGCGAGAGCCCATCGGGGGTCGTGTCCTTCAGGGCGGCCTCGAGCTGCTCGTGCAGGCCCGAGACGCGGATCATGAAGAACTCGTCGAGGTTCGAAAAGTAGATCGCGAGGAACTTCACGCGCTCGAGCAGCGGCCACTCGGCGCGGCGCGCCTCGGCCAGCACGCGCTCGTTGAACGCGAGCCACGAGAGCTCGCGATTGAAATAAAGCGCCGGATCCGCCAGATCTCGCGCCGGCGTCGAGGACCCGAGTTCACCGCTCACGTCGCGGGACGATATCGGGGCCGCGAGCAGCGCGTTGTGACTTTCCTGTGACGCGCCGCCATGAGGGCGAGCGAATTGGGCCGGGCTCCTCGATTTTCGCACGAGATCGGTGCCGCAAAGCTGGGGTGTCCGCCGCACAGGTCGGTCGAGACCGTGGAGTAGGATGCCGCGACTACTTCGAAGAACCTCTGCGGGCTCCATCCCCCTCTCTTGCCAGGAGCAGGCCCATGACGTCGACCAAGCGCCTTCTGACCACGATCGCCCTTTTGGGCTGCGCCCTCGGATGCGGGAGCGGCGGCGGCGCCAACAGCACGGGCGCCGCCGGCACCTCCGGCGGGGCCGGCAGCACCGGCGCGCAGGGCCAGGCCGGCACGGGCGGCCCCGGGACGGCCGGCACCTCGGGCGACGCGGGCACGGGGGGACCGGGAACGG
>DASZUD010000090.1:0-3761 GCA_035548155.1 Polyangia bacterium
GCGCGCGCTCGGGGACCGCACGATCCGCTCCGAGAACGAGCGCCTGCGCCGCACCGTGCGCGCGACGGAGGCGCCCGGGGCCATGGTGGGGCGCAGCGCGGTCATGCGCCGGGTCGGCGATCTCGTCAAGCGGGTCGCCGCGTCCAGCGCGCCCGTGCTCGTGGTCGGCGAGACCGGCACCGGCAAGGAGCTCGTCGCGCGGGCGATCCACGCCGAGAGCGCGCGGGCCGCCGGCCCCTTCGTCGCCGTCAACTGCGCGGCCGTGCCGGAGGCGCTGCTGGAGAGCGAGCTCTTCGGCCACGTGCGCGGGTCTTTCACGGGCGCGACGCAGACGCGCCGCGGGCTCTTCGTCGAGGCGAACGGCGGCACGCTGCTCCTCGACGAGATCGGCGACATGCCGCTTGCGCTGCAGGCGAAGCTGCTGCGCATCCTCGAGACCGGCGAGGTGCGCTCGGTGGGCAGCGACACCACGCGGAAGATCGACGCGCGCATCGTCGCGGCGACCAACCGAGACCTTCCCGCGCTGGTGCGCGAAGGTCGGTTCCGCCAGGATCTCTACTTCCGGCTCAAGGTGGTGCCCATCGAGATCCCGCCGCTGCGCGAGCGGCGCGAGGACGTCCCGCTGCTGCTCGAGCACTTCCTGGCGCTGAGCCGCGCGCGCACGCCCACGTCGCCCGTGCGCGGTTTTCACCGCGACGTCGCGCAGATCCTCGCCGACTACCCGTGGGCCGGCAACGTCCGCGAGCTCGAGAACGTCGTCGACCGGTGGGTGATCACGGGCCACGAAGCGGAGGTGGGCCTGGACGACGTGCGCGCCGCCCTCGGCGACTGGGATCACCCGATTCACGCCATCAAGCGGGATCTCGAGCCGCTGGCCGTGCTCGAGCAGCGCTACATCGCCTTCGTGCTCGAGCGCGTCGGCGGCAACCGCACGCGCGCCGCGGAGATCCTGCAGATCGATCCGTCGACGATCTACCGGCGCGGCAAGCAAGGGAAGACGTAGTCGCGCCGGGCGTTCGGCTTGCAACGTGCGGCGATCGTTGCGACACGCCCGCGCCCAGGACGCGCAGCCCCGAACCTTCCGCCCGGATCCGGCGCGCTCGACGCCAAGGGCCAGGACCAGCCGACGTGGGCGAAGGACCGCCGCGTCGAGCTCTCCTGGCGTTGCTCTCTCCTGGCGTTGATCAGGTTCCGGGGGGCCTCGCCCCGGCGGGCGACGGCGCGGGCCCGCCGGCCAGAACCGCGCGGACCTTCTCGACGAGGGCGGCCGGCGTCACGGGCTTCTGCAGGAAGCTGCTCTTCCGGTCGCGCACGCCATGCTCGTCGAGCACACCGTCCGCGTACCCAGACATGAAGATGGCCTTGAGCCCGCTCCGCGTGCCGGCGAGCCGCTCGACGAGCTCGCGGCCGCTCATGTACGGCATCACGACGTCGGTCAGGACCAGATCGATCGGTCCGTCGAAGGCCTGGCTGAGGAGCAGCCCTTCCCTTCCGTTCGGCGCCTCGAGCACGCGGTACCCCTGCCGCTGCAGCACCGCCTTCAGCATCGCGCGCAGCGCGTGGTCGTCCTCGACCAGCAGGACCGTCTCGCCCGCTGCCCGGCGCGCGCCGCCCGCGCCTCGCGCGCCGTCTCCGTCGTGGCGCGCGGCCTCTCCCGCGGCCGCCTCCGGGAAGTAGATCCGAAAGGTCGTGCCGCGGCCGATCTCGCTCACGATGACGATCGAGCCGCCGCTCTGCGCGACGATGCCCTGGACCGTGGCCAGGCCCAGCCCCGTGCCGCGTCCCGGCTCCTTGGTCGTGAAATACGGTTCGAAGATCTGCGCCTGCGTCGCCACGTCCATGCCCGTGCCCGAATCGCTCACGGCGAGCACGACGTACCTGCCGGGGGCGATGCGGACGTGCTCTCGCCCCTCGTCCTCACCGACGACGACCCCCATCGTCCGGATGGTGAGTCGCCCGCCGCGCGGCATCGCGTCGCGCGCGTTGACCGCCAGGTTCAGGATCACCTGCGTGATCTGGCCCGGATCCACCCAGACCAGCGCGCTCCCCGTGCCTTCGATCGAGAGCTCGATGTCCTCGCCGATGAGGCGCCTCAACATCTGGGTCATGCCGGCCACGATCGCGGCCAGATCCGTCGTGCGAGGCTGCAGCACCTGCTGCCGGCTGAAGGCCAAGAGCTGCCGCGTGAGCTCCGCGCCCCGCAGCGCGGCCTTGCGGATCTCCTCGACCTCGTCTCGTCCCGCGGTCGCGGGGCCGAGGCTCCCGAGCACCAGGTCGGCGTACCCGACGACGATCGACAGGATGTTGTTGAAGTCGTGGGCGATGCCGCCCGCGAGCTGCCCGACCGCCTCGACCTTCTGCGCCTGCCGGAGCTGGAGCTCGAGCTGCCGCTGCTTCGTCACGTCCTGCAACGAGCCCACCATGCGGATCGGCTTGCCCGAATCGTCGTAGAGCGCATAGGCGCGATCGAGAAGCCAGCGCGTCGAGCCGTCCGGGTGCGAGAACCGGTACTCGTCGGACCACGTCTCGTCGCCGCGCTCCAGCGCCTGCCGCACGCTCGCCAGCACGCGCGCGCGATCGTCGGGATGGACGCGGTTCAGCCACGCTTCGTACGTCGGAACGGTGCGCCGCTCGTAGCCGAGCACGTCGTAGTGCATGTCGCTCCACCACAGGCTGCCCGTGACGACGTCCCAGTCCCAGATCGCGTCACTCGTCGCGCGCGAGACCAGGGAGAGGCGCTGCGCCGTCGAGGCCAGCTCTTCCTCGGCCCGCTTGCGCTCGGTGACGTCCTGGGCTACGCCGACGTAGCGATCGACCTTGCCCCCCGGCGTCCGCACCGGATATCCCCGATCCCAGATCCACCGCAGCGCCCCGTCAGGGCGGATGATGCGGTACTCGTGGTCGAAGGGCACGCCCTCGTTCTCGGCCTCGAGGTCGCGCAGCACGCGCGCCCGATCGTCGGGATGGATCGCCTCGATGAAGGACCTCGGATCGTCGTACAGGGTCTGGCAGCTCCGCCCCCACAGGCGTTCGTACGCGGGGCTGACGTAGATCAAACGAGAGAGGTCGAACTTCGCGACCCAGACCACCTCGCTGATCGTCTCGGTGATCAGCCGCAGCCGCTCCTCCGCGGTCTCGACGCCCATAAGTCGAAAACTACACGACGGCGCGGACGAACGAGGCAAACTCTCTCGCCGAGGGCCGCCTTTCATTGCGCTTTGCCCAGGCCCGGGCATTCCGCAACTTTCGAGCTCTCGAATCCCGCCGGAACGGCGAGCTTCGCGCGGTGGCACGTGCCTTGTAGGTAGAGGCCGTTGCTCGATGGTGACGCGCCAGATTGCTTGCTACTTCGCGCTCCGCGCGGTCACGGCCCTGCTGGTGCTGGGCGCCATCGCGCTGTGTTCCTGCGCCTCTGATCCGCTGCCCGCCCCGGCGCAGCCCTCCCCGGCGGCCACGTCTCCACCGCTCCCACTCGAGTGCGCCGACGGAGGCGCTTCCGCACGCGGCACACGCGAATGCGACACCAGCGATGACTGCGCGAGGTTGCTGGGGGCAACCCTGCCAGGCAGCCGCTGGCTATGCGACTGCGGGCTCTGCGCCACCGTCGACGCCATCGGGGGGAACTAGGGGGTGTCCCTAGATCGGCGCCAGCCAAAGCCACGCGCACGCCACCTGGGTGAGTGCGAGGAAGTTCCGCGCGGTCTTTTCGAAGCGCGTGGCGATGGCGCGGAAGCGCTTCAGGCTGTGGAAGAAGCACTCCA
>DASZUD010000091.1:0-2448 GCA_035548155.1 Polyangia bacterium
TCCGGACGGGCGTCACGGGCGTCGGCGGTGAGCGCGTCCGAGACCGCGAGGACCAGCACGAGGCCCAGGAGGGAGAAGATGTGCGGCCGTTCGACGAAGCGCTCGCGCCCGACGAACGCCGCCGCCGCGAGCGTCGCCGCCGACGCGGCCGCGCCGGCGCCGCGGCGCACGCACACGACGAACGCTCCCGCGAACGCCCCGACGACCACGGCCGTCTTCGCCAGGACGATGGCGGCGAAGCCGCCGCGCGCGTACAGCGCGGCCGCGCCCACCTCGAAGAGCCATGACGCGTCGAGGTCCGGGTAGTCCGGGAACGTGAACGAATAGAGGTTCACGGCGGGCAGGCCGTGGCGCGCGAGGATCTGCCGCCCCGCTTCGATGCGGAAGAACAAGTCGGACTCGGCCATCGGCCCGAGGCAGAGCCCCGCGACGAACACGAGCAACCCGCCGAGGGCGGCGAGACGAGCCAGACGATCGGCGCGCGCTTCGCCCTGCAACGACGCGCCTCAGAACACGCTGACCAGAGCCGTGTAGATCTCGACCGTGTCGCCGACGTCGACGCCTTGAACGACGGGCGACGAGAAGCCGATGAGGCGACGCACGGCCAAGCGGAGGCGCAGGTCGCTGGAGTAGCCCGGGATGCCCAGCGGCAGCTCGAACCGCACGCCCGTGTGCAGGCCGAAGCGCGTCGCCGAGCGCGTGGTCGTGGCGTCGTGCTCGACGCCCAGCCCCAGCTCGAGGCCCGTCGCGCGCACGAACCGCGCGCGCCAGCGCGGATCGCCGACCGCGACCTCCCAGGCGAAGGGCCGCAGGACGCCGAACCCGTCCAGGCCCAGGCGATCCACGGGCGTGCCGTCGTAACGGCCCTCGGCGGACGAGGTGAGCGCCGACAGCTCGAAGCCCACCGGCCAGTCGACGCCGACGCCGCCCATCGCGAAGAAGGTCGGAACGGCCTTGGTCGCCGTGAGCCCCGCGTCGTCGAGCGTCGCGCCCGCGCCCACCGCGGCCGCGAGGCGCGGACGGCCGCCTTCGTCGGCCCGCGCCGCGCGCGCCGTCAGCAGCGCCAGCGCGAGCACCGCGGCGCACCAAACCCGCCGATGCCGGTCTGCGTCTCGGTCGGGCCGCACGGGGAGTTTCTAACACGCGCGCCGGCTGCCACGCGCCCCCGCCTTCGGTTATGCTCGGCGCCTTCTCGTCAAAGGAGGCCCCGTGGCCGACATGCCCTGCCCGCACTGTGGAGCGCCGCACGCCGCGAGCGCGGCCTTCTGTCCGACCACCGGAGCGGCGATGCCCGCTCCGACCGCCGCCGCGCCCGACGCGAGCCCGCCGAAGGCGCCGGAGCGTGGCGTCTACGATCTGCTCGTCGAAGCCTGGGGCCTCTATCGCAAGCACGCGCGCGCGCTGCTGCTGACGTGCGCCGTGCTGTTCGTGCCGGCGGCGGTCGTCAAGTCCTGCGCCGTCGCGGCCATCACGGCGCCGACGCTGGCGGCCACGACGCTGGCGCGCGAAGCCGCCGAGGTGCAGGCGAACGATCTCGAGGCGTCGCGCCGCGCGCTGCAAGAGGCGTATCAGCGGCACGCCGACGCCGCCACCATCGATCGCCTCCAGGCCGAGCAAGCGCGCGTGTTGCAGGAGGTGGGCCGCCGCAGCATGGCCGCCACGAGCGCCCTCATGGGCAGCTTCACGGCGTCCGTCCTCGGCTTGCTGGGCATGCTCGTGACGTTCTTCATCTACGCGATCACCATCCCGCTCACGAACGGCGCGCTGACGATCACCGTCGCCGATCGCGTCACGGGCGGCGCCGCCGACTGGCGCGAGGTCTGGCAGCTTCTCTTTCGGCGCCTGTGGCCGCTGCTGACGGCCATCGTGCCGGCCGCGTTCCTCACGGCCTTCGGCTTCGTGCTGTTCTTCGTGCCGGGCCTCGTGCTGGGCCTGCTCTTCGCGTTCGCGTCGCCCGCCGTGCTGATCGAAGGGCTGCGCGGCCGCGCGGCGCTGCGCCGCAGCCTCGATCTCGTCAGCGGCGACTGGCTGCGCGTCGCGATCATGCTGATCGTCCTCGGCGTCTTGCGCTGGGCGGCGCAGATGCTCGCGGGCCTCTTCATCCCCGCGTCGGCGCTGTTCCTCGGGTCTCTCGTCGGCGATCTCGTGACGCTCGTGTGCCTGCCGCTGCCCGTGCTCGGCATGGTGCTGCTCTACTTCGACGTGCGCCGCAAGCGCGAGGGCCTCACGGACGAGCGCCTGCGCGTCGAGCTGGAAGCGCTCAAGCGGGCCTGATCCTCGCGCCGTCGCTGGTCGTGCTCCAGGGTAAGAACGTCCTCGTCACGGGCGCCTCGAGCGGCATCGGCGCGGCGCTCGCGCGCGAGCTGGCGCTTCACGGCGCCAACGTCGTGCTGGCCGCGCGCCGGCGGGATCGCATCGAGGCGCTCGCCGCCGAGCTCGGCACGCGCG
>DASZUD010000092.1:0-28341 GCA_035548155.1 Polyangia bacterium
GTCGAGGCTCACGGTGTAGTCGATCGCCGTGCCGTCGCCCTCGGCCGACAAGCGCCAGCCGCCCACGGAGTTGGTGACGATCTCACCTTCGACGTAGGTCCAGTCGACGGTGAGCGGCTGCGCTCCGTCGGCCACGCACACGAGATCCAGCACATAGCGGATCGGCAGCACCATGTGGGCGCGGAACTCGACGCGCACGACCTTCCCCTTGGGGGTGTCGCTCGTCGAGAGCACGCGCGCCTCTTTGATCTCGGGGAAGAGGCGCGGGTACGCCGGAACGTCGACGATGACGTCGTAGACCTCGCGCGGCGTGACGCGCGCGAGGTGCTGGCGGCGGCGGACGGGCTCTCGGGATTCCATGACGCCACGACTATGTCGCGCGGTCCGCCTGGCGTCGAGAGAGCGCGTTTGACCGTGTCGGGGCGCGCCGCGTAAGGTGAAGGACCTTCTCTCTCCATGGCCAATCCCTTCGCGCCCCCCGGAACCCCGCACAACTTCACGGCCGATCGCTCGCTGCGCGTCGTCCACGCGCGCCTCGAGCTCGATCTCGACCTCGCCGGCAAGCGCCTGGCGGGCGCCGCCACGCTGACGCTCGCCTCGCGCGTCGACGAGCTGCGCGTCTTCGTGCTCGACGCCGTCGAGATGGAGATCGAGAGCGTCGCGCTCGACGGACAGCCTGCCGCGTTCGACTATGACGGCGAGAGGCTGCGCGTGACGTGTGCGCGCCCGTTCGCGCGCGACGTCGAGTTCCGCGCCGAGATCCGCTACCGCTGCAACCCGCGGCGTGGCCTCTACTTCATGGGGCCCGACGACGGCCACCCCGATCGGCCTCTGCAGTGCTGGACGCAGGGACAGGACGACGACTCGCGCCACTACTGGCCCTGCATCGACCATCCCATCGAGAAGTTCACGACCGAGGTCATCTGCACGGCGCCGGCGGGGAACTTCGTGCTCTCGAACGGCGACCTGCTCGAGCGCAAGGAGCTGCCCGCCGAAGGAGGTAGAGAGGCCCGCGTGCGCTGGCACTACCACCTCGACTTCCCCCAGCCGGCTTACCTCGTCACGGTCGTGTGCGGCCCGTTCGCCGAGATCGTCGAGCAGGCGCCGAAGACGGGCGTCGACGTTTACTACTACTCCGCGCCCGGGCGACAGGCCGACGCGCGCCGCAGCTTCGCGCGCACGCCCGCGATGATCGACTTCTTCTCCGAGCGCATCGGCGTCCCCTACCCGCACAAGCGGTACAGCCAGATCGCCGTCCCCGACTTCATCTTCGGCGGCATGGAGAACACCAGCGCGACGACGCTGACCGAGCTTTCGCTGGTCGACGAGCGGGCCGCGCTGGACCACGACGTCGACGGGCTGGTCTCGCACGAGCTGGCGCACCAGTGGTGGGGCGATCTCGTCACCTGCCGCGAGTGGTCGGAGGGCTGGCTCAACGAGGGCTTCGCGACCTACTTCGAGTACGTGTGGCGCGAGCACGCCAAGGGCCGCGACGAGGCCGACTGGGAGCAGCTCTCGGACACGGAGGGCTACCTGGCCGAGGCCGGGCGCTACCAGCGCGCCGTCGTGTGCCGCCAGTACGCCGAGCCGATTCACCTCTTCGACGCGCACCTCTACGACAAGGGCGGCCGCGTGCTGCACATGCTGCGGCACTCGCTGGGCGACGACCTCTTCTGGCGCGCGCTGCGCCACTACGTGGGAAAGCACGCGCGCGGCTCGGTCGAGACGCGTGACCTCGCGCGCGCCATCGAAGAAGTCTCGGGCCGCAGCTTCGACGAGTTCCTCGACCGCTGGATCGCGCGCCCCGGACACCCCGAGCTCGAAGGCGCGTGGGAGTGGGACGAGGATCGCAAGGTCGGCACGCTGCGCATCGCGCAGAAGCAGGCGGTGACCGCCGAAGCGCCGCTCTTCAAGTTCGAGACGCTCGTGCGCTTCGAGGTGGAGGGCCAGGAGCGCGACGAGCCGGTCGCCATCTCCGAGGCGACGCACGCGTTCGAGTTCCGGTTGCCGGCGCGCCCGGCGCAGGTCGTCTTCGACCCGGGCGACGTCATCCTCAAGACCATCAAGATGGAGAAGCCGCGTGCCCTCTGGCGGCGACAGCTCGAGGCCTCGCGCCTGGGCGTCGACCGCGCCCTCGCGGCGACGGCGCTGGGTGGGCTCGTCGAGCCCGCCTCGGTCGAGGCGCTCGCCGCCGCGATTCGGCGCGACGGATTCTGGGCCGTGCGCGTCGCGGCGACGCGCGCCCTCGGACGCATGCGCCGGGATGACGCGCGCGAGGTGCTGCTCGCGGCCTTCGACGACGCGCACCCGAAAGTGCGGCGCGCGGCGGCCGCGGCGCTGGGCGAGTGGCGCGGCGACGAGCGCGCCGGACGCGCCCTGGCGGCGCGCCTGCAAAAGGGAGACGCCAGCGTGTTCGTCGAGGCCGAGGCCGCCCTGGCGCTCGGCCGCACGCGCTCTCCGCACGCGCTCGACATCCTGCCGACGCTCTTCGGGCGGCCGTCGTTCCAGGACATTCTGCGCTCGCGCGCCGTCGAAGGGCTCGGGTTCTCGGGCGACGAGCGCGCCCTCGCCGTCATCAAGAGCGCGTGGCGTCCCCACGGCGCGGGCGTGTTCCTCGCGCGCCGCGCCGTCGTGACGGCGACCGCCGAGCTCTGTGCGGGCACGTCGTTCGCGCGCGCCGGACGCGAGCTCCTCGAAGACTGTCTGCTCGATCCCGACTTCCGCGTGCGCGGCGAGGCCGCCGCAGCGCTGGGGCGCATGGGCATGCCCGAGGCGATCCCCGCGATCGAACGAACGCTGGCCGCGGAGCTGGACGGTCGCGCGCGCCGCCGCATGGGCGACGCGATCCGCGCGCTGCGTGACGGCTCACGCCCCGCCGAGCAGGTCACGAAGCTGCGCGACGAGCTGGACCGTCTGCGCGGCGAGCAGGCTCGCCTGCGCGAGCGCCTCGAAAAGCTCGAGGCCAAGGCCAGCGGTGCGATGCCGCCCACGCCTCCGAAGGCGCCACCGGCCAAGCCGAAGCGCCCCCGCCCCGTCGTTCGCCGCCGCGGCGGCCAGCGGCCGGTACGACGTTAGCCCGTCTGCAGCTCGGTGATGATCTCGCGCGCGATCTGCCGCGCGCGATCGAGCTCGTTGCGCGGCACGGACACCGCGCCGACGACCGGGTGCCCGCCGCCGCCGTAGCGCTCGCAGATCTTGCTGATGTCGTGCGTGCGCGGGACCTTCGCCCACGGGTTCGAGCCCACGGAGATCTTGGCGCGCGCCCCCATCGTGACGCCCACCGAATACCGCGTCTCGGGGAAGAGGTAGTACGTGATGAACTTGTTGAAGGCGCCGATGTTGTGGTCCGCCACGTCGAAAGCGACCACGCCCTTGTCGAGCTTCGCCGCCTGGCGGATCGCGTCGATGTTTTTCTGGTGCTGCTCCAGCACGGGCGCGAGCGGCTGCGTGACGTACGGATCGGCGGCGATTTCTGCCAGCGGGCGCGAGACCAGGTCGCCGATGAAGCGCTCGGCGGTCCCGTTGTCCTTGTTGTTCTCGATGAAGGTCATGAGCCGCAGCGCCGGCTCCTTCAGCTCGACCGCCATCTTCGCGCTGGGGAACAGCGCGCCGTCGATGATCTCGGCCCACTCGACCAGTTCGCGCAGCGGCGCCTGGTCGAAGCCGAACTTCGCGCTCACCGTGTCGGCCAGAAACTTCGTACAGCTCTTTGCGGCCGGGTCGTAGAACTTGCGGCCGGTGGCGTCGGCGCGAAAGTGCGCCTCGTCGCCCGGCACTTGGAACGCCGACGCGTGGTGATCGAACCACCACGAAAGGCGCGGATCCTGCGAGTAACGAAAGTCGACGCAGGCGTTCTCGTCGCCGTCGAACACGTCCGGCGGGAACGCGTGCGCGTCGCCCTTGTGCTCCATCGGCCGGTAGACGATGTCGACGGGGCCCTGGGCGATCCGCTCGCGGTAGAAGCGAGAGAAGATGCCGGCGCTGCTGCAACCGTCGAAGCAGTTGCCGTGATAGAGGACGCGCAGCTTCACGAAACCAAGGTAGGTGAGCGACCGCAAGGGCGCAAGCCCGATCCTTGGAGGCGCGAAGCGCGAATCTTGGACCGCCAGGCGTGCCCGATTGCTGGACGCGACGCCAGCTCGGGCTCGCGGTCTGGGCGCGCTCCGTATACAGTGTCGGGCCATGTCCGAGTTCCTCACTGACCTGAAGCGATCCCACGACTGCGGCGCCCTGCGCGCCAGCGACGCCGGCAAGCGCGTCGTGCTCTTCGGATGGGTGGCGTCGCGCCGCGATCACGGCGGCCTCGTCTTCATCGACCTCCGCGATCGCGCTGGCCTCACGCAGATCGCCTTCGAGCCCGATCATGCAGAGGCGTTCGCGCTCGCGGGCGAGCTGAGGAACGAGTTCTGCGTGGGCGTCTCGGGCGTCGTCGTCGAGCGCGGCGGCAAGAAGAACCCCAACCTCGCCACGGGCGAGATCGAGATCAAGGCGGACAAGCTCACGATCTTCTCGCGCTCCGAGACGCCGCCCTTCGAGGTGAACGATCAGACACTGGCCGGCGAGTCCGTGCGCCTCAAGCACCGCTACCTCGACCTGCGCCGCCCTGCCCTCCAGAAGAACTTCCTCGTGCGGTCGACGATCTATCAGACGACGCGCCGGTACCTCTCGGAGAACGGCTTCGCCGAGATCGAGACGCCCTTCATGGTGAAGTACACGCCGGGCGGCGCCCGCAACTTCCTGGTGCCCTCGCGCCTCAATCCGCAGCAGTTCTACGCGCTCGCGGAGAGCCCGCAGATCTTCAAGCAACTTTTCATGGTCTCCGGCTTCGATCGCTACTTCCAGATCGTGCGCTGCTTCCGCGACGAAGATCTCCGCCTCGACCGCCAGCCGGAGTTCACGCAAATCGACCTCGAGATGAGCTTCGTCGTCGAGGAGGACGTGCAGCGCATCATCGAGGGCCTCATCGCCGGGCTGTGGAAGGACGTGCTGGGCATCGAAGTGAAGCTGCCGCTGCCGCGCCTCACGTACGCCGAGGCCATCGGCAAGTACGGCTCCGACAAGCCGGACCTGCGCTTCGACCTGCCGCTCTGTGACCTGACGAGCCTCGTGCGCGAGCACGACGGCGGCGGCGTCGGCCTCCTGCAGTCGTCCATCAAGGCAGCGGGCGCGATCGTCAAAGGCTGGCGCTTGCCCGCCGAGCACGCCGCCAAGCTCGCGCGCTCGGACCTCGACAAGCTCGAGGAGTTCGCCAAGGGCTTCGGTGCTGGCGGCCTCGCGCGCGCGCGCATCGGCGCCGGCGGCGCCTGGACGCAGACGCCCATGAAGACCATCACCGACGGCCTGCGCAACGCCATCAACGCCGCCGCGGGTCTTCAGGAAGGCGATCTTCTCTTCCTCCAGTTCGGCGCCAAGAAGCTGGTGAACACGGTCCTCGGCGCCCTGCGCCTTCACGTCGCCGGCAAGCTCGAGCTCATCCCCAAGGACGTGTGGCGCTTCTGCTGGGTCACGGACTTCCCGCTCTTCGAGCAGGGCGACGACGGTCACCTCGTGGCGGCCCACCACCCCTTCACGTCGCCGAACCCCGACGACCTCGAGCGCCTCGAGAGCGATCCGGCGTCGGTGCGCGCGCGCGCGTACGACCTCACGCTGAACGGCAACGAGATCGCCGGCGGGTCGATCCGTATCCACCGCTCCGACGTCCAGGCGCGCGTGTTCCGCGCGCTCGGCCTCTCGGACGAGGACGCCAAGGCGAAGTTCGGCTTCCTGCTCGAGGCGTTCAAGTATGGGCCGCCGCCCCACGGCGGCATCGCCGCCGGCCTCGACCGCCTGGCCATGTTGCTCTGCGGGGCCGAGTCGCTCCGCGACGTCATCGCCTTCCCGAAGACGCAGAAGGGCACCGACCTCATGACCGACGCGCCGTCGGGCGTCTCGAAGCGCCAGCTCGACGAGCTCCACATCGCCGTCAAGGAATGACCCCGCCCCCGTCCCGCGCGGTCGCGCTGGCGCGTCTCGCGAACGAAGAGCTGGAGCTCCTCGTCGTGGGCGGCGGCGCGACGGGCGCCGGGATCGCGCGCGACGCCGCGACGCGCGGCCTCCGCGTCGCGCTCGTCGAGGCCGGCGACTTCGCGAGCCAGACCTCCAGCCA
This sequence comes from Polyangia bacterium, assembly GCA_035548155.1. GTDB lineage: Bacteria > Myxococcota_A > Polyangia > Fen-1088 > Fen-1088 > DASZFV01. Next base: position 6,146 of record DASZUD010000092.1, read on the forward strand.
GTCGTCGCGGCTCATCCACGGCGGGCTGCGCTATTTGCAGTATGGAGATCTGCGGCTGGTCTTCGAGGGGCTCACGGAGCGGCGGAACCTGATGACGACGGCGCCGCACCTCTGTCACCCCGTCGAGTTCGTCTTCCCCGGCTATCACGGCGAGCGCCCGGGCCTGTTCGTCGAGGGCGTGGGCATCCGCCTCTACAACGCCCTCGCCCTGTGGAGGCCGCCCGCGACGTCGCGCAGCCTCGACGCGCACCAGCTCTATGCGCTCGCGCCCCAGCTCCGGGCCGCGCACCTCGAAGGCGCGCAGTGCTACGTCGATTGCCAGACGGACGACGCGCGCCTCGTCCTCGAGAACGTGCTCGACGCCGAGCTCGCGGGCGCGATCGTGCTCTCGCACGCGCAGGTCACGGCGCTCGACCGCGACCGTCACGGACACGTGCGGGGCGCCGCCGTGCTCGACGACGGGAAGGCCCCGCCGATCTCCGTGCGAGCCAAGGTGGTGGTCAACGCGACCGGCCCCTTCTCGGACGCCTTCGAGCCGCGCCGCGCGCAGCGCCGGCTGCGCCCCACGCTGGGCGTGCACATCCTCGTGCCGGCCGATCGCCTGCCCCACGGCGGCCGCGTGTTCGTCCTCCGCTCGCCGCGCGACAACCGCCTGTTCTTCGTCATGCCGGCCGGGCCCCGCACGTACATCGGCACGACGGACACCGATTGGTCGGGCGATCGAGATCGCGGCCCCGAGCTCTCCGACGAGATCCGCGCGCGGCGCGTCGACGTCGAGTACCTGCTCGAGGCCGTGAATCACGCCTTCCCGCCGGCTCGCCTCGGGCCCGACGACGTGCTCGCGACGACCGCGGGGTTGCGGCCGCTCATCGCGCCCGGCGCGGGAAGCACGCCGTCCGAGACCTCGCGGGAGCACGAGCTCATCCGCGAGCCCGACGGCCTGCTGACGATCGCGGGAGGCAAGCTCACGACGCTGCGGAGCATGGGCGAGCAGGTGGTCGACGCCGTCGTCGAGATCCTGCGAGGCAAGGGCAGAGAAGAGCCCGTCGGTCCCTGCGTCACCGCGACGCGGCCGCTGCCCGGCGGCGGCCCCGCCGCGCGGCTTCCAGCCGACGGCGACGAGCTGCCGGCCGACGTCCGCGAGCACCTCGTGCGCACGTACGGCTCGCGCGTGCTCGACGTGCTCGCGCTGCGCGCGACCGCGCCCGCCCTCGCCTCGCGCATCGATCCCGAGCTGCCCTACCTCTGGGCCGAGGTCGTCCACGCGATCCAGCACGAGCATGCGCGCGAGGTGTCGGACGTGCTCATGCGCCGCGTGCCGCTCTTCCGCCAGGCGCGCGACCAGGGCCTCGCGGCCGCGCCGCTCGTCGCCGCGTCCCTCGGCGAGATCCTGGGCTGGAGCTCACCGCGCCGCCAGGCCTCGCTCGAAGCGTACGAGTCCGCCGTCGCCCGCTCGCGGGCGTGGCGCTCGGATTGATCTGACGGGGTCGAGCTCGCGAGCCGATCGATACGGGGGCCCCTCGCCTCCGCGTGGCGACGCCGCGCTGCGCTCGCGCTAGAACTTCGTCGCCGGTAGGCTGATCGTCAGCTCGGAGCCGCCGTCCTCGCGGTTGCGAGCCACGATCTTGCCGCCGTGCTCACGGACGATCGCGTACGAGACGGCCAGGCCCAGCCCCCGTCCGTGGCCTTCCTCTTTGGTCGTGAAGAACGGCTCGTAGATGCGCGCGAGATCCGCTTCGGGGATTCCGGCGCCGCGATCGCGCACCGCGATCGTGACGTCGTCGGTGTCCGTCGAGGTGACGATCTCGACGTCACCTCGACGCGAGCCGCTCTCGAGGGCGTTCAGCACGAGATGCGTGACGACCTGCTGGAGCTGCCCCGCATCGCCCAGCACGGGCGGCAACCGCTCGCCCAGAGACAGGCGCGCGGGCTGTGCGCGCTCGGGCTCCCGGGCCGCCAGGGCTCGGACGGCGTCGCGCACGACGTCGTTCACCAGCAGGCTGCGCCGCTCGGTGCGAGACGCCTGCCTGGAAAATCGCAGCAGCGACTCGACGATCGCCTTGCACCGCAGCGCGCTCTGCTCGATCTCGGCCAGGTATTCACTGCGCTCGCCCTCCGACACCACCTCGCGCTGCATGATCTGCGCGAACGCCAGGATGCTGCCGAGCGGATTGTTGATCTCGTGGGCGACGCCGCCGGCCAGCCGGCCGATCGCGGCCAGTCGCTCGGCGTTGGCCAGCTCCGCGGTCATGATCCGCTCGTCGGTGACGTCGTGGTAGTGGCACACCGTGAGCTTCTCGGCCGCCGCACCGCCCTGCGCGTCGCCCGCGACCGGGAACGCGCGCAGCTTGTACGTGCGCCCGTGCGCCGAGCGGACCTCGCCATCGGACGCCACGCCGAGCCGCTGGGCCTCGCCCACGGGGCACCCGGCGCACGCGGCGGCGCCGCTGCCGACGAACCGCTGCGCCGACGCTCCGCGCACGGCGTGACACTTCTGGCCGACGACGCGCTGGATCGCGATCCCGAGCTCGTCGGCGAGCGCGAGGTTCGCGCGCCTGATCACGTAGCCCTCGTCGACGATCATCAGGGGCTCGGAGATCGCGTCGAACGTGCGCTCCCACTGTCGCTTCGCGACGGACACCAGCACGCGGGTCTCGTCGTCGAGCTTGTCTTCGGGCGACGTGCTCACAAGATCGTCAGGACGCCCTCGATCGCGCGCAGCCGGGCGTAGACGCGCAGAACCTGCTCCGCGTCCTGGCACCTGATCGTGAGGCGGTGGCTGATGTACTTGCCGCCCGAGGACGGAAGCGTCTGGTGTGCGCCATCGGGCCGCTCGGCCTCGAGGTCCTCGAACGCCGCCGCCAGGACGCGTTCGGCGACCTCCTCGGCGTTGCGCGCGATCACGGACAGCGCGTAGTCGGTGGGAAACGAATGGTTCGACTCGAGCAGCGCGATCGCGCGCGCCCGCTCGTCGCCGTGCGATGTCGCAGCGTTGGTAGTGCTCATGGGACCTCCTGAGACGTAGGACCGAGGGCCGCGTGCAGGGGCAAGGGCTTGTCCGTGCGCTGCACCTGGACGGGAAGGACGATTCGCATCTGTTCGGGGATCGGCTCGAAGAACCAAGTCGCGATCACGCCCGACATGCACGCCTCGACCGGGCAGTCGCGGCCGTACGTCGAGCGCGCGATCCAGCTCGACCGGATCTCACCCTCCTTCGACAGCGAGAGGCCGACGCCTACGTAGCCGGGGTGCTGGCAGGTCAGCGGCAAAGGATCGAAGCAGGCGTGCAGAGTGCGCGCTTGCTGCTGCGCCTCCTGGCGCAAGAGCTTCTCCACCTCCCACGGCGTGGCGTCGGCCGGGATGGCGGACTTCATGTCGGCCTCGGCGAGCAGCGCCCCCGAGGGCACGCCATGGAAGAACACGATGGCGGCCGCGCCGGCGATCGGCGCGAGCGCGCGCTGAACGAAGGGCGCCCAAAAGCGTCGCGGGAGCGGCGCGGGCGGCCCGAGCTCGGCCAGCGAACGCGCGCGCACGACGAACGTCGTCGACGCCATCGAGATCTGCGCGCGCGCGCCCGGCGCGAGCGGGAGCCACGTCCGGCCGGCCCTCACGAGGGTGTCGACGTCGAGGGACGCAGGACCTCCCTCGACGACACCGCGCATTCCCGGCGCCAGGCCCAACTCGTAGCCGTCGCGGGTCCGGCGCACGAGGGCCTGCTCGGTCGGGGCGAACGCATCGGCTTCGATGTCGACGCCCACGACGTACCGGCGAGCGCGCGACCGAGCGCGCCAGACGGCTCGACCCGCGATCAAAGCCGCGACGAACCCCCACCCCGCGGCGAAGCTGGGGGCGTGCACGATGCGCCCGCAGACGACCAGCCCTACACCGACGAACGCGGCCGCGAGCCCTGTCAGCGCGAGGACCGACGTCCCGGCTGCAACTGCGGCGCGTCTCTCGGCACGCTCCGAGAGGACACGAACCGAGACCACCTCACCACTGACGAGATGCGCGACTTCGATTCCGTGTTTCACTTTGAGCCCCGCGAATTTCAGTCCAGTCCGCGATTCTACCGCCTCGGATGCCGCAAGGCTCCTCGAAGTTCCCTGGCGGAGCCGGTCCGCCACTCTGGGGCGGCGGCGCTGGTGCAAAGACCTTTACGCACCCCGCCGAGCTGGAATCTCCCCCGCGTGACGACCCTGTAACGATTCTCCCACGGAATTTAGCGAGATTGTTGGCGATTACCCCAGTGGGGCCCAGGAGGGGTGCGTAGGCAGATACGCGTCTCCTCCCGCGGCGTCGGAAGGATGCCCACTGTGATTTCAATGATTTACGAAAGTCATCCCCCTGGCATATCCCATGCTATGGAACGGCGCGACCTTCTGGGAGGAGGGTTTCAATGCCTCAAGTCGTCACCCAAATGAAGTCGGGAGCCACGGAAGCCCCGGCAGCGGTTCCGGCCGCGATGCCGAACCGCGACAAGGCGCTCAAGATCCTTTCGAAGTCGATCTACAAGGAAATGCGCCAGAACGGTTACGAGCCGAAGCAGATCGTCGCGCTCGCCACCGAGCTCATCAGCCTCGTGACGTCGGATATCAAGGAAGACGCTCGACTGGACTAGCTCCCTATTTCTTCTAGCTTTTAGCTCTCTGTTCGAGCATTCTTCCGCGCGCCCTACGGGGCGCGTTTTTATTTGTCCGCACGGGTTCGTTCACCAGTTCCACGGGCCCGCTACGGAACCGAACGAATCATGGCCACGAAGACGATCTCCGAGCTCGACATCGCCGGACGGCGCGTGTTCGTGCGCGTGGACTTCAATGTTCCGCTGACACCGGCGGGCGGGGTCGCCGACGACACGCGCATCCGCGAGAGCTTGCCGACGATCAAGTACGCCATCGACAAGGGCGCGCGCGTCGTCCTCGCCTCTCACCTCGGCCGGCCGAACGGCAAGCCAGACAAGAAGCTCTCGCTCGAGCCCGCGGCGGCCCGCCTCGCCGAGCTCCTCGGCGTCGAGGTTTCGCTGACCGACGAGCCCGTGGGCGACGGCGCGCGCAAGGTCGTGAACGACCTGCCGGCCGGCGGCGTCGCGCTGCTCGAGAACCTGCGCTTCTCCTCGCTCGAGGAGGCGAACGACGAGGGCTTCTCGCGCGCCCTCGCGAGCTACGCCGACGTCTATGTCAACGACGCCTTCGGCACGGCCCACCGCGCGCACGCCTCGACGGTCGGCATCACCCGGTTCGTCGCCCAGCGCGGCACGGGCTTGCTCATGGACCGTGAGGTGAAGTTCCTCGGCCGGCTCCTCGGCGAGGTCGAGCGGCCATTCGTCGCGATCATCGGCGGCGCCAAGGTCTCGGACAAGATCGGCGTCCTCGAGAACTTGCTCGGCCGCGTGAACCAGATCCTCATCGGCGGCGCGATGGCGAACACCTTCCTCAAGGCCAAGGGCGGCAAGATGGCGCGGTCCCTCGTCGAGGAGGACAAGGTTCTCGTGGCGCGCGGGTTCCTCAGGCGGGCCCAAGACGCCAACGTCGACGTCCTGCTGCCGCGCGACGCGATCGCAGGCGCCGGGATCAAGGCCGAGTCGGGTCGGGTCGTTCAGGCGATGGCGATCCCCGAGGATCTCGCGGCCCTCGACATCGGCCCCGAGACGGCGCGTGGGTTCGCCGACGCGATCTCGCGCGCGCGGACGATCCTCTGGAACGGGCCGATGGGCGTCTTCGAGTCGGCGCCGTTCGCCGCGGGCACGATGGCCGTCGCGAAGGCCATCGCCGCGGCGCCGGGAGCGCTGTCCGTCGTCGGCGGCGGCGACTCGGTGGCGGCCGTCCACAAGAGCGGCGTCGCCGACAGGATCTCGCACATCTCTACGGGGGGCGGCGCGTCGCTCGAGTTCCTCGAGGGCAAGACCCTCCCGGGGCTGGCGGCGCTCGCCACCGAGAATTGAGCGAGCTCGCAATTCAGCCAGTTGGCAAATTAGGCAAAATGGCCAGATAGCCAGGTAGAAAGTACGGTCGAACCCCCATGTCCACCTCCCCTGCTCGCAAGCCGTTCTTCTGCGGCAACTGGAAGCTTCACAACTCGATCGCCGAGTCGCTCGCCCTTGCGACCGAGGTGCGAAACGGCGTTTCCACCCTGCGCAATGCCGATGTCGTGGTCGCGCCGAGCTTCACGGCCCTGCACGCGGTCGCCAAGCGGCTCGAGGACGGTGCGGTGGCCGTGGCCGCCCAGAACTGCCACTTCGAGGACAAGGGCGCGTTCACGGGCGAGGTCTCGGCTCCCCAGCTGGCCGACGTCGGGTGCAAGTACGTCATCCTCGGCCACTCGGAGCGCCGGCAGCTGTTCGGCGAGCTCGACGCCGCCGTGAACCTCAAGACGCGCGCGGCGTTGCGCGCCGGCCTCGCCCCCATCATCTGCGTGGGCGAGACGCTGGCCGAGCGCGACGCGGGCGAGACCCTCGGCCGGATCCAGGCGCAGGTCGACGCCGCGATCGCCGACGTGTCGTCGGGCGATCTCTCGCGCTGCCTCGTCGCCTACGAGCCGGTGTGGGCCATCGGCACGGGCCGCACGGCGACGCCGGCGCAGGCGCAAGAGGTGCACGCCTTCATCCGCGCGCGTCTGGCCGCGAAGCACCCGTCGGTCGCGCCGACGTTCCGCATCTTGTACGGTGGCAGCATGAAGCCGGACAACGTTCGCGCGCTCATGAGCGAGGCGGACGTCGATGGTGGGCTGGTCGGGGGCGCGTCGCTCCAGGCCGAGTCGTTCGTTCGCATGGTAAAAGAGGGCTCCTAGGTCATGGTCACTTTCCTCACGGTCCTGCACATCTGCGTGTGCATCTTCCTGATCATCACAGTCCTGCTGCAGGCCGGTAAGGGCGGCGGCATGGGCATCGCCTTCGGTGGCGGCGGCAGCCAGACGGTCTTCGGGTCGTCGGGCGCCGGCAACTTCCTCACGAAGATGACGTCTGTCACTGCGTTCGTCTTCCTCGTCACGTCGCTGGGGCTCGCCCACTACTCCAGCCAGCAGGACTCGAAGCGCCTGCAGCAGCTCGGCGAGCGCAAGGCGCAGGAGAAGAAGGCCGAGGACGCGAAGGCGGCGAAACTCCAGTCGGACATCGACAAGGCGCGCGAGAACGCGCAGAAGACCGGCTCGGCGGACAAGCCCGCGCCCAACTCTTCGGAGCTGCCCGAGGGCGCCGCTCCCGCAGCCGCCCCCGGCAAGCCCGGTGAGCTGAAGCTCACGGCGCCCAAGCTCGGCACGACGCCCGAGGCGAAGGAGCCTGCTGCGCCGGCCGCCAAGGCGAAGGGTGCCAAGGCCCCCGCCGCAGGCGAGGCTCCGAAGGCCGGCGAGGCAGCTCCAAAGCCGAAAAAGAAGAAGGCCGCTCCGCCCGCCGGTGAGGGCGAGACGAACGCCGCGCCGGCAGCCCCGGCCGCGCCCGCGCCGTCGGAAGAACCCGCACCGGCGCCGGCGCAGTAAGGGTCGCGTCGGATGTCGACGCTGCCGTTCACGAAGGTCGAAGGGCTCGGCAACGACTTCGTCGTGGTCGACCTGCGCGGCCGCGCCGCTTCGAAGGAAGCGGCCGCCGTGCAGGATCCCGAGGTGGTGCGTCGCGTGTGCGATCGCCACTTCGGCGTCGGCGCCGACGGCATCCTCGCGGTGCTGCCGGGCGCGGACGGCGACGCGCGCATGCGGGTTCTCAACGCCGACGGCAGCGAGGCCGAGATGTGCGGCAACGGTATCCGTTGCGTCGCCAAGGTCCTCTACGAGGCCGACCCTGCCCTGCGCCGCCCCGTGCTCAAGATCGACACGGGCGCGGGACTGCTCGCCTGCGAGATGACGGCCTCGGCGGGTCACGTCGACAGCATCACCGTCGAGATGGGTCGGCCGCGCTTCACGCGTGAAGAGATCCCGCTTTCGCCCGCTGGGACCGGTCGCGTGAAGCGCGAGCCCATCACCGCGCTCGATCGCACATTTCACTTCACGGCCGTGTCGATGGGCAACCCGCACGCCGTCATCTTCGTCGACGGCGACGAGAACCTGCGCACGCTCGCCGAAAAGTACGGACCCGTGCTCGAGGTGGCGCCCACCTTCCCGCGTCGCGCGAACATCGAGCTCGCGCGCGTGCGTGGCAGCGAGATCGATCTGGTCGTCTGGGAGCGCGGCTGCGGCATAACCCTCGCCTGCGGCACGGGCGCCTGCGCGACGGCGGTGGCGGCCGCCATCGAAGAGCGGCTCCCGCGCGGGCGCGAGGTGCTGGTGCACCTCCCGGGCGGCACGCTCGGGATCACCGTGGCACCCGACGACTCGGGCGTGCGCATGCGCGGGCCGGCGCGCACGGTGTTCCAGTCGTCGCTCGACCTCGGCGCCTTCGGGGCCTGAGGCCTGGGGACATTCGCGCTCTAAAAGAGCGAGCCCTGCCCGCCTCCGCCTGGCTTTGCCGCCGGCGGAGGGACCTTGAGGTGCTCGTACGCCCGACGGGTCACCTGGCGACCGCGGGGCGTGCGGATGAGGAAGCCCTCCTGGATCAGGTAGGGCTCGTAGACGAACTCCAGCGTGTCGCGATCTTCGGCCAGCGACGCCGCCAACGAATCGATGCCCACGGGGCCTCCGTCGAAGCGCTTGATGATCGTCGACAGGATCTTGCGATCACCTGCGTCGAGGCCGAGGGCGTCGACCTCGAGGCGGTCGAGGGCGTAGTCGGCGAGCTCCTTCGTGACGCGGCCGTCGCCGCGGACCTCGGCGAAGTCGCGCACGCGGCGGAGCAGCCGGTTCGCGATGCGCGGCGTGCCGCGCGCGCGGCGGCCCAGCTCCTCGGCGCCGGCGTCGTCGATGGGGATGCCCAGCAAGCGCGCCGATCGGCGCACGATGGTCGTCAGCTCGGCGGGCGTATAGAAGTCGAACGGCTCGACGATGCCGAAGCGAGAGAGCAGCGGCGAGCCGAGCTGCCCCGTGCGCGTCGTCGCGCCCACCAGCGTGAAGCGCTCGATGGGCAGCGGGATGGCGCGGGCGCCGGCTCCCGTCCCCGTGACGAGCTCGATGCGAAAGTCCTCCATCGCGGGGTAGAGGCTCTCCTCGATGACGGGCTGCAGGCGGTGGATCTCGTCGATGAAGAGGATGTCGCCCTTGCCGAGCGACGTCAGGATGCCGGCGAGGTCGCCCTTGCGCTCGAGCGCGGGGCCGGACGTGACGCGCACCTCGGTGCCCATCTCGTGCGCCAGCAGATAGGCCAGCGTCGTCTTGCCGAGCCCCGGTGGGCCTGACAGCAGCACGTGGTCCAGCGCATCGCCGCGCTTCTTCGCCGCCTGGACGTAGACGGACAGGTTGTCGGCCACCTTCTTCTGCCCGACGAACTCGGCGAAGCTCTTCGGGCGGAGCGCGGCGTCCTCGTCCGGCGCGCCCGTCGGCCCTGCTTCCGCCGAGAGCACGCGCCTCGAGGAGAGGCTCGCCTCTTCGGCCGCGGGGCCCTCGTCGTGTTTGTTGCGGGCCATCTGCTACTTCCTCCTCAAGGCGGCGAGCGCCTCGCGGACGAGGTCCTCGACGGGCCGCTTCGGGTCCATGTCTTCCAGCAGCGCCTCGAACTCGGGCGGCTTGAAGCCGAGCTGGAGGAGCGCGCCGTAAACGTCGCCGAGCGGGCCCCTGGGGACGCGCGAAGCGGCGGCCGCCGTGGGCGGCGCGGCGGGCAGCGCGCGCGCCGCCGGCAGCAGCGTGATCTTCTCGCGCAGCTCGAGCGCGAGGCGCTCGGCGAGCTTGGCCCCCACCCCCTTTATCTGCTTGAGGCGCCCGACGTCGGAGGTCGAGATCGCGCGCACCAGCTCCTCGGGCGGCAGCCCCGCCAGGATCGCGAGCGCGACGCGCGGCCCGACGCCTTGCACGTCGAGCAGTGTCTCGAAGAGCCGGCGCTCGTCCGCGTCGGTGAACCCGTAAAGGCGAATCGGCTCGTCTTTGACGAAGTGCGAGTGGACGTGGAGCTGCACGGTGTCGCCGATGGGCGGCAGCGCGCCCTGCGTGGCGGCGCTGACCAGCACCTGATACCCGATGTCCGCGACGACGACGACGACCGCCTCCCCGTCGTTGTCCAGGAGCTGACCGCGCAAAAACGCGATCACGCGCGCCTCCCGCGGACGGCGCGCGGCACGCCGCCGGCGCGCGCGTGGCAGATCGCGATCGCGAGCGCGTCGGCCGCGTCCGGCTCGGGCGTGCGCCGCAGCGAGAGCAGCGCCCGAACGAGGTAGCCGATCTGGTCCTTCGTCGCGCGTCCGTTGCCCACGACGGCCTGCTTGACGGTGGCCGGCGCGTAACCGCTGACGGTCAGCCCCTGCTCGCCCGCGACGAACAGCGCGACGCCGCGCGCCTCGCCGAGCGCCAGCGTCGACTGCACGTTCTTGCCGTAGAACGCCTCCTCCATCGCGACGGCGTCGGGCCGCAGCTCGACGAGCAGCTCGCGCAGGCAGCGCCCGATCTCGGCGAGGCGTGCGTGCCGCGGCTGGCTCGGGGGGGCCGAGATCACGCCGCACTCGACGTAACGGATCGCCGCGCCGGCGTCGTGCTCGACGACGCCGTATCCGAGCCGCAGCGTGCCGGGATCGATGCCCAGCACGCGCACGGACGCCCGCCGCAGAACGGCGGCTGGGCTCGTGGTTGCGACTGCGGAGCGGGCCATGCGGTGGGGCGGCCGAGCGCCCTACCCCGCACTCTCCAGCACCGACTCGTCGATGTCCATATTCGAGTAGACGTTCTGGACGTCGTCGCTGTCCTCGAGCGCCGCGACGAGCTTGGCGGCGTTCACGGCCTCCTTGCCCTCGAGGTGTACGACGTTCTGCGGCACCATCGACACCTCGGCGTGCAGCGGCTTCGGCAGGCCCAGCTTCTCCAGCCCGGCCCGCACGCGCTCGAACTCGCGCGGCTCCGTGACGACGACGAACGAGTCGCCCTCGGCGCGCACGTCGTCGGCCCCGAGCTCGATGGCGGCATCCGTGACCTTGTCCTCCTCGACGGCCGCCTTGTCGTAGACGATCTGCCCGAGCTTCCTGAACATGTGCGACACCGAGCCCGAGGCGCCGAGGTTCCCGTGGTTGTGCGTGATGATGTTGCGCACCTCGCTGACCGATCGGTTGCGGTTGTCGGTCAGGATCTCGACGAGGATGCCCGTCCCTCCGGGGCCGAACACCTCGTACGTGAACTCCTCATACTGAACGCCCTCGAGGTCGCCCGAGCCCTTCTTGATGGCGCGATCGATCGTGTCGTTGGGCATGTTCACGTCGCGCGCCTTGTCCACCGCCGTGCGGAGGCGCGGGTTGCCGTTCGGATCGCCGCCGCCCAGCCGGGCCGAGATCGTGAGCTCCCGGATCACCTTGGTCCACATCTTCGACTTCTTCGAGTCCGAGGCTTCCTTCTTGTGCTTGATCTTGGACCAGCGGTTGTGGCCGGACATGCGGCGGTCTTACCACGCCGCCCGGCCGCCAGCTGGTCAGGGAGGTCCTGAGCCTGGCGTGGGCGCGAGCGGCATGCGGCTCCAGGCGTCGCGCCGATCGCACGCCGTCTCGACGAGCCGGTGCACCGAGTGGCCCGCCCACGTCGCCGACGAGACGTCCACCCAGCCGCCGTAGCTCGACACGATCTCGTCGCCGCGGAGGAGCCGCGTGACCTCACCGCCGTTCGACAGACCGTCGGCGCCGATGCGCGAGTCGACGCGCACGAGCTGCGTGCCCGCGCGCGGCCGCGCGTCGGCGCCGTTCTCGGGATCGTAGGACGAGGTCACGACGAGCGCGTACTCGCCTGGGCCCAACGTCGTCGCCGGAAGTTGATCGGCCGCGCGGCCGTCGGCGATGGCGAGCCCCTCGAGCGAAACGTCCTGGTCGCCCAGGTTGCGCAGCTCGACCCACTCCTGGGCCGGCTCGGGGCCCGCCGGGTTCGCGAGCACCTCCGTGATCGCGACGGGCGGCAGGGGCGCCGGCGTCTCCCACGCGACCGGAGCGGACTCGGCCGTGTTGCCGGCGCGATCGACGGCGCGCACGACGATGGTCGCCGGGCTCGACGGAGGGAGCCCGCCGACGGGCAACGCGACGTCGAAGCTGGTCTGCCCCGTTCCGGCGGGCGAGCTCACCTCGACGTCGCCCGCGGCGATCACGACGGTCCCCGTGGCGACCTCGTCGGTCGAGAACGACACCGCGAGGCACGGGCCCGCCGTCTGGATGGAGACGGCCGAGATCATCGGCGGCGTCTCGTCGCGGACGGCCGCGGTGTCGAAGGCGCCGATGAGCCCGCCTGACAGCGGGTTGCCCGCGCCGTCCGACGCGCCCGCTCCCAGCTCGACTCGACAGCTCGTCCGCGGCGGGAGCGGAGACGCGAGCGTCGCCGTGTAGCAAGCGCCCCCGGCGCAATTCGGCGCCGGCGCGACGGCGGCCACCGACTGGCCGCACACGGCGAGCGCCGCCTCGGGGAGCGCGACGGGCGCCGAGAACCGCACCGTGACGCCGGCCAGGTTCACGGGAACGTCGGCAGCGCCCGCCAGCGGATCGACGAGCGTGCCGGCCGTCGCCGAAGCGGCGCCCCCGGAGCCGACGCCGCCGGCCCGCAAATCGGTCTCGGGCGCACAGGCCGAAGCGAACGATGCCGCCAACACCAGGCCGCCAAGGGCCGCCGAACGCCGGAACGAGCGAGTCATGCGCATCTTCTCGGCCCAGCCGCGCTCGAGTTTCCGGCGTGCGTGCGCGCGAACCTTGTCGTGGGCGCGGCGGGCGAAGCTCGCCGTGGTAGAAGGAGCGCCCTCCATGCAAGCTGCCTCGCCCTCGCGCGCGCCCGACCTCGTGCTGGCCTCGGCCTCGCCGCGCCGCCGTGAGCTGCTCGAACGGCTGGGGCTCGCGCTGATCGTCGCGGCCGCCGACGTCGACGAGACGCCGCTCCCGGGCGAGCGCCCGGCCGACTACGTCCGGCGCGTCGCGGGCGCCAAGTGCGACGTCGTGGCAGCGGCGCGCGCGACGGTGGCGCCCGTCCTCGCCGTCTTGGCCGCCGACACGACCGTCATCGCCGCGGGCGAGATCCTGGGAAAGCCCGTCGACGCCGACGACGCCCGCCGCATGCTGGGGCGCCTCACCGGCCGGCGGCACGAGGTCTCGACCGCCTACCGCATCCGCTTCGGCGAGACGCTCGTCGAGCGCACCGTGACGACGACCGTCGGCTTCCGCGCGCTCGCGCCCCGTGAGCTCGACGCCTACGTCGCCTCGAACGAGTGGGCCGGCAAGGCCGGCGGCTACGCCGTTCAGGGCATCGCGGGGGCGTTCGTCACCGAGCTGCGCGGCTCGCACACGAACGTCATCGGGCTGCCGCTGGCCGAGGTGCTGGCCGACCTTCAGGCAGCGGGCGCCCTGCCGCGCTACCCGCCGGCGGGCTTCGGAGCCGGGACGTGAGCCGCGCCGCGGAGATCGCCGCGGCGCTGAGATCGGTCCGCGAGCGCATCGCCGCCGCCGAGCGCGCCGCGGGACGCGCCGCCGGCTCGGCGCGCCTGGTCGCCGTCAGCAAGAAGATGCCGCCCGACGACGTGCGCGCGGCGCTGGCCGCGGGCCAGCTCGATCTCGGCGAGAGCTACGGCCAGGAGCTGCGCGACAAGCGCCAGGCCTTTCAAAGCCTGGCCGAAGGCGCCGCGCAGCCGCGCTGGCACTTCATCGGGCCGTTGCAGGCGAACAAGGTCAAGTACGTCGCCGGCCACGTCGCGTTGATCCACTCGATCGACTCGACCGAGCTCCTCGACGAGATCGAGCGTCGCGGCGCCGATCAGGCCGTGTTGGTCCAGGTGAACGTCGCGCGTGAAGCCCGCAAGCGCGGCGCCGCCCCGGACGCGCTGCCGGCCCTGCTGGACCATTTCGCGAGCCTTCGGCACGTGCGCTGCGAAGGCTTGATGACCATCCCGCCGCTCGCCGATGATCCGGAGGCCTCGCGCCCGCACTTCGCCGCCCTGCGCGCCCTGCGCGACCGCGAGGCGGCGCGCCCGCGCCCGAACGTCGAGCTCCGCGAGCTGTCCATGGGGATGAGCGACGATCTCGAGGTCGCTGTCGCAGAGGGTGCGACATTCGTCCGGGTCGGCACCGCGATCTTCGGCTCGCGCGCCCACTCGCCGTAACACCCGCGTTATTTTTGGTTAATATGGGACGCGTGAACGAAGACGGCGGCGTCCCCGAACTGGCCCCCGAAGACGAGACGATGGCGGTCAGCGCCCGCAAGTCGCAGGAGATCGTGCCTCCGGTCCTGCAGCAGCGGACCGTGATCAAGGTCCTGACGGGCCTCGACGCGGGCCGCGTCTACATCGTCTCGACCGAGAGCCTGCTCGTGGGGCGCGCGTCGACGTGCGACCTGCGCATCGACGACGGCTCGCTCTCTCGCGCGCACTGCCGCATCTACCGTTCGGGCGGCGTGTACTTCGTCGAGGACCTCGGCAGCCGAAACGGCACGCAGGTCAACAGCATGCGCATCAAGGCCCCGACGCGGCTCGAGGACGGCTCGCTCATCCAGCTGGCGGCGGGGACGATCATCATGTTCTCGCACCAGGAAGATCTCGAGGTGCAGGCCGAGCAGCGCCTGTACGCCTCGGCGGTCCTCGATCCCCTGACGGGCCTCCACAACCGCCGCCACCTCGACGCGCGCCTCAAGTCGGAGTTCGCCTTCGCGAACCGCCATCAGACGCCCCTGTCGGTGCTGCTGATCGACATCGATCACTTCAAGAAGATCAACGACACGTACGGTCACCCGGGCGGCGACGTGGCGCTGCGCGCCCTGTCCGAGCGGCTGCAGAAGACCGTTCGCACCGAGGACATCGTCGCGCGCTACGGCGGCGAGGAGTTTGCCGTGATCGCTCGCGGCATCGAGTCGACGGGCGCCATGCTGCTGGCCGAACGCATCCGCGAGGTCGCGGCGAAGATCCAGGTCACGCACGAGGACGCGACGATCAAGTTCACGATCAGCGTCGGTGTCACGACGATGACGCGCGAGCGGATCTTCGACTCCGTGGCCGCGATCCTGAAGGCGGCCGACGACGCCCTCTATAAGGCAAAAGAAGGCGGCCGCAACCGCTGCGTCCGCGGCTGATCCCCGCAGCGCGCGCTCGGACAGTTAGCCCAAACGCCGCAAGCCGCTTCGTGCTCGGGCCCGCGCTCATCGTCGCCCTCACCGCCTGGTTCGCGCTGCCTCAGCAGGCGGGCGCCTATCGGATGGCGAAGTGGGGCATTCTTGGATTGGGGCTCGCGGTGTATGGCCTCGTGCTGCTCGTGAGGCTGTTCGCGCGCCAGCTTCCGGTGCGGTGGCCACGGCCGGGATGGGCCCTCGGACTGCTCATGGTGGCGGGGATCGGGCTGCCCGCATTTTCGCCTGCGCTGGCCCCCACGCACTGGCCCGGGGCGCTGGGGCTGTTGTCCGGGCTGGCACTGTTTTTCGTCACGGCCATGGCGCTCGGCAGTGATGTCGCCGCGCGCCGCGCCAACCTGGCCGCGCTCACCCTCTCGGGTACGGCCTGCGCGCTCTTGGTGTTGGCGCAGGCGGCAGGGCTGCGATGGCTCACAGACGGGCTGCCCACGAGCCTGGAGTTCCGCTCGCCGGGTAGCCTGGGAAACCCCAATTGGGCGGCGGCCTTTCTCGCGCCGCTCGCACCCATGTCGCTGGCGCTGGCCGCCACCACCACGACGCCGGGCTGGCGCCGGCTTCACCACGCCTCCGCCGCGATGCTGGCATTGGCCACGGCGGTCACGTTGTCCAAGGGCGGCATGCTGAGCCTCGCGGCGGGCGGTGTGGTCTTTGCGCTGCTGGACCCGCGCCTGCCCAGGGCGTGGCGGCGCACGCTCTTCGGCGCGGCGCTGGTGTGCGTGCTGGCCACGCTGCTGCTGGCGTGGCACCTCGACTGGGGCAGGACCGCGCCCTGGCTGCGCGGACGGCTGTTTCTCTGGCGGGTCGCGCTGCGGTTGGCGAGCGAGCATCCCCTGACCGGCGTGGGCCTGGGTGGCTATGTGGCAAGGTACGGGCCCGCGGCGGTGACCTTGTTGCAGGGCGACCCGACGCTGTTCATGCCGCTGTCGAGCGTGGACTTCACCCACGACGACGTGCTGCAGTTTGCCGTCGAAGGCGGTCTCGTCAGCGCGGCGACGTTCGTGCTCGTGGGGGTGCAGGCCTTGAGGTGGGCCACCGCGCGCGGGGGCGACGCCCTCGCACGCGCTGCAGGCGCGGCGCTCGCGGCGATCTTCGTGAATGGGCTGGCCGACTCGCCGTTGCGCGTGCCCGCCACCTTCGTGTTGTTCTTCTTCCTGCTTGGCTGGCTCGCGCCCTCCACTCCCGCGAGGCCCGGGCCATGGGCTCGGCACAGCGCGGCCGTGCCGCTGGCGCTGGTGGCATTGCTGGGAGCGCTGCAAGGGACACGCTACACGGTCGGCAATAGGCTGTGGACGCGTGGCCGTGATGCGCTCGCGGTGAGCCCCTCTGCCGAGGCCGCCGCCGTTGCGGTCCCCGACTTGGCCCGCGCCCGCTTCTACCTGCCGGAGAATGGTCGCATCGCTTCGCACTACAGCCTGGCGCTGGCCCGTGCTGGGCAGTGGCGTGCCGCTTTGCAGGCATCCGTGGTGGCCAACTCCCTGCACTTCGACTTTGACGACCAGCTGCTCCAGCGGGACCTGCAAGCCGACTTGCTGCCGCCGCAGGAGGCCATCGCCTTGTGGCAGGACTTCGCGGCGCGCTACCCGGTGTTGCTGACTCCACAGTTGCGCCTGGGCGACCTGTACCTGAAAAGCGGCGATGCGGCCGCCGCCACCCGTGCCTACCAGCGCGTGCTGGCCGTCCCGCAGGACACGCCCCGCGCCAACCAAGCGCGGGAGCAGGCGCGCCGCGGCCTACGAGCCTTGGAAACCGGCTCGCGCTGAGTCGCGCCGCCGCTCACTCCGCATGCGGGCTGGTGGTGAGCGTGTAGTCCAGCGTGCCCGTGCCGCGCTTGGAGCGGGCCTTGAAAGTGACCGTCTCCGTCTGCTGGTAGTCGGGCGGCGAGACGTAGTGGAAGGTCGCGTCGGCCGGCACCTTCGAGCCCAATTCGGCGATGCTGCCGCCCGCGTTCACCTTGAACATGGCTTGCACCGTGCCGCCCGTGGTCGCGCTGGTATTGCCGCTCTTGGCGCGCGGCTTGGTGAGCAGGTCCACGGTCGTGGACCGGGCCAGGTTCATGGGGCCGGCGCTGGGCATCACGGTGATGTTCACGCAGCGGCCGGCGTCGAGCATCTTCTGCAAGCTGGGCAGTAGCTGATCGCGGTAGAGCAGCCCGGACATCAACCCCATGTTCAACCACCCGATCGCCTCGGCATCCGTCATGCCCTGGTAGCTGCCGCTGCCATCACCAAAGTGTCCGTCGGCGAATTGGGTGACCGACACGTCGGCAGACCCGCTGGTCGTGTCGTAGCCGTTGGTGGTATTGGCCGTGCCGGTCTGGGTGCTCGACTTGAGCTGGTTGCGACCGGTGAGCTGCGCGTCGTCGTCCACCTCCGCGATCAGCTCGAAGCTGAACCGGGCGTGCTGATAGGCGTTGCCGGCCTGACCCGTCACGTCGAGGAACGAGTCGACGGTCCACAGGCCGTTCACGTCGGGGCAGGGAATCCCGGAGTAGGTCTGGATCTTCGCGCTGAGGTCACCCAGGGTGAAGTTGGCGGTCGCGTTGAGGGTCACGAGGGTGTCCGACAGCCCCGCCGTGGCGGTGACGTCCCCGGAAGGGGAGCCGCTCGTCTCCGATCCGCTCTTCCCGCTGACGTAGTCCCTGGCAACGGTCTCGACGAAGAAGGCATTGAAGAGCGAGCCACCGAGCCAGCCCGCGCCGAACGCTTCGCCCAAGTCTCCCCCTCCCGAAGACAGCGCGGACACGGCGGGTACGGGCCCCGTACCGGACCGCGCCTGCGCGCCGAACAGCGTCCCGGCGACGAGCTCGTCGACCACGGTCTTCATCTGCGTTCCAACGCCGGCCAGCGCGGAGCGCGTGGTCGCTTCGCCGCCCAGCTCGGTGATCAGGCCTGACGGTCCTGCCAGCGCCATCTGGGCGTCGAGGTCCGCCGCCGCGATGGCTGCGTTCAGGTCTTCATCCGACATGGCAGCGGCCTTGCCCGCCGCATCGAGCACCGTGGCTGGGTCTATGGCCGTTTTTTTGGTGCCTCCGCTGCCCCCCGCGCCACCGCTCCCGCCCAGGCCACCACCACCGGAGTTGCCAGCGTTGCCGCCCCCCTCTCCGCAGGCGGTGAAGAAGGTCATGCCCGGGAAGACCAAGAGCACGAGCAGCATCTTCCAGCGCTGCTTCCACTTCCAGACGATGAATGCGTTCGCTTGGGCCTTTGCTGTCTTCGGGGTCGCGCCTGCCACGGCCAACAGTAGCACCGGCGAAAGGGCCACCTCAAGAAAGGCAGGAGGTCGAGGTCAGGAAACTCCGAGCGCGATGCGATGCGATGTGAGCGCCCGCTCAGGTGAGCGCGAAGGCACGGAGGGTCATCTTCGAGACGACGACCTCTCGCGCGTCGAACGACAGCGTCAGCCGCGGCCCTTCGTCGAGGAGCTGCACGTGGGCGGCCTCGGTGATGAGCGTCTCGCCTGCTTCGGCGATGTCCTCGCCCAGCTTCGAGGCGAGGTTCAGCTCGTGCCCGTAGAAGTCGTGGTCCTCGATCATCAGCACCTCGCCGTAGCCGATGCCGATGCTGGCGTGCAGGTCCCAGTCCTCGGGGAGAAACACGTTCGCCGTCGCCAGCTGATCCTGAACTTCACGCGCGGCCGCGACGGCCGACTCGACGCGATCGAACACCGCGAAGACGTTGTCGGCCTCGGTCTTCACGACGCGGCCTTTGGCCTGCGCGATGATGGGCCGCACGATCCCGTGCAGCCGGTGGATCATCGCGAGGAAGTGCGTGATGCCGTACCGCATGGTCAGCCGCGAGAAGCCGCACATGTCCAGGACCCACACGGCGTGGGTCTGGCCGAAGGTGTCCCAGATCTCTCGATCGAGCTCGGTGAGGCGCTCGGGGTGCTCGTTGCGCTTCTCGAGCAGCTTCTCCAGCGCGGCGCGCGTCTTCGACCCACCGTGATTGCCAGACTGACTGCCAGCGTGACCTCTCAGCTTCTCGGCCATGGCGCCTCCGCTCCCGATTGTCGCACGCCGGACGTGGGGTGCAGGGCGCAATCGCGCCCGGCCTACGGGAAGCGGCCGCTGGCGACGAGGAGGTCCAGACGGGCGCGGCGCGCGACGTCGCCCGCGATCGCCGCGCTGCTGTCGGCGTCGCGCGCCTGGCGAGCGGCGTCGATGACCTCGAGGTTCGAGGTCGCGCCCGCCTTGTACGCGGTCACCGCCAGGTCGTACGCGCGGTGTGCGAGCGACGCCGCCTCGCGGGTCGCCGTGAGCGCCTGGTCGGCGTGCAGCATGGCTTCGAAGGCGACGCGCACGTCGGCGCGCGCCTGGCGTACGGCGGCCTCGAGGCCGAGGCGCGACTGCGCGAGCTGGGCGTCGCGCTCGTGAGACAGGCCCGTGCGCTGCCCGCCGTCGTAGAACGGCAGCGTCAGCAGCAGCGCCGCCTGCCACCCGAAGTTTGGCAGCACCGCCTGGCCGCTCTGCACGAAGGGCTGCCCCACCGCGCTGAGGTAAGGCGCGTAATAGGCCCACACGTCCTTGCGCAGCGTCTCGGCAGCGGCCACGCGCGCCCGTTGCGTGACGACGTCCGTGCGGTGAGCCGCCGCCTCGTCCAAGGCCGCCGCGAGCGACGGCAAGGCGCCGAGCTCCACGGTCTCGACGGCGTCGACGGGCTCGGAGCCGCCGATCAGCACGCCCAGCGCCTCTTCGGCGCGCGCGAGGCCGGTCAGGACGGCCTCGCGGTTCGCGAGCACGGTCGCGAGATCCTGCTGCGCGCGCACGTCGTCGATGCTGCGACCAATGCCGCCCACGAGGCGCGTGTGCGCATACTCCGAGTGCGCTTTGGCGTTCGCGATGGCGGTGTCGTTCGACTTCAGCTGCTGGCGCTGCGCGATCACGGCCAGGAAGGCGTTGCCCGTCGCCTGCGCGACGAGCCGGCGCACGTCGGCCGCGCTGGCCTCGCTGACGTGGACCTGGTCCTTGGCGTGCCGCTCGGCCGTCCAGCCCTGGGCTGCGACCAGCGGCACCGTGAGCGTGAGCTGGCCATAGAACTGGTTCGCGTCGAGGACGGGGTTCGCCTGGTGGGGCGGCCGATCGCCTTCGAGCCGCGTGAACGAGCCCGAGCCCATCAGCGTGGGCAGCCAGCCCGACCGCGACTCGGTGACCAGCGCGTTCGCGCGCTGAATCTCCTCGAGCGCGACGCCCACCGTCGGGTTGCGCTCGAGCGCGCGGCGAATCGCCTCGTCGAACGTGATGCGCGCGAGCGGCGCCGGCTGCGATTCGTGCACCGCCAGCGGGGTCGCCGGGACGAAGGGGACCGGCGGGGTGCTCCCTTGCGGGGTCTCATCGGCGGCCGCGCGCGCGGGGCCGGCGATCAAAAGAGCGAGTGAAGCGACGACCAACGATCGAAATGCCGAGCCGAACATCCGGTACATCTGATGCTCGTCTATATCATCGGTCGCACGTGCGCCGTGCGAGCCTGCTACTGTAGGGGCCGGTGACCGCCGACCTCCGAGATCTGCCCGCCGGCGTAGAGCGCGGCGCGCCAGTCACGATCGACCTCGACGGTGACTCGATCCGCGCGTTCGAGGGAGAGCCGGTCGCCATCGCGCTGCACGCCGCGGGCGTGCACACCCTAGGGCGCTCGTCGAAGTACCACCGGCCGCGCGGCGCCTTCTGCTTCGACGGCCACTGCGCGTCCTGTTACGTGCGCATCGATGGCCAACCCAATCGGCGCGCGTGCATGGAGCCAGCGCGCCCCGGGCTGCGCTGCGAGCGGCAAAACGCGTTTCCCAGCGCCGAGGTGGACCTGCTCACCGCGGCCGACTGGCTGTTCCCCGAGGGGATGGACCACCACACGCTGATGACGGGCACGCGCCTCGGGAACGCGCTGTTCCTGAAGCTGGTCCGCGAGATGGGCGGCTCGGGCACGCTGCCCGACGCGCCCGCGACGTTCCCGGCCCCCCGAGACGAAGCGCTCGACGAAGCGCTCGACGTCTGCGTCGTCGGCGGTGGTCCCGCCGGCCTGACCGCGGCGCGCGCGATCGCCGAGGCGGCCCCGGGCGCGCGCGTCGCGCTCTACGACGAGCAAGCCCAGCCTGGCGGCTCGCTGCTCGCGCTGCCCGGCGGGGGCGTACGCGCGAGCGGCCTCGCGCAGCGAGCCGCGCAGGCCGGCGTCGTGCTGGTCTCGCGCGCGACCGCCCTCGCCTACTATCCCGAGGACGGTCAGGGCGTGCTCGCCGTCGCCGCGGCCGACGGGCTTCGGCGCGTGTCGGCGCGGCGGTTCCTTTAAGCGACGGGCGGCTACGATCAGAACCTGCCGTTCGTCGACAACGATCGGCCCGGCATCGTGTCGGCGCGCGCCTGCGGCCGGCTGGCCTTCCACTGGGGCGTGCGGCCCGTTCCGGCCGGCAAGCGCGTCGTCGTCGTCGACGGTGCGCCGACGGCCCGCCCGATCGCCGAGGGGCTCGCAAGCGCGGGCGTCGAGGTCGTGGTCGTCGATCTCGCGCGCGAGCGGGTCCTGGAGGCGCGCGGCACGACGCGCGTGCGCGGGCTCGTCGTGGCGGGTCCCACGGGGGACAAAAGGCGCGTCGACGGCGACCTGGTGGCGGTCGCGACGCCGCCCGCGCCCGCGTCCGAGCTGCCGCGCCAGCACGGCGCCGCCGTGCGCTTCGAGCCGGCGCGCGGCGGCTTCGTCGCGCTGGTCGACGCCGACGGCGCGACGTCGGTGCCCGGCGTGTTCGCCTGCGGCGACGTCACCGGCTACGTCGGCCCCGACGCCGCGGCGACGGCAGGTGCCGCCGCCGGCCGCGCCCTCGCCGCGACTTTGAGGAACTCATGAACCGTCCGTCCCCGAAAAGCCGCTCTCTCATCGCCCTCGCTGCGTTCGTCGCAATCTCGGGTTGCGCCGCGCCCGCGCCGCCGCCGCCGGCCGAGCCCACGTCGTCCGCGCCCGCTGGTCCGCCGCCCGGGGTCGAGCCGCCGCCCTTCGCCGCCGCCGGGCCGCCGCCCACCAAGGAGGCGACGGCGAACGACCGTCGCGCCGGGCGCCTCGCGATCCTCGACGCCGCCTGGAAGACCGTGCGCGACA
>DASZUD010000093.1:0-18167 GCA_035548155.1 Polyangia bacterium
CGCGCGCTCTCGCCGAAAATCCGATTCCCGAGCTCTGAGCGGCGGCGCGGCGCGGGCGGGGACCGCGCCTCAGCGTGAAGGGGGCGCGCTCTCGAGCCGTTCGCGCGCCGCGGACACGGCCTCGGGCGCGCCGGCGAGCACGAGGACGTCGTTCGGCGCCAGCTGCTCGTCTCCCGTCGGGACGAGCGTCTCTCCCGTCGGGCGCTGCAGCGCCACGACGGTGGCGCCCGTCACGCCGCGCAGATCGAGGCTCTTGAGGGTCTGGCCCACGGCCGCCGAGGCGGCCGGCAGCTTGACGGGCACCGGATCGCCGAGCCCCGGGATGAGGTGACGCGCCTCGACGAGCGCTCCCGCGCCCTGATCGGCCGAGCGCGCCTGGTCCGCGAGGATCTCCTTGATGACCAGCGCGCCCGCGCGCGCGTGCGCGTCGACGTTCGAGGCCGTGCGCCAGAAGGGCCAGGCGAGGAGCGCCAGGCCAACCGCGATCGCGATGGCCAGAGGCCCGACCGGCACGAACGGCTGAATGACCGCGAGGAAGGGGATGCCGACGAGCACGAGGCTCGTGAGCTGCAACCCCACGACGAGGCCGCGCCGTGGCGCCGCGGCCAGGTCCACGCCGCCGCCGTTCGTGGGCAGCACCTCGGCGGCGAGCGTCGCGCCCAGCGTGCGCGCGACGCGCACGGCGCCCACGATGAACGGCAGCGCCACGAGGACCGTCGCGGCGCGGATCAGGGCGCGCGCCAGCCAAGCCGGAAGCTCGACGCTCTTGCGCAACGCCGCCGTCACGGTGGGCGCTTCGTGCGCCGCCACGATCACGATCGTCGCGACGATCGCCGTGTCGAGCGCCAGCAGCGCGGACTGGCGTCCTAGGCGCGTCATGCGCTGGCGCGTGCCGCGCGACGCGTGCAGGCGTCCGACCCACGAACCGTAGAGCGACGCATACGTCTGCAGAGGTCCCGGCAGCCGGCGGTACACCAGCGCCGCGAACGGCGCCGCCGCGCGAATGAGCCACGGCGTCAGCAGCGTGGTCACGGCCGAGATCGCGACGGCCACGGCGTAGAGGAACGGCCGGGCCGCGCCGAGCCCGACCCCGACGCCCGCGATGATGAACGAGAACTCCCCGATCTGCGCCAAGCTCATGCCGGCCTGGATCGACGTCCGCACGTCGCGTCCCACGAGGAACGCGCCCACCGACACCCCGACCAGCTTCCCGACGACCACGGTCAGGGTCAGCAGGCCCACGGCGGTGGCGTTCTCCCAGATGAGCTTGGGATCGATCT
This sequence comes from Polyangia bacterium, assembly GCA_035548155.1. Taxonomy (GTDB): domain Bacteria; phylum Myxococcota_A; class Polyangia; order Fen-1088; family Fen-1088; genus DASZFV01. The sequence continues at coordinate 1,281 of DASZUD010000093.1, forward strand.
GCATGCCGACGGCGACGAAGAACACGGCGGCGAAGACGTCGCGCACGGGCGCGACCAGCGGCTCGATCTTCACGACCTCGCCCGACTCGGCGACCAGCGCGCCGCCCAGGAACGCGCCCAGCGCCACCGAGTAGCCCAGCTTCTGCGCCAGCAGCGCGAAGGCGAAGCAGATGCCCACGGTCGCGATGACCGTCGTCTCGGGCCGACCGAGGCGCACGATCATGCGCACGAGCCGCGGGACGATCAGCAGGCCGCCCACGATCATCAACGCCAGCAAGCCCCCGAGGCGCCCCCCGATGCGCGCGAGGTCGGCCGCCGAGAGCGACGCGCCCGAGGCGATCGCCGTCAGCACGGCCAGCAGGATGATCGCGATGAGGTCTTCGAAGATGAGGACGCCGAACACGACCTCGCTGAGGGGGCCCTTGATGCCGCGCTCCTCGAAGGCCTTGAGAATGATCGTCGTGCTGGAGATCGCGATGAGCGCGCCCGTGAAGATCGCCTCGTGGCGCGTCCACCCGAGCGCGCTCGCGACGAGGGCGCCCAGCCACATCATGAGGCTGCACTGGATGACGGCGACGATCCCGGCCTCGGCCGCGACACGCGCCAGCTTCCGGAGGCTGAACTCGAGCCCCATGCCGAACATGAGGAGGATCACGCCCAGCTCGGAGAAGGTGTGCGCCACGCCCTCGTCGGCGACGAGCGGGATGGAGAGGTGCGGCCCGACGATCAGCCCCGCCAGCAGGTACCCGAGGATGACGGGTTGACGCAGCCGCTGGAAGACGACCGTCGTGACGGCCGCGACCGTGAGGATGATCGCCAGATCGCCGAGGAACGAGGGGACCTCCCGCGCGGCGACGGGCATCGAGATCGCAAGCGTGCTCATCATCGGGGCGGCCCGACGAAACCATACGTCGAGGCCCCTCGAGAGGCTATCGACGGCTACCGGCGGCGGTGGTGGTGACGGTGCTTCGCCGGCGGTTGCTCGCCGACGACCTCCAGCTGCGGCAGCACCATCGTGGGGCGCGCGGCGACGGGCGGAGGACCGGGGTCATGTGAAGGCGCTGCCTCGACGGGGGCGACGACCGCCGGCGCCGGCGCCGCGGCCACGGGGCGCGGGCCGCGCGAGCCGAGCACGCTGGCCGAGATGCCGAGCACGACGAGCAGCGCGGTGACGCCCGCGGCCAGCGTCTTCGCATCGGGCCGCTCGGGCATCTCGGGCGCGACGCGCTCGGAGAGCGCGCGGAGGCCGCGCCGCACCGCCTGGGGCGTCAGCCGCGACACGGGCGCGAGCCGTCGCGCCTCGACGAAGACCCGGGCCGTGGCCCAGACGACGACGCGTCCGGCCGCGCGCGCCGCGCCTCCCACGGCGCCCCCAAGAATGCGACCGGACGTGCGGACGGCCTCGCCAACTCGGGTCGCGCGTGGGACGTCTTCGTGTCGGACGAGTCGATCTCGACGCGCTTGACGCGTGCGCGTTCGCTTGCGGGCGGGCGCGCGCGAAAACACGTCGTCGGAGAGATCGTCGAACGTCGCCGCGGGCGGCGGCTCGACGGCGACGTCGGGCGGCGCGGCGGCGAAGAAGCCCTGCTCGAGCTCCGTCCAGTCGTTCGCGTCCTGCCGCTCGGAGATTTCGCCCACGAAGAAGTTAGTGTTCCGATCGCGTGCGATTCGTCAAATGAATCTTGGGTCAAGCGGGGCCGCATTCCGCCGAGGACGGGAAGATGCGCTCGAAGCTGGATCCCGCACGGCCGTCGCCCTGGAACGACTATTACCGGGCCGCGGATCATCGCCGGCGCCGGGCGGGCTGGCATCGTCGCAGCGACTTCAAGGCTCCGAAGCCGAGGTTCGGCGCGAATGTGATGCTCGCGATCGTCATGGGGGTGGCGCTGGTGACAGTCCTCCTCAGCATCGCCATCCCGTCCTGAGTCGGCGCGGCAGCCGAACGCGGCAAAGCGCTGCGCAAATCGGGCCCCTCCGCCCAATTGGCTGGAGGGGAGGACTCGTCGCGCGCCTCCTGTGAGACATTCCGAGACAGCACCGGCGCGACTGTGGTACGCGTCACCACGTTTGCGCTATAGTCGCCACTTCCGGAATCCCCTTGTTCAGGAGGACCGCATGCCCGCCCCCCTTCGTCCGGCGCGCCTTCCCTTGTTCCTGATGGCGGCGACCGCCCTGTCGTTCGCGGCCTGCACTTTCAACCCCTCCGAGCGCACGGGGCTCCCGACGGGCGCGGCGGGTGGCGGCGGATCTTCGGGTCCGGGCGCTGCGGGCAACGGCGGCGCCGGTTCGGGCAACGGCCCCGGCGGCGGCTCGGGCGGCACGTTCTCGGGCGGCGGCACGGGCAACGTCATCGACATCCCGGCCGGCTTCACGCACACCGACGTCGGCGCGTTCAAGCTGGGCGACCTCGTCGATCCTTCGAAGGGCACCTCGGTCGATCAGAACATGAAGACCTGCTACCAGGTCGTCGGTCTCGTCCGCGACTTCAAGGGCAACAACGAGAACGGTCACCCCGATTTCGAGCACTACTCGGGCGGGGCGCAGACGACGGGGCTCGTCGATGCGACGCTCGGCACCGATCGCAAGCCCGTCTACGCTTCGAAGTGTGAGCTGGCGACGGTTCCGATCGGCACGAAGACGGCCGATTGTCCGTACGGCCCTCAGACGACGACGAAGGCCGACTTCGATCAGTGGTACCGCACGGTCGTCGGCACGAACATGACGTACCAGATCACGTTCGTCTTCGAGCCCAACGGCAACACGACGACGTTCGACAGCAAGGCCTTCTTCCCGCTCGACAATGCGGGCTTCGGCATGTCGGGCCAGGGCGATGACGGCCAGCAGCACAACTTCGGTTTCACGACCGAGCTGCACACGAAGTTCATGTACAAGGGCGGCGAGAAGTTCACGTTCACGGGCGACGACGACCTGTGGGTGTTCGTGAACGGCAAGCTCGCGCTGGATCTGGGCGGCCTGCACCCGCAGGTCGACGGCACCATCGACATGGACGCGCAGGCGGCCGCGCTGGGCATCACGCCGAACAACGCATACGACATCGAGCTCTATCACGCCGAGCGGCACACGAGCGCCTCGCACTTCCGCGTCGACACGAACTTCGTGTTCGTGAGCTGCGGCACGATCATCCCGTAGCGCTCCGAAGGTCGCGGCGGACGCCGTGCGGATGCTTCGGCTCATCCTGTTCGTCGCCGTCGGCCTCACGACGGCGGGGCAGCTGTACCAGGAGCGCCGCCGGCTGAAGACGCTCGAGCGGCTGCCCGGGCCGAAGGCGCGCGATCACTACGAGGCGACGCGCACGCGCGACGAGCGCCTCATGGTGGCGGTCACGGCCGTGCTGGCGCTCGCGGCGGTCGCGGCGACGATCGTCGTCTCCCTCAGGAGCCCATAGGGGTGGCCCGCGAATGAGCGCCATCCTGATGATCGCCGCGATCGTCCTCGTGGGCGCACGCGCTCGTGACGAGCTGCGCCTACGCCAGCAGGCGCTGGTGCTGAAAAAGCTGCCCGAAGCCGACGCCGTCGCCTACTACGAGGTCCTGCGCCGACGTGTACGGAACACTCGTATCTTGCGGGCAATTGCGCTCATTTCGCTCCTTGTTCTCATACGCGCGTGGAAGCACGGTTTGTGGAGGGCGGTGATTTCAACGAACTGACGGGCAGACGTCACGAATCGAAGTTCTCGTTTCGTGCATCTTCAGAAACAAGCGGATCGACCGAGGCAGAGAGTGCCGCCCAGGCAACGACGAGAGGAAGCCGAGGACCAACGATGATCCGAGCTGTCGCGGAGATGGATGCCGGCGTCTTGCGTGAGATCCACCGCTCGATGATCGAGCTGTGGCACCGGGGGTACGCGCTGCCGATCCGCTGGACGCTGGCCAGCTTCGCGAACCCCTCGGCCGTCGTGAGCGGCAAGACGGCAGAGAACACCGACAGCGAGCGGGTCGCGACGACGACCAGCGATGGCACCGATTTTCCTGCCAGTTTCCCGCTGCCGGCTTGTCTCGTGGCCACGGATGCGCGCGGCCTCTCGGTAACGGGCCTCATGCCCTGGGCGCCCGATCGCGCCGCGTAGCGCGCTGCGACGCGTTTGCGCGTCGGGCCGGCGCGCGGTGATACTGCGCTCCGATGCGCAGAATGACGCGTGCGCTCGCCTTCTCCGCGGTCGGCGGCGCCATCGCGGCCACGTGGGCGTGCGCCGAGATTCAGGTCGTCTGTCCGGCGGGCACCACCCCTCACCGCCGCGTGTTCAGCGGCGGCGCCGAGACCGAGTGGTGCGATCGCCATGACGGCGTGCGACAGGGGCTGGAGGTTCGCTATTACGAGAGCGGCGCCCCGATGGTCGAGGGCGCCCACGTCGACGGCGTTCGCTTCGGCGAGTGGATCTATTACCCCAGCGCCGGACCTGCCTGGCGCCGCGAGCGCTGGGAGGACGGCGCGCTGGTCGAAGCGCGCGTCGAGCTGCCCCCCCGCGGCGCCAACCAGCCGCCCGCTGATCCGACGACGCCCACGACCTCCCAGGTGATCAGCCTCGGCTCCGCCGATCCGACGCTGGGGCGGGTCGTGCGTGACGAAGAGCTGCCGACCTTCGCCGTCTGGTACGGGAACGGCAAGCCGCGCGTGCTCGGGCGCTATGACCGCGAGGGCTACCGCACGCGCACCTGGCGCTTCTGGTACGAAAACGGAGACCTCGCCCGGGAGGTGACGTACGACGCCGGCGTGCGCCACGGCGCGTTCCGCGAGTGGTGGGAGAACGGCCGCGCCAAGACCGACGGCGCCTACGACAACGGCGTGCGCGACGGGCGCTGGCGGCGCTGGGATGACGCGGGCCGCGTCGCGTCGGACGCCACTTACGACCGTGGTATGGTGTCGCCGTGAAGCGTTCGGTCAGCGTGCAGATCGCCGGCGCCCGCTACTCGCTCAAGACCGACGAGGACGAGCGCTGGGTGAAGACCATCGCGGCCTACGTCGACGCGAAGATGCGCGACGTCCAGAAGACCACGCGCACGGTCGACACGCAGGCCGCCGCCGTCCTCACGGCGCTCCAGGTCGCCGAAGAGCTATTCGCAGAACGGCGGGACGCGCGTGAACTGCGGAAAAGCATTCGCGAAAAGAGTCAGTCACTGCTTGACTACCTCGAACGCGAGGCGCGAGTATGAAGGGGCTTTCGTTTGCCGCTCGGCGAACGTCTCAATAGATCGATCGCGTTTCGAAGACCCAATCACCCTCCGGGAGCCGCGCCAGTGTTCGCCGGCTTCCGTTCGGCCCGACTCGAAAATCGCCGCTTTCTTGATGACGTCGCCGGGGGACCGACGGATCCGTCGCACTCGATGGCCAAGGCTCCTCCCACCTCCAGTCTCGCAGAAGACAAGCGCCAGCTCCGGCGGATGATGGCCGAGCGGCGCGCCGGCCTGCCCGCGGCCGAGCGGGAGGCGTGCGCGCGCGCGGCGTCGGCCCGGTTCCTCACGCTGCCCGAGCTCGCGGGGACGAGCGCCGACGCGCCGGCGTGCGTGTCCGCCTATGTGGCCGTCCGCGGCGAGCTCGATCCGGCGGCGGCCGTCGAGGCGCTGCGCGCCGAGCGCGCGACCGTGGTCTTGCCCCGCATCGGGTCGCGGCAGCCGCCGCGGCTCGCGTTCCATGTCGTCACGGCGGCGGGCGAGCTGTGCGCGGGGCCATTCGGGCTCACCGAGCCGCTCGCGACGTGCGCCGAGGTCCCGGTCGCGGACATCGACGTCATGCTCGTGCCAGGGTTGGCCTTCGACGCCTCGGGCCGGCGTCTCGGCTACGGCGGCGGCTACTATGACGGCGCGGCCCGCGAGCTGCGCGCCAGCAACGGCCGCGGTCTGCTCGTCGGGTTCGCCTACGATTTTCAGGTGGTCGACGCCTGTCCGGTCGAGGCGCACGACGTCGCCGTCGACCTCGTCGTGACGGAGCGCCGCGTGCTGGACGCGAGGGTGGCGGCATGATTCCCGGCGGCGTCGTCATCGCGGCGGTGGTCGTGACGTTCGTGATTGCGCTGTTCGTGGGGCGCGCTCTGCGGCCGCCGTCGTTGCCGCAGAGCGACGCCGAGAAGCAACGCCTGCTCGATGCGGCGAAGGCCGAGGCCGAGTCGCTCAAGCGGCAGGCCGTGCTGGACGCCAAGGAGCTGGCGCAGAAGGCGCGCGCCGACGTCGAGGCCGAGCTCAAGGCGCGGCAATCCGAGCTCGAGCGGCGCGGCGCGGAGCTGGGAGAGCGCGAGCGCGATCTGGACAAGCGCGAGCGCGCCTCGGCTCAGCAGCTCGAAGAGGTGAGCCGCGCCACGAAGCAGCTCGCGGGGCGCGAGGCAGCGGCCGAGGCGGCCGCGCGGGCGGCGGCGCAGCAAGGCGTCGAGGCGCGCGCGCGGCTCGAGCGCATCGCGGGCCTGTCGCAGGCCGAGGCCAAGGCCGAGCTCGTCGCCGAGGTGCGCGACGAGGCGCGCCGCTCGGTGGCCGACGAGGTGAAGAAGATCGAGGACGCCGCGCGCGCCGAGGCCGACGAGAAGTCGAAGATGATCATCTCGGCCGCGATCCAGCGCTACGCCGGCGAGTACGTCGCCGAGCGCACCGTCGCGACGGTGCCGCTGCCCTCGGACGACATGAAGGGCCGCATCATCGGGCGCGAGGGCCGCAACATCCGCGCGCTCGAGGCGGCGACCGGCATCGACCTCATCATCGACGACACGCCCGAGGCGGTCGTGATCTCTTGCTTCAACCCGGTGCGCCGCGAGATCGCGCGCATCGCGCTGACGCGCCTCATCGCCGACGGGCGCATCCACCCGACGCGCATCGAGGAGATGGTCGAGAAGGCCACGCAGGAGGTCGAGCAGCAGTGCAAGGAGGCCGGCGAGCAGGCGGCCTTCGATCTCGGCCTCGGCCGGCTGCACCCGGAGCTCGTGCGGCTGCTCGGCAAGCTGAAGCTGCGGACCTCGGGGGCGCAGAATCTGTTGCAGCACTCGATCGAGGTGGGCTTCCTCGCGGGGGCGATGGCGGCCGAGCTGAACCTGCCCGTGAAGACGGCGCGGCGCGCGGGCCTGCTGCACGACATCGGCAAGGCGCTGGACCAGGAGGTCGAGGGCTCGCACGCCGTCATTGGTGCCGGCGTCGCCCGCAAGCTGGGGGAGCCGCCGCGCGTGTGCCACGCCATCGAGGCGCACCACGGCGACGTGCCCGCGACCGACGTCATGGACCACATCGTCGACGCCGCGAACGTGCTTTCGGGCCAGCGGCCGGGCGCGCGCCGCGAGATGCTCGAGTCGTACGTGCAGCGTTTGGCCGATCTCGAGCGCATCGCGACCAGCTTCGCGGGAGTCGAGCGCGCCTTCGCGATCCAGGCCGGCCGCGAGGTGCGCGTCATCGTCGAGAACTCGCGCGTGACGGACCAGCAGGCGCGGCTCTTGTCGAAGGACATCGCGCGCAGGGTCGAGGCGGAGCTGACGTACCCGGGGCAGGTGAAGGTGGCCGTCATTCGCGAGACGCGCGCGACCGACTACGCCAAGTAGGTCGCCCCGCGCGAACGGGGTGGCGCGGGCTAGAATGCCGCCCGCATGACCTCTCCCGTCGCGGTCACGATCCGAGACCTCACGGTGCGCTACGGCGACGCCGTCGCGGTCGACCGCGTGAGCGTCGACATCGCGCCGGGCGAGCTGTTCCTGCTGCTGGGGCCGAGCGGCTGCGGAAAGACCACGCTGCTGCGCTCGATCGCGGGCTTCGTCGCGGTCGGCGCGGGCGCGATCCGCTTCGGTGAAGAGGACGTCACGCGCCTGCCGCCGCACGCGCGCAACGCGGGCATGGTGTTCCAGAGCTTCGCCCTCTGGCCGCACCTCACGGTGTTCGAGAACGTGGCCTTCGGCCTGCGCGAGCGGCGCGTGCCCAAGGGCGAGATCGCCGAGCGCGTCGAGGCGGCGCTCGCGTCGACGCGCCTGCCCGGCTACGGCGCCCGCCGCGTCGACGAGCTGTCGGGCGGCGAACAGCAGCGCGTGGCGCTGGCGCGCGCGCTGGTCGTGAGGCCGCGCTGCCTCTTGCTCGACGAGCCGCTGTCGAACTTGGATGCGAAGCTGCGCCACTCGATGCGCGACGAGATCCGCCGCCTCTGCAAGGAGCACGGCCTCACGACCGTCTACGTGACGCACGATCAGAAGGAGGCGCTGGCCGTCGCCGATCGCGTGGGCGTCATGTCGCGCGGGCGGCTCTTGCAGGTGGGCGCGCCGGCGGACGTCTATCGCCGGCCGCGGTCGCGCGCCGTCGCGGCGTTCGTGGGTGAGACGAACCTGCTGCCGGCGCGCGTCGTCGAGGTGGGGGCCGCGGACCTTCGCGTCGAGTCGGCCATCGGACCGCTCGTGGCCGCGCGCGCGGGCGGCGAATCGCCCTCGGTGGGCGACGGCCTCTGGCTCTCGATCCGCCCCGAGTGCGTGCGCCTCGTCGACGGCGCTGCCGCTGGTCCCAACACGCTGCGCGGCCGTCAGGAGCACGTGACGTACCTCGGCGAGATCGCCGAGCGGCGCCTGCGCGTGGGCGAGGCGTCGCTCTCGCTGTTCGAGCTGAACCCGCGCCCGGGCGCGCGCGACGAGCTCGCGGTGACCATCGATCCCGCCGACGTCGTGCTCGTCGCCGACGACGAGGGGAGCGGGGCGCGGTGAGGCGGGCGCTGCCGGCGTTGGCGCTCGCGCTGGTGCTGGCGCTGCCCTTCGTCGCGCGCTCGACGCGCGTGCGGCCGCCGGCGGCGTCGACGGCCACGGAGACGCTGGTCGTGCTGACGCCGCACAACGAGTCGATTCGCTACGAGTTCGGGCGCGCCTTCCGCGCGCACATGGCGCGCCTCGGCCGCGACGTCGAGATCGACTGGCGCTGGCCGGGCGGCACGGCGGAGATCACGCGTTATCTCGCGTCGGAGTACGCGGCGTCATTCCAGCGCTACTGGACGGGCGAGCTCCACCGGCCCTGGTCCCCGGCGGTCGCGTCGGGGTTCGCCCGCGCGACGCCAGCGCCCGGGGCGCGCGGCGGCGAGGCGGCCGAGGCCGCGGAGGCGCGGCGCGCGTTCCTCGCGTCCGACGTCGGCTGCGGCGTCGACGTGATGTTCGGCGGCGGCAGCACCGAGTTCACCAAGCACGCGCAGGCGGGGCGGCTCGTCGACGCGGGCATCGTCGCGCGCCACCCGGACCTCTTTGGCGCCGGCGGGATCCCACAGACCTTCGGCGGCGAGACCTACTGGGATCGCGACGGACGCTGGTTCGGCACGTGCCTGTCGACCTTCGGCGTCTGCTACAACCTCGATCTCCTCTCGCTCGTCGGAATCTCCGAGCCCCCGCGCTCATGGGACGCGCTCGGCGACCCCGCCCTCGCCGGCAGGCTCGCCCTGGCCGATCCCACGAAGAGCGGCTCGGTGGGCAAGACGTTCGAGACGATCGTCCAGAACCAGATGAACCAGGCCCTCGATCGGGCGCGCGCCGCGGGTGAGCGCGATCCGGCGGCGCTCGACCGTGCCGCCACGCACGAGGGGTGGGCGGCCGCGATGCGCCTCATCCGCCGCATCGGCGCCAACGCGCGCTACTTCACGGACTCGGGCGTGAAGATCCCGCTCGACGTCGCGATGGGCCAGGCGGCCGCGGGCATGTGCATCGACTTCTTCGGCCGGTTCGAGGGCGAGTACACGGCCAGCGTGGGGCGTCCGGGCTCCGTCGGCTTCGCGACGGCGCGGGGCGAGACCTCGCTGGACGCCGACCCCATCGGCCTCCTGCGCGGCGCCGCTCACCGCGAGCTCGCGGTTCGCTTCATCGAGTTCGTGCTGTCCGAGGAGGGGCAAAAGATCTGGGCGTTCAAGCGCGGGACTCCCGGCGGGCCCGAGCGCTACACGCTGCGGCGCCTCCCGATCTTGCCGCGCCTCTACGAGGCCGCCTTCGACGCCTACCGCGCCGATCCCGACGAGAACCCTTACGCCCGCGGCCAGGCCTTCGTTTACCACCAGGCGTGGACGGGCCAGCTGTTCTCGGCGATCGCGCTCGTGGTGCGCACGATGTGCGTCGATCCGAACGCCGAGCTGCGCGACGCCTATGCGGCCCTGGTCGCCGCCCGGTTCCCGCCGCGCGCGACGGCCCTCTTCGATGACGTCTCGCTGGTCGACTACGACACGGTCAGCGGGCCGCTGCGCGCGGTGCTGCAAGCGGCGGATCCGCTGCAAGAGGCGCGCTGGTCCGTGCGACTCGTTCAGGAGCACCGCGCGCTCTACCGGCGCGTCACCGCGCTCGCGCAGGAGGGCCTGTGAGGGCGCCCGCGCCGCACGCGCCCGTCGCGGCGGGACAATCGCCCAAGCTGACGGCGCTCGTCGCCGTGGTGCTGGGTCTTCTCCTGGTCGTCTTCCTGTTGTGGCCGCTCGCGGACGGCGTGCGCGGCGCCTTCGTCGACGCCAGCGGCCACCTGACGTTCGCCTACATGGCGATGGTGTTCAAGAACCCGCTCTACCGCGAGGGCTTCGTGAACGCGCTCGAGCTCGCGCTCGCGAGCACGATGATCGCGGGCGTCGTCGGCACGACGGCGGCGGTGCTCACGGGGCGCTACGAGTTTCCGGGGCGTCGCGTTTTCGCCGCCCTCGTGCCGCTGCCGCTCATGGTGCCGCCGTTCGTGGGCGCCATCGGCATCGAGCAGCTCCTCGGCACGCGCGGCGCCCTCAACGCGTTCCTCGCCGATCTTCACCTCATGGACCCGCGCCGGCCCGTCGACTGGCTGCGCGAGGGGCGCTTCGCGACGGTGGTCGCGCTCACGGCGCTGCACCTGTATCCGATCGTCTACTTCAACGTTCGCGCGGCGCTGGCGGGCCTCAACGTCGAGCTCGAGGAAGCGGCGGCCAGCCTGGGCTGCCACGGCCTGCGGCGCTTCCGCAAGATCACCTTGCCGCTGCTCGGCCCCAGCCTCTTCGCCGCCACCAGCATCGTGTTCATCTGGGCGCTCACCGAGCTGGGCGTGCCGCTGATGTGCGACTACACGCGCGTGACCAGCGTGCAGATCTTCTCGGGCCTCAAGGACATCGGCCGCAATCCCTTCGTGTTCGGGCTGGTCGTCGTCGTGCTCCTCGCCACGGTCACGATCTATGCGATCGCGCGGGCGCTCGTCGGGCGCGCGCGCATCGTCGGCGCGTCGAAGGGAGGCCGTCTTCAGCAGCGCCGCCCGCTCGGCCGCCTCGGCGGCGCCGGCGTCGCGCTCGTCATGGCGACGTTCGTCGGCGTGGCGGCGCTGCCCAACGTCAGCGTCGTCCTGGTGGCGTTCGCGCGCGACTGGTACGGCACCGTGCTGCCGTCCAGCGTGACGCTGGACAACCTGCGCGCCGCCGTGGGCCACGACATGGTCGTGCCGTCGATCGGCAACAGCCTGCGCTACGTGACGCTGTCGACCGCCTTCGATCTCATCGTCGGGACGGCGATCGCCTACCTCATCGTGCGCACGCGCTCGCGTCTCGCGCGCGCCATCGACGTCGCCGCGATGCTGCCCCTCGCGATTCCGGGGCTGGTGATGGCGTTCGGCTACCTGTCGATAACGCGCGAAGGGCGCCCGCTGGCGTTCCTCAATCCCGTGCGCGATCCCACGGCGCTGCTCGTGATCGCCTACTCCGTGCGGCGGCTGCCCTTCGTCGTGCGGTCGGCGGCGGCCGGGCTCACGCAGGTCAGCGTCACGCTGGAAGAGGCAGCGGCCAGCCTGGGCGCGAGCGCGGTCCACGTGTTCTCGCGCGTGACGCTGCCGCTGCTCGGCCGCCACCTGGTCGCGGGCGGCATCTTCGCGTTTGCGCTGTCGATGCTCGAGGTCTCCGACTCGCTGATCCTCGCGCAGCGCCAGGCGACGTCTCCGATCACGAAGGCGATCTTCGAGCTCTATGCGCTGCTGGGCAACGGCCACCAGGTCGCCGCGGCGCTGGGCCTGTGGGCGATGTGCTTCCTCATCGCGTCGGTGGCCTTCGCGCGCAGCGTCCTCGGGAGCCGCGAAGGCGGCGGCTTCTTCAGGTTCTGACGGTCACAGGCAGACGGTGGGGCCCGTGCCGTTGCCCATGTGCAGGCACGTGCGCGCGGCGACGGCCGGGTAGTACGAGACGAAGGCCGCGCAGCGCTCGTCCATCACGGAGGGCCCGCGCTGGACCGGGGTGGACCCGTTCGCGTTGTTCCACTTGCAGGTGAGCGCGATTCCTCCGTTCGCGGGCACGGTCCGTGGAGTCGCCTCGTCGACGACCAGCGGGTTCGCCGGGTTCCACGGCGCCGGCGCGTAGATCGACGTCGGCGCCGGATCGGTCGCGCCCGTGGCGAGGGACATCGCGAGGTCGACGCCCAGCTCGTGCGTGTACCCCTCGAGGCGGAAGATCGAGGCGGCGCCCAGCGTCGCCGACAGCGGGAAGAACTGCGGGCCGAGCTGGACCGTCTGCGCTCCCGCGGCGATCTGCACCTCCAGGTTCTCGAGCAACAGCAGGCCCGCCTCGTGCTGGAAGTCGGCGTCCTTCGAGACGGTGAAGATCGTGCTCACGTTGGCCGGAAGGTCGTCATTCGTCGGATTCCACGTGTGGATCTCGACGCGAAGCAGTTGGTGCGGGGCCAGCGTGTAGCCGACGCCCGCGGGGAACGACAAGTCCTCGACGTCGTTGCGCGCGAACACGAGCGGCCGCACCGCTGCATCCATGATGTCGCCGAAGGCCGTGCACGTCGTGGGCGTCGCCTGCACCGCGCCCGTGACCGCGCCGATGCGCACTTCGTAGACGGGCGCGCTCAGCGTCGTCTTGACGTGCCCCACGTGAATCGCCTGCGCGTTTCCGAGGTCGAGCACCACGCACTGGGTCGACTGGGAGCTCTTCGCCGCGGTGAACGTCGGCGCCTTCAGCTCGATCGCCGTGGGCGCTGCGGCGTCGCCCCCGACGTCGCTCGTGACGTCGGGGGCCGTGTCGCGCGCGCCGTCGGCCTGCGCGTCGTCGGCTCCGCCCACGTCTGCCTGCGCGTCGCCGTCGCCCACGTCGGCCTGCGCGTCGGCTCCGCCCACGTCTGCTCGCGCGCTCATGTCCGCGCCCCCGTCAGCAGCGTCGGCCGAACCGTCACCGCCGTCCGTCGGCGCCTTGCCCGAGCTCGACGAGCAACCAGCCCACGCGCAAAGTGCGAGGAGCACCAATCCCCGTCCGAGGCATCGTTCGAACATGGCCCTGTTTTCTCAGAGGAGGACGCCCCCCGCAACTCACCCCACGCGCGCGTCCGGCGCCTCGAGGTCCGGCAGCGCGCCCAGCCGGCGGCGGGCGCCCTCGTCGACGGCGCTCACCCAGGCGATCCGCCCCTCGAGGTGGCGCCGAAAGTCGGGGTGAGCGCCGCGGTTCTGGCTCTCGAGGCCGAGCCTCCGCGCGTTGAACAAGATCGCGCGCAGCCGGTCGCGCTCGCGCCGCGGCACGCTGGGGCGCTCGGCGACGGCCAACCCGCACAGCTCCTGGCGCTGCCCGCGGTGCATGACGCGCGTCTTGCGGTGGTTGAGGCCGAACCCTTCTTCGAGCGCGATGGCGCCCGCGCGCGGCAGGAAGAACCGCAGGCTGCGCGCGAACACCTCGTCGCCGGAGAACGCCAGATCGTCGGCGTAGCGGGTCATCGTCGCGCCGAACCCGGCGGCGAGCGCGCCGAGGCGGAGGTCCAGCCGGAAGGCGGCCAGGTTGCTGAGCGCCGGCGACGTGGGCGCGCCCTGCGGCAAGTGGCGATCGCGCAGGCGCGCGTTCGCGAGGAATCGCGCCGAGAGATCTCCCGTGCGCGGATGCGCCGCCAGCACGTGGAGCGGCGTCGCAACCGTACACAGGTTCGCGAGCGCGTTCGCGACGGGCCGGGGATAGCCGACGCGATGAAAGATCGCCGCGACGTGCGCCCGCGTGACGCAGGCGAAGAAGTCCTGCAGATCGAGCCGGACGACGACGGCCCGCCCCGCATGCGGCCGCACGAACGAGCGCACGTCGCGGCCGCGCACGAAGCCATGCGCGTGCGGCGAAGCCGGGATCGCCGCGAGAACGTTGTCCAGGATCCAGCGCTGCCGATCTCGCATGCGCGGCTTCGGCGCCTCGAGCAGGCGGAACCCGCCGCTCGCCTTCGCGACCCACCGGTAGCGGTAGTGCGCCAGCGCCTCCGTCGACGTGGCCTCGTTCAGCCGTCGCCCGTCGGCGAACCAGGCCAGCTCGGCCGGCGCGAGGCCCAGCGCGGCGGCCAGGTCCCCCTCCGTCGGCAGCGGCGGCACCGAGAAGCCGGCGGGCCGCCCGGTCACCGTGTGCATCGTCAGCTCGGGCACCATCCATCGCCGCACGCGCGTACCGGCCCAGCGGGTCGCGCCACTTCGGAAGTCTTCGTCGTCGAGGAGCGCCGCGGCCAGCTCCTCCAGGCCGCCCGCGGGCGGCGCGGGGAATCGGGCCACCACGCGCCGGACCAACCGGCGCAGCCAGCGCGGCTCCGTGTCCAGCGCCTCCTTCGCGCGCGACAGCAAGGAGCCGGCGCTCCACGGCCCCGCGAGGAACGCCAGCGCGACGGCGCGGCTGGTGGCGCGCATCATGCGCGCGCTCCGGCGGACGAGGTAAGTGATGGCGCCCGAGCTCCCGACTGTTCTCGTCTGGCGCGAGGAGCCGTGCGGTGAAGCCGCACCTTGGCCCCGCGCGGTGAATTGCCCTGGGTCTCGATCACTCCTCGGGGTAGCCCCGAGGGGACGGGTGTGACGCCGTCGACTCGGGAGCCCGGGGCCATCACCGAGAGGCTAAGGCCGCGCGTGACACACGGTCAAATTGCGCGGCGCCGCCTGTCGTACGCGCGCAGCACGACGATGCACGCGCCCGCGAGCGCCGACGTCACCGCCAGGTAGATGAAGCCGCCGTCGTGCGAGCCCGTCGACTTCGCGAGCGCGCCCAGGGTCCGCGGGCCCACGAAGCCTCCCAGGTTGGCGACGGCGTTGATGAAGCCGATGGCGCCCGCGGCGGCCGTGCCGTCGAGGAACAGCTTGGGCAGCGCGTAGAACGGCGCGACGTAGCTGCGCACGCCGCCGACGGCCAGCGCGAAGAGGACGATCGTCAGCGCGAAGCTGTGCCGGAAGAAGAGCGTGAGCAGGAGGAGGCTCGCGCCCCAGAACATGGGGCCCATCGTGTGCCACCAGCGCTCGCCGCGCCGGTCGGAGCTCCAGCTCACCGCCAGCTCGGCCACGAGGATCACCACGAACGACGGCACGGCGGCCCACGCGACGTCGGCGAGGCGCAGGTGGAACCAGCTCTGCAGGATCGTGGGCAGAAACGCCTCGATGCCGTAGTGCGCGCTGGTGATGAGGAAGTTCGCCAGCGCGAGCAGCAGAATCGCCGGGTTTCTCAGCGCCTGGCCCAATCGGAGGTGCGTGACGGCGCCCTGCGCGGCGCGCTCGCGCGCGAGCGTGTCCTCGAGCGCCTCCTTCTCCTCGGGCGTGAGCCACTTCGCTTGTGATGGCCGGTCCGTCAGCTTCAGCAACACCACCAGCCCGAGGATGACGGCCGGGATCGCCCACACGATGTACACGATCTGCCAGCCGTGCAGGCCCCCGAGCGGCGGCGTCGTCACGCCCGCCTCCGTCGTGCCGTAGCGGAGCAACGGAACCGAGATGCGCTGGCTCACGAGCTGCGCGATGGGCGCCGCGACGATCAGCAGCGCCAGCGCCTTCGCGCGATCGCGCGCCGGGAACCAGTGCGTGAGGTAGACGATGGCGCCCGGGAAGAACCCGGCCTCGGCGAGCCCCAGCAGGAAGCGCATCCCATAGAACTGCGTGGGCGTCTTCACGAGCGCCGTGCAGCCCGCCACGAGGCCCCACGTGACCATGATGCGGCTCATCCACTTGCGGGCGCTCCAGCGCTCGACCAGCAGCGCGCCCGGCACCTCGAGCAGCACGTACCCCAGGAAGAAGATCCCGAAGCCCGTGCCGAAGATCTCCTCGTCGAAGCCGAGGTCCTTCGCCATCGTGAGCTTCGCGAACGCCACGTTCGCGCGATCGATGTAGGCGATCGCGTAACAGATGAACACCAGCGGGATCAGCCGCCAATAGGCCTTGCGCCTCGCGCTCTCGAGCGCGAGGTCCACCGTGCCAGCGCTCTCGAGGCCCGTGGTCGCCGTGGTCACGAGCGGGCACGCTACCACTGGTTCGGGTCAGAGCGTCTCTAGGAACGCGACCAGGTCGTCCTTCTCGGTGGGCGTGAGCGTGGTCCCGAACTCGTGCCCCGTGTTGCGGTTGCCGGGCTGGCGCGTGTCGAAGACGAAGCCCGCGGCGCCGAGCCGGAAGGTGACGGGGCGCCTGCGCGCCGGCTCGAGCAGCGCCCGCAGCGTCGGCACCGATCCGTTGTGAAGGTACGGCGCCGTCGCCGAGATCGCCGTGAGCGGGGCCGTGCGCACCCACGACACGCCCGTGCGCGCGTGCGTCACCAGGCGCGGGTGCTCGGGATCGGCGCCGATGACGGGCAGCGTGAGCCCGAACGGCCATTCGGGGCGCGGCACGTCGAACGCCAGCAGCGGCTCGGTGCCGATGCCGCCCGCGCGCGCGTCGGCGTCCGGGTGAACCTGCGCGTCGCCGTCGCCGTCGGCGTCGAAGGGCAGGAGGCGGCTGCCCGAGTAGACGATGGGCCCGAACGCTCGGTGCTTCGTGTGGCAGCGCGTGCAATAGGCGACCTCGGCCGCGGCCCCCGCCGGGACGGGAAGCGCGCGCAGCGAGACGAGGCGCGCGTCGTCAGCGGGCTGCTGCGCGCTCGCGGGCCCAACGCCCGGCAGCTCGGGGTGCGCCAAGTGACAATGCGAGCATCGGCCCAGCGGCGGCGGGTTCTCGGCGAGCGGCAGCGCGCGATCGAGCGGCGCGCCGTCGTGGCAGTCGGCGCAGCGCACGC
>DASZUD010000094.1:0-21899 GCA_035548155.1 Polyangia bacterium
GAGATGATCGCCGCCGCGGCCGTGCAGGAGTCCGTCGACGCCGTGGGGCTGTCGATCATGTCCGGCGCGCACATGACGCACTTCCCGGCGGTGCTCGAGGCGCTGCGCGCCCGCGGCGCGGGCGACGTCGTCGTGTTCGGAGGCGGCATCGTGCCCGACGAGGACGTCGAGGCGCTCAGGAAACAGGGCGTCGCGGCCATCTTCAAGCCGGGCACGTCGACGGCGGACATCGTCGCCTGGATCGAGCGCGATCTGCGGCCCCGCGTGGAAGGAGTGGCAGCGTGAGGGGCGGGCGGCTTTCGATGGGCTCGCGCGCGGCTCGGTTGGCGGCGTCCGTGCTGGCGGCGGCGGCGACTGTCTGGGGCGCGGCGCCCGCGCGCGCGAACGCGAACCTCGAGACCGAGGAGCAGCGCATCTCGCGCATCCTGCAATCGACGCTGGTCGCCCACGGCGCCGACGTGAACCGCTGCTTCGAGAAGGCGCTCGCCGACTCGATGGAGGTCGCGGGCAAGATCGAGCTGGCCGTCGACGTGGGCGCCGAGGGCAAGGTCACGAAGACCGCGCCCGCGCTGGACGAGGCGGGCTCGCCCGTGCTGGTCGCGTGTCTGCAGACGGCCGCCGAGACCTGGTCGTTCGCCGGCATCGATCCCGGCAGCACCGTGATCGTCCCGCTGGCCTTCGAGGGCCAGGCCGCGCAGTTCGCGATCAAGGCCGCGGACGCGCCCGACCACGGCCCTGGCGCCGGCAAGGCCGCCAAGGCCGGCAAGCCCTCCGCGCCCGCTCCGTTCTCGGTGAAGCTGCTCGTCGACGAGAAGACGATGCACGCGCGCCAGGCGTCGCTCTCGATGCTGACCGTCTCGCCCGCGAGCCGCATCGCGA
This sequence comes from Polyangia bacterium, assembly GCA_035548155.1. GTDB lineage: Bacteria > Myxococcota_A > Polyangia > Fen-1088 > Fen-1088 > DASZFV01. Next base: position 880 of record DASZUD010000094.1, read on the forward strand.
TGCACAAGCACCCCGTCGTCGAGATCCTCTACGTGCTCAAGGGGCACGCGCGCATCCTCAGCCTGCCGGGCACGCCGCCCGAGAAGCTGGACGAGGGCATGGCCATCTTCATCCCCGCGGGCGCGCCGCACGTCATCGAGAACATGGGCCGGCAGACCCCCGTCGTGCTCCTCGATTACTTCGTGCCCATGGGCCCCGAGCGCGTCTACCGCGACCCGACGGACCCCGCCGGCCGCGCCGGCTTCGAGGTGATTCATGGCACCGGCGCGCCCGCGGGCGCCGCCCCGCCTCCCATCAAGTGGGCCGTCGCGACCGCCTCGAAGGTGGAGCCCATCACGATCGCCAACGGCAAGGCGCGCGTGCGCAAGCTGCTCACGCCCGAGGTGACCGGCTCGAGCGCGGCGTACCTCGGCATCCTCGAGGCCGATCCCGGCCTGGAGATCCCGCGCCACCTGCACCCGCAGTCGGCGGAGATCCTTTACGTGGTCCAGGGCGGCGGCGGACTGAACATCGGCCTCGAGCCGGTGCCGTTCGGCCCCAACACGGCCGTCCACGTCCCCGAGAACCAGCCGCACTCCGTGGCGTTCTCGGGACCCGACAAGACCATCATGATCCAGCTCTACGCCCCCGCGGGCCCCGAGCAGCGCTTCATTCAGTCCGGCGCCGGCCCGGGCCCCGCGGCCCCCAAGACTCCCCCCCAGGCTCCCAAGGCTCCGATGAAAGGTACGCCGTGAACTTCGAGCTGTCCGACGACCAGCGCGTCCTGCAGAAATCCGTGCGCGAGCTGTGCGAGCGCCTCATCGTGCCCAACGCCAAGCGCTGGGATCAGGAAGAGATCTTCCCGCACGAGATCGTCCCGGCGCTCGGGGAGATGGGCCTGCTCGGCATGCAGATCCCCGAGGAGTACGGCGGCGCGGGCATGAAGTTCCTCGACTACGTCGTCGCGCTCGAAGAGGTCGCGCGCGCCGACGCGTCGGTCGGCCTCACGATGGCGTCGCACAACTCGCTGTGCACGGGGCACATCTTCCTGGCCGGCAACGAGGCGCAGAAGAAGAAGTATCTGCCTCGCCTCGCCTCGGGGCAGGCTCTCGGCGGCTGGGGGCTCACCGAGCCGGGCTCGGGGTCCGACGCGGGCGCGGCGCGCACGCGCGCGGTCAAGCGCGGCGACCGCTGGGTGATCAACGGAACCAAGACGTTCATCACGCAGGGCTCGGTCGGTTCGATCTACGTCGTCCTCGCCTCCACCAGCCCCGAGAAGAAGGCCAAGGGCCTCACGGCGTTCATCGTCGAGCGCGGCACGTCCGGGTTCCGCACGGGCAAGCGCATCGAGAAGATGGGCCTGCACGCCTCCGACACGACGGAGCTCATCTTCGAGGAGTGCGAGGTGCCCGAGGAGCAGCGCCTCGGCGAGATCGACGCCGGCTTCTTCGACACGCTGCAGATCCTCGACAAGGGCCGCATCGGCATCGGCGCGTGGGCGGTGGGCATCGGCCGCGCCGCGCTCGAGGCCTCGCTGAAGTACTCGAAGGAGCGCGTCCAGTTCGACAAGCCGCTCAGCGACTTTCAGGCGATCCAGCACATGCTGGCCGACATGGCGACCGAGCTGGACGCCGCGCGGCTGCTGGTGTGGCGCGCCGCGCTCATGCAGGACGCCAAGCAGCGCACGACGCGCGAGTCGGCGACGGCGAAGTACTACGCGGCGCGCGCGACGATGCGCGCCTGCAACGCCGCCGTGCAGATTCACGGAGGCTACGGCTACACGCGGGAGTTCGACGTCGAGCGCTACATGCGCGACGCCAAGCTGGGCGAGATCGGCGAGGGCACGAACGAGGTGCAGAAGATGGTCATCGCGCGCGAGTTGCTGAAATCGGCGGCGATCTAGATGGGGAGCCCCAGCGGGTGCCCATACGCCCCGGCGCCTCGCTCCGCCGGGCGCAGGCCGGCCGAGCTCGGGGCTGGGGGCGCTTGAGCGCGCGGACAGCGGCGGTTCTGAGCGGCGACGTGCGGGCCGTCGCGCGCCTCATGCGCGATCTCGACGATCGCGTCGCGGGGGCACGCGAGGCGCTCTCGTCGCTTTATCCCAGCACGGGGCGGGCCTTCGTGGTCGGCATCACGGGCGCGCCCGGCGTGGGCAAGTCGACGCTGGTCGACGCGCTCGTCGCGGCCTTTCGCGCCACGGGCGTGAAGGTCGGCGTCGTCGCCGTCGATCCGTCGAGCCCGTTCTCGGGGGGCGCGCTCCTCGGGGATCGCGTGCGCATGCAGCGCCACGCGACGGACGCGGGCGTGTTCATCCGCTCGCTCGCGACGCGCGGCGCGCTGGGCGGCCTGTCGCGCTCGACGGTCGCGACGGTCGCCGTGCTCGACGCGGCGGGCTTCCCGGTGATCTTGGTCGAGACCGTGGGCGTGGGACAGGCCGAGATCGACGTCGCGCGCATGGCGGACGCGGTGGTCGTCGCCACGGCGCCCGGGCTCGGTGACGGCGTGCAGGCGCTCAAGGCCGGGCTGCTCGAGATCGCCGACGTGCTCGTCGTCAACAAGGGCGACCGCGAAGGCGCCGACGCGGCGCTGCGCGACTTGACGACCATGCTTCAGATCGCCGAGCGTCCCGCGTGGCCGGGTGAGGCGCCGCGCGCCGCGCCCGCGCTCGTGCGCACCGTCGCGCCGACAGGGGAAGGGGTGGGGGAGCTCGTGGGCGCGCTCGACGCCGTGCGCGCCGCGCCGGCCGCGGAGCGTGCCGCGCGTCGGCGACGCCAGGCCGCCGCGCAGGTGCTCGCCATCGTGAGCGAGATCACCCAAGACGCCGCGGCTGGCGCGATCGGCGGAGACGAAAAGCCGGGGCCGTTCGCTCCAACGATCGAGTCCGTCGCGGCACGAACGATCGATCCATGGACCGCCGCCGAGGCGCTCCTGTCCGCAACCCAAAATGGAGAGGTGATAAAATGACGCGCATGCGTTCGCCTACGCCGGTTCATCTCGCGGGCCTCCTGATCCTCGGCGCCCTCGGGTGCGGCCTCATCAGCTCGGACATCACGAAGGTCACCTTCGACCTGCCCACGAAGCACTACGTGTTCGCGGCGCCGGCGGGCCTTCCCGCGACCAAGGTGCCCTGCGGTGCGGGGACGCCGCTCGCGACGTGTCCGGCGGTCGGGGCGTACACCGCGACTTGTGACGACAACGTCTGCACGGCGCACGTCCCCGTGCAGACCTCGCAGACGGTGAACCTCAAGTCGGAGGTTCCGCAGCTGTCGAGCGTGAACACGCAGACGCTGGCCGACATCACGCTCGAGCGCATGAGCTACACGGTGGTGAACTCGACCACGGTGGCCATCCCGACGATCGACCTCTACCTCGCGCCCCAGAACGTCACCGACCCGGCTGACCCCAGCGCGAAGAAGTTCGGCACGGTCCCCGGCGTCGCCGCGGGGATGACCGCGAGCGGCGACGTCGTCAAGGAGCCGGGCGCCGACGACCTCTTCATCATGTACGGCCACGACTTCGGCACGCCGTTCAATTTCATCGCGGCGACGACCGTCGTGATCCCGTCGGGCACGCAGGTGTCGGGCATGGTCGACGTGACGATCAGCGGGAAGATCGCCGCCAAGCTCTGAGCGCTGTTATAAGGGGCGCGTGACGACCCCGACGCGCGTGAGCCCGACGATCGATCACGACGTCATCATTTCGGGCGCCGGGCCGGCCGGCGTCGCGACGGCGGTCGCGCTCGTGCAGGCGGATCCGGCGCTCGCGCGGCGCATCGTCGTGATCGACAAGTCGCGCTTCCCGCGCGAGAAGCCGTGCGGCGGCGGGCTGACGGGCCACGCACGGGCCGCGCTGGCCGCGCTGGGCCTCGAGGTGCGCGTCCCGCACGTGCCCTGCCGCGAGGGGCGCATCGTGTACGGCCGGCACGAGCGAGACGTGCGCCTCGAGCGGCCCGTCGACGTCGTGCGGCGGCGCGAGTTCGACGCTGATCTCGTGGCGCAGGCCCGCGAGCGCGGCGTATCGGTCGTCGAAGGAGAGGGCCTCGCCTCCTTCGCGGTCGACGCGGCGGCGCAGCTCGTGCGCGTTCAGACGACGGCGGGCCGCGCGCTGACGGCCCGCGTGCTCGTGGGCGCCGACGGCGCGGGCAGCAAGGTGCGGCGTGAGCTGGCCCGCGACGGCCGGCCGCCGCTGCGCCTCTTTCAGGCCGAGGTGCCGGCGCCGCGCGGAGGCGGCTTCGCGCCGCTCGGCGAGCGCATGATCTACGACTTCTCGCCCATGGACGAAGGCTTGCGCGGCTACGTGTGGCTGTTCCCCGTCGCGGGCGGCTTCGTGAACGTGGGCGCGATGCACTTCCCGTCGCGCACGCTCTCGGGCGCGGGAATCGAGGCCGTGCTCGAGCGCACCCTCGAGCGCTACGGCGTCGCGCTGCCCGACGGCGCGCGCGGCTGGCCCGCGTGGCGCTACCGCAGGAGCGCGCGCGTGTCGGCGCCGCACCTGCTTTGCGTCGGGGATGCCGCCGGCATCGACGCGCTCACGGGGGAGGGCATCGCCGTGGGCCTCGAGGAGGGGCCGATCGCGGCGCGCACGATCTCGAGCGCCCTCGCCTCGGGCCACTTCGGCTTCTCCGGCTACGCGCGCGCTCTCGGCCGCGCCGTCGTCGGTCGCGAGCTGGCTCTCGACGGGCGCCTCGCGGCGATGCTCTACACGCCGCGCGCGTTCAGCTTGTGGCTGTCGCTCATCATGTTCGACGAGCGCATGCAGCGGCTCTACGCAGCGCGCGTATCCGGCTCGGAGGTGCTCGCCGACCGCAAGCACGAGCTCCTGGCCGCGCTGGGCCGCCACATCTTGCTGGCACCGTCTCGCCTCCGCGCCCTCGCGGCGCGCGCGTAACGGCGACGGGCGCGCAACTGCGAGACCTAGGCGGTCGCGCGCGTCGCCGCTTCGATCGGTTCAGCGCCGTCTGACGGCTGGCCTTGCGTCTTCGCCGCTTCGGCGGGGGCGGGCTTCGCCCCGCGGCGCGCGCCCGAGTTGACGCGCTCCTTGAGCTCCTTGCCGACCTTGAAGAACGGGAGGCGCTTCGGCTTCACCGCCACGGACGTGCCCGTGCGCGGGTTCCGGCCTTCGTAGGCGCGGTACTCGCGGATCTCGAAGCTGCCGAAGCCTCGAATTTCGATGCGCTCGCCGCGGCGCAGCGACGCCTCCATCGAGTCGAAGATCACGTTGACCAGGAGCTCGGCCCGGCCCTTCGGCATCTTCTGCGTTTCACACAACACATCGATGAGATCCGACTTCGTCATCGTGTCGTCATCCCCAATCTGACGGCCCAAAAACGCGAGTGGTGACGGTAACCTGACGTGCCGGCTCCGTGCAACTGGGAAACGAATCAGGAGGGTCGGTATTCCCCGAACACGGCGCGCAACGCGTCCGCGATCTCGCCCAAAGTCGCGCGCGCTTTGACGGCCCGCAGAATGAAAGGGACCAGGTTCGCCATGCCGCGCGCGGCCTCGCCGAGCGCTCGCGTCGCGACGGCGGCCGCCTCGCCGTCGCGCGTCGAACGGAAGCGCACGAGCCTGGCGACCTGGTCGGCCTCTTGGGCCGGGTCGGCGCGGTGCAGCGAGATGCGGGCCTCGGCCTCGTCGCCGAAGCGGTTCACGCCCACGATGACGCGGGCGCCCGTCTCGACGGCCCGCTGGTATTCGAAGGCGCGCCGCTCGATCTCGCGCTGCGGGAAGCCGAGCTCGATCGCCTTGACCATGCCGCCCTTCGCGTCGATGTCCGCGATCAGCGCCGCCGCGCGCGCCTCGAGCTCGCTCGTGAGCGCCTCCAGCGCGTAGGAGCCGCCCAGCGGATCGACGACGTCGGCGACGCCGGTCTCGGAGGCGAGGATCTGCTGCGTGCGCAGGGCGACGCGCGCCGACTCCTCGGTGGGCAGGGCCAGTGCCTCGTCGTACGCGTTCGTGTGAATCGACTGCGCGCCGCCCAGCACGGCGGCCAGCGCCTCCACCGTGGTGCGCACCACGTTGTTCAGCGGTTGCTGGGCGGTCAGCGACGACCCGGCGGTCTGCGCGTGAAAGCGCAGCATCAGCGACTTCGGATCGCGCGCGCCGAAGCGGTCGCGCATGATGCGCGCCCAGAGGCGCCGCGCCGCGCGGAACTTCGCGATCTCCTCCAGCAGGTGCGAGTGCGCGTTGAAGAAGAACGAGAGGCGTGGTGCGAACGCGTCCACGTCCAGCCCCGCGGCGCGCGCCGCCTCGACGTAGGCGATCCCGTCGGCCAGCGTGAAGGCGATCTCCTGCACGGCGTCGCTGCCCGCCTCGCGGATGTGGTAGCCGCTGATGCTGATCGTGTTCCAGCGCGGCACCTCGTCGCGGCAGAACGCGAACGTGTCGGCGACGAGGCGCATCGACGGCGCGGGCGGATAGATGTACGTGCCGCGCGCGATGTACTCTTTGAGGATGTCGTTCTGGATCGTCCCCGAGAGGGCGGCCCGCGGCAGGCCCCGCTCGTCGGCGACGGCGACGTAGAGGCAGAGCAGGGTCGAGGCCGTCGCGTTGATCGTCATCGACGTCGACACGCGATCGAGCGGCAGCCCGTCGAGCAGCACGTGCATGTCGTCGATCGACGAGATCGCGACACCCGAGCGGCCCACCTCGCCCTTCGCGAGCGGGTGATCGCTGTCGCGCCCCATCTGCGTCGGCAGATCGAACGCCACCGACAGGCCCGTCTGGCCCGACGCCAGCAGGAACTTGTAGCGCTGGTTCGACTCGGCGGCCGTCCCGAATCCGGCGTACTGGCGCATCGTCCAGGGGCGGCCCCGGTGCATCGTCGGGTGGATGCCGCGCGTGTACGGGAACTCGCCGGGGCGGCCGAGCTCTGCAGGCGCGCCGCCCGCGGGCTCGTACACGACGGCGAGCGGAATGCCCGCGCTGGTCAGGCGATCTTTTTCGTCGGCCATGATCGGAATCGGGCGTTCAGGCGAACGACATCTCAGGGACATCCGGGCCGTGCAGCAGCACGGGCTCCGTCTTCGCCTGGATCTCGTCGACGCTGACGCCGGGCGCGCGCTCGAGCAGCACGAGGCCCTCGTCCGTGACGTCGAGGACGGCGAGATCGGTGATGATCCGGTGCACCGCCTTCACCGCCGTGAGGGGCAGCGAGCACTTCTTGAGGATCTTCTTCTCGTCGGGGCCACCGCCCTTGGGCTTCGCGACGTGCTCCATCATGACGATGACGCGCTTGGCGGCCGCGACCAGATCCATGGCGCCGCCCATGCCCTTCACCATCTTGCCGGGGATCATCCAGTTCGCGAGGTCGCCGGCCTCGCCGACCTGCATGGCGCCCAGGATCGCGCAGTCTATGTGGCCGCCGCGGATCATCGCGAAGGACTCCGCCGACGAGAAGTAGGCGCTGCCGGGCAGCTCGGTGATCGTCTGCTTGCCGGCGTTGATGAGGTCGGGATCCTCGTCGCCCTCGAAGGGGAAGGGGCCGATGCCCAGCATGCCGTTCTCGGACTGCAGGATGATGTGCGTGCCCGACGGAACGAAGTTCGCCACGAGCGTCGGCATGCCGATCCCGAGGTTGACGTACATGCCGTCGCGGAGCTCGCGCGCGGCGCGCTGGGCGATCTGATCTCGATTGAGGGCCGGCATCTACGCGCTCCTTTTCCTGACGGTCCGCTGCTCGATCGGCTTTTCGAACTTCGCGCCCTGGATGATGCGCTGGACGTAGATGCCGGGCGTGTGGATCTGGTCGGGCGGGAGCTCGCCCGGCTCGACGAGTTGCTCGACCTCGGCGACGGTGATGCGGCCGGCGGCCGCGATCATCGGGTTGAAGTTGCGCGTCGTCTTTCGGTACACGAGGTTGCCGAAGCGATCGCCTTTCCACGCCTTGACGATGGAGAAGTCCGCCTTGAGGGCGCGCTCCATCACGTACATGCGCCCGTCGAACTCGCGCGTCTCCTTGCCGTCGGCGACGACGGTGCCGTAGCCGGTGGCCGTGAAGAACGCGGGGATGCCGGCGCCCCCCGCGCGGATGCGCTCGGCCAGCGTGCCCTGCGGCACCAGCTCGACCTCGAGCTTGCCCTCGAGGAACAGCCGCTCGAACGTCTTGTTCTCGCCGACGTAGCTCGAGATCATCTTCTTGACCTGCCCAGCGCCCAGCAGGATCCCGAGGCCCTTGCCGTCGATGCCGCAGTTGTTCGAGACGATGGTCAAGCCACGCGTGCCCTTCTTGGCGATCGCGGCGATGAGGTTCTCGGGGATGCCGCACAGCCCGAAGCCGCCCGCCATCAGGGTGGCGCCCTCGGGCAGGTCGGCCAAGGCTTCGTCAGCGGAGGCGACGGTCTTGTCCATGCCAGGATATCTTAGCGCCGCTGTGCGATAATTTCGCTGCCAACGAGACGACCATGCCCATCGTGACCCTGACCACCGACTTCGGCTTCCGCGACGGCTACGTTGGCGCCATGAAGGGCGTGGTGCTCTCGATGGTGCCGACCGCGACGGTGGTCGACATCACCCACGGTGTTCCGCCCCAGGACGTCGCGGCGGGCGCCGTCGCGCTCGCGCAGGCGGCGCCGCTGTTCCCCCCGGGCACCGTCCACGTGGCCGTCGTCGATCCCGAGGTGGGCGGGGAGCGCGCGGGCCTCATCGTCGAGGCGGGCGGCAGCTTCTTCGTGGGCCCGGACAACGGCATCCTCTCGCTGGCCGCGCGAACGCGCGGGCGCATCTTTCACATCGAATCGGCCGCCTTCCGGCGGGAGCCCGTGAGCCCGACTTTTCATGGCCGCGACGTGTTCGCGCCCACGGCGGCGCTGCTGGCGCGGGGGACGTCCCCCACCGAGGCGGGGCCCGAGGCGAAGACGATGATCGACATCGCGCGCCCCGTGGTGTCGCGGCGCAAGGGTCTGGTGGAAGGGCACGTCATCCACGTCGACGCGTTCGGCAACTTGATCACGTCGCTGGGCGCCGAGCACATCCCGCCGGAGGCGTCCATCGAGGTCGAGGGGACGGCGGGCGTGTTCCATCCCGTGTTCGCGCGGACGTTCTCCGACGTTCGAGCGGGCGCGATGGTGGCCTACGTCGGCAGCGGTGGTCAGCTGGAGATCGCGCGCCGCAACGGCTCCGCGGCCAGGCACATCGGCGCCGAGCGCGGCGCCATCGTACGCGTGGAGGCAGCGTGAGCGCCGTCCTCCGCGCGCGCGCGGCGGGCATGATCGCCTTGGCGGCCGGCGGTCTCGTGGCGGGCTGTACCGTCGGTGACGGCCGCGGCGAGGCGAACGGGACGTTGCAAGACATCGGCTGCAACGAGCACAACACGCTGGCCGATGGGGGCGCGTACTCGCTCAATCCCTCTTTCTTCGCGGGCAATCCCATCGAGGACGTCTGTCCGCCGCCGGGTCAGTGCTCGGGCCCGCGCACGAACCGCATCACGATTCGCATGCAGCAGACCGGCAACCAAGTCGAGCTCACGGACACGCTGTTCTTCGACGTCCAGAACTCGTTCGAGGTGGCGCGCTGTCTGAGGGGGCAAGTCGACGGCGGCGTTCCGCAGTGGAGCACGCGTCCGCTCACCGGGCCGGACGGCAAGCCGATCCCGGGCTCGATCTGGTGCGACTGGAACGCCGCGACCACGAACCCGAACACCGACGGGGGCACCGGCTATGCCGACGGCGGCGGCCCCGGCGTCGTCCCGCCCGGCACGGCCCTCCAGAACCCCGACGGCGGCGAGCCCCTCCTCATGACGGCGGGACGCGCGCGCATCAACCTCTCGACACAGGACTGGGTGCAGGCGTTCTTCTCGCCGGCGTTCTCGTGCGTGGAGGCGCGCTCTGTGGCGATCGCGCTGCCGGGGAGCTGGATCGACTTCCAGCAGTTCGGCTCGGCGGTGCAGTCCTCGCTGCCGCCCGGACAGCGGACGTCGGTGCCCGACGACTTCAAGGTCGAGTTCGGGCAGAACCTGCACGCGGAGTTTCACCTGATCCTCGGGGACGAGGCGGTGCAGTACGCCATCAAGTCGAATGACATGATCCCGGCGCCGCGCATCGGCGGCACGCTCGACGGCTTCTTCGACTTCGACCTCGAGCGCGGTCGCGCGGCGCAGCCGTTCCCGTGAGTGAAAAGCGCCCCGAACGGAGCGTGGCTTCGCCACGCGAAGTGAGCGCTGGGGGGCCCGGGGACCCTCCCAGGGTCCCCGATCCGATCATCGAGATTGACGGGCTGGCTCCGGGCGGGGACGCCGTGGGCCGCCAGCGCGATCCCGAGGGAGCGAAGACGCCGGCCGACGGGCGCGCGACGTTCGTGCCGCTCGCCGCGCCGGGCGAGCGCGTGCGGGCGCGCGTCGTGCGCACAAAAGAGCGCGTCGCGTGGGCCGAGCTGGTCTCGATCGAGCGTCCGGGCCCCGCGCGCAGGGAGCCTCCTTGTCCGCTCTTCGGGACGTGCGGCGGCTGCCAGTGGCAGCACGTCACGCTCGAGGCGCAGCGCGCCGCGAAGAAGGCGATCGTCGAACGCGCGCTCGGCGGCCCGCGCGGGCAAGTCGACGTGGGGCAGGTGCGTGCGGCCGGCGGTCCGTTCGGTTACCGCGATCGCGTCAAGCTCAGCGTGGGGCAGCGGGGCACGCTCGGTTTCCTCGCGCGGCGATCGCACGACGTCGTCGACGTGCCCGCCTGCCCGCTGCTCGGTCCCGAGCTCGCGCACGCGTTGCCGGCGCTGCGCGCGCTGGCCCGCGGGCTGCCCGCCGGCACGGAGATCGAAGCGCAGGCCGGCGCCGAAGGCGTTCACGTCAACGTCTCGCGCACCGACGGCACGGGCGCCGGGCACGCCAAGCGCGAGATCGACCGGTTGAACGCCGCGGGCGTCGTGGGCCTAGCGCTCGCAGGCAAGCCGACGCTGGGCGCCGCTGCGGTCGATGTCAGCGAGCCGGGCGGGGCGCCGCTGGCCGTCCCCGCGGGAGGCTTCGCGCAGGTCGGCCGATCCGCGAACGCCGCGCTGGTCGCCGAGGTCCTGCGCGCCGTGGGCGACGCGCCGGGCGTCGTGCTGGAGCTGTGCGCGGGCAGCGGCAACTTCACGCGCCACCTCGTGGGCGTCGCCGCCGCCGTCCACGCCTCCGACGCCGAGCCCGCCGCCGTCGACCGTGGCAAGCGCGCCGTGCCGCGCGCCGCTTGGGCGCTCCGCCCGCAGGCCGTCGCGGCCGACACCGTCGTGCTCGATCCACCGCGCGAGGGCGCCGATCGGGCGACGCTGGAAGCTGCCGCGCGCGCGCGCCATCGCGTCGTCTACGTCTCCTGCGACCCGCAGACGCTCGCGCGCGATGCACGCAAGCTCGAGGCCGCCGGCTTCCGTCTCGCAGGTGCGGTCGCGCTCGATCTCATGCCGCAGACCTTTCACGTCGAGGTCGTCGCGACTTTCGTCCGAAAGTGATTGTTTCCGCTTGACGTCAGATGCCGGATCAGTAAGGTATCTCCGCGACTTGCGGGAGTAACTCAGTGGTAGAGTGCCACCTTGCCAAGGTGGACGTCGAGGGTTCAAATCCCTTCTCCCGCTCTATAAGGCCAGGCGTTGCCTGGCCTTTTGCTTTTGGCGGCGGCGCGCATGAGGGAGTCGCGCGCATGAGGGAGAAATGAGGGACTTTCGGGGACGTCCACCTTGTGGATTCCCTCGTTCTGAGGCGGTAGGGCCTGAGCGGGCCACGCCTTCTGCAGCCCGGCGCTTGTGTTCAGCCGCGTCGCCGAGGGGGCTTCGCCGGCCCGATCCTACTCCCTGATATATCGAGCGAACGCCTGTCGTTCGCCAAAACCCGATCGAGGTCCAAGTGGCGGATGAGTCCTCGCAGCTCGACGCGACGATGTCCCCGCAACTCCGGACAGCGCTGCTGCTCTGCGGTGAACGCGAGCGCTCTCCAATCGCCGCAGCGGGGCACCGTCGATGCGCGTCGGACAGATCATCGCCCGGCCACGGAGGCGGCCCAGCCATGAATCTCCTCTCGGCGCCCTGGACGCCGTCAGGCGGCGCGCCGCTCGTACCGGTGGTGCAAGCCGCCGACCTCGGGCAGTTCGACGATCTCACCGGCGTCGGGCGACATCACGGCACGCGGCTCGGGCGCGTCCTTGTTGAGCGACAGATGGGTGCGCGACCGGTGGTAGTAGGCGAAAGGATACGGCGGAGATGGCGCTCGCCGAGGACGACCACGTGGTCGAGACACTCGCGACGGATCGAGCCGATCAGTCGCTCGACGAAGGGGTTCTGCCACGGCGAGCGCGGCGCGCTCAAGACTTCCTCGATGCCCATGCCTGCGAGCCGACCGCGGAAGGTGGCGCCGTAGATGCCGTCGCGGTCCCGCATCAAATACTTGGGCGCGCTGTCCTCGGGGAACGCCTCGACGATCTGCTGGGCGGTCCACGCCGCGGTAGGGTGCTCGGCGACGTTGAAGTGCAAGACGCGGCGACGATCGTGCGCGAGGACGACGAAGACGTACAGCACGCGGAAGGTTGCGGTCGGGACGGTGAAGAAGTCGGCGGAGGCGAGCGTGCCGACGTGGTTGCTGAGGAAGGTGCGCCATGTCTGCGAGGGCGGTTTGCGCGGTGCACGCGGAATGAGGCGCGAGACCTCGCGTTCGGAGATCGTGATGCCGAGCTTGACCAGCTCACCGTGGATGCGCGGCGCGCCCCAGAGCGGTTGGCCTGGGCCATTTGGCGGACGAGTTGGCGCGTGCCGCGATCGATCGGCGGGCGCCCTGGCGGTCGTCGAGAGCGGCAGGTCCAGAATCGTCGGAAGGCGGAGCGGTGCCAGCGGACGACGGTGGCAGGTTTGACGAGGACGAGGACGGCGCGCCAGCGCGGCCATGCGCGCGACAAGGCGATCCAGAAGAGACGGTCCGACCAGGCAAGCTGTGGCTTGCGCTTGCGGCGCGCCAGGACGGCGAGCTGCTGGCGAAGGGCGAGGTTCTCGAGGCCGAGATCGGCGCGCGAGCGGAGCACCGATCGGAGCGAAGCCACCCAGGCGAAAACGAGCTGCGGCACGGCGGGATGGTGCCCCGGGCGTACGAAGGAATGGAATCGTCGGCAGGCGCTACCAAACCGTCGCGATGTTCGACGCTCTGATTTTTGCGTCGCGACTGATCAAGGGGACGCCCAGGTGGAGGGCGGTCGCCGCGATGATTCTGTCGGGCATGTCGGGGATGCTGTCGCGGTTGATGAGTGCCATGGTCGCTGCGATCGACGCGTCGATGGGGATCGCGGCGAGGGCGCTGGTTGGAGAGGCGAGGGCGCTCGTGACGCGCGCGAAGACGCCCGCGGGCAGTCGCTTCTTCTCCTCGAGGTACAAGATCTCCACGAGGGAGATCGCGGAGACGCCGACGCTGTCGGTTCCCGCGACGGACATCGCCGATCGCGCGGCATGAGAGAGGCGCGGATCGCCCATCAGCGCCCAGATGAGCGCGTGCGTGTCCGCGACGGCGACGATCATCAGATGTCGTCGTGCGGAAAGCCTGCCCAAGCCTCCCGGCGGGCCTCGTCGATCTCATCGGCGGCGGGGGCAGGGCCGAGGTCAGCGCACATCCCGAAGAGCGCGCGTGGCGCCTCCGGCGGCGCTGATCGCGCGGCGCCCTGGACGACCACCTCTACGGGCCCGACGAGATCGTTCACAGGCTCGTCGAGAATGATGTGCGTCGGGTCGGCCAGCCGGCCGCGGACTTTGATGGCGAGCGCCATGACTCAACTGTACCAGGTTCGCGCGGTGAGCGTGGGCGACGCGCCTGACTCCCTCATGCCCAGCCCCGAGGGAGAAACGAGGGAGCCGGGCCAGTGCTTTTCGCGCACGTTCACGCCTTCTTACGCCGTCCCACGCACTTTCGCGCACGCCGATTTTGACGTTCGATCGCTACCTTAGCGAAATCACGCGGTCGGACTGCCACCTTGCCAAGGTGGACGTCGAGGGTTCAAATCCCTTCTCCCGCTCTCTCAAAGGGCCTCGCCAACGCGAGGCCTTTTTCGCTTCTGGCAGCTCGGTCGGTCCCGGCGCTCAGCCCGCGGCCCGGAGCGGTTCTCGGTAGAAGATCGTGATCGCGATGCAGTGGAAGGCCTCGTCCGAGGACTGCGTGACCACGGTGTCGACGATCTCGCGGTTCGGATCGCTCGCGAGCCAGGCGCCGACCTGGTCGCCCAGCGCGTCGCGCCCCTTGGCCATCGTCGCCGAGAAGGTCTTCACCCCGTTGAATGCGTTTCGCGCGTCCGCGCTGTCTCCCTGACCGTCCATTTCTCCTGCTCCTTCCGAGCTCGAGGGCTCGTTGGTAGCGTGGCGCCGATATTTCCGCGCGCCACGAGGGAAACCTCTGCCTCGGCACGTATTTGGCCCGCGTCGTCCGAGCGCAGGAGGATTGACCTGAACGCATGGCCAGGTATCATGGTCGTCGTGGCGGGTGATTCGCGGAGCTCTCCTGTCGTTCATCACCGGTCGTTCGGGCGTACGGCGTGCGGGCGTCCCGTCGATCGGCGCGATCCCGAGACGACGTCGTGGCTTCACGTCTCGTGTCGCGCGTGCATCTCGGCGGGGTTCGTCGAGGTGGTCGTCGGCGCGTGGAATGTCTACGCGCCGGAGCCGAACGCCGAGCGCGTCCAGCTGGTCCTCGAGTCCGTGGCCGCGCTCGTGAAGACGGGGCGCGAGCCGCGCACGATCCGCTGGATCCTGCGCTCGCTGCTCACGCAGAATCTCGAAGCGCGGCTGCCGGACGACGCGGGCTTGCGCGGCATTCCGATCCGGCGCTTTCGCGCGCGGCCCGTCAACTTCGCGAGCGCACCCGCGAACGACGTGTGATTCGCGCCGCGCCGAGCCGTCGCGACGCATCGTTTGCGTTCCTCGTGCCGCGTGCCGTCGACGTTGCATTGTCCGACGCGCGTTCGTCACGCGCGTTCACGATTCCGTTGCTGACGCTCACGACGAAGTCGCGATACGGATCGGGCGAGGGGGACCCATGAACGAAGAGGCGCAACGAGATCACGTTTGTTTTGGTTTCGAGTGCTGGGGCTGCGAGGAGCCTCTCCTGATGGCGTTCGACACCTACGACGGCCGCGCGCCGTTCCGCTTCAACGGCACGGGGACGATCATCGTCTCGTGCAAGGGTTGCGGCGAGCGCCACGCGTATCGCCGCGAAGAGTTCCGGCGCTTCGTCGTCCGGCCGGGCGCGCCCAGCGTCGTCGCGATGCCGCTCGGCGACGCCGCCGCGAACGAGCTGCGTTGAGGCGCGGTGTGTACGTCTTCACGTCGGCCGTGCGGAGGAGGCTCGTCGTGAGCGACGCGCCGAGCGTGTAAGCCCGAGCCAGGCGCGGCGCCTGGGCTCGCGGGCACGTGCTGCACGCCACGTCGCCCGCGAGCACGCGTCGGTGTTCGCGACGTTCTGGACGCCGAGGTGTCGGCGACCTCGGGAGTCTTGGCCCCGCCTCGAGGGCGCGACCCGCTAGCGGCCCGCTAGCGGACGGCGCGGCGCTTCGTGGGCGGAGGCGACTTCAGCCGGTAGCGGTTCACCTTGTCGGCGAACGTGCTGCGCGCGAGGCCCAGCGAGCGGGCGGCTTGACGGCCGCTGCCATCGTGGCGCCGCAGCGCCCAGGCGAGGATCGCGCGCTCGATCTCCGAGAAGGTGAGCGCCTCGAGGACGATCGTGCCGTCCCCGGTCACGATCGGCGCCGCCTCCGGCTTGCGCGCCGAGCGGCCGGTCTTGTTCGCCCCCGCTCGCCCGCCATTGCGACGGAGGAGCCGCTGCAGGGACCGGCGGTGGAGGCCCAGCATCGCGGCCGCCTCACTCTTGTTGCCGTTCGTCCGGGTGAGCACCCGATTGATGTACGACCACTGGTGCTGTTCGAGCGTGGGCCACGGTTCGTTCACGGGACCTCCGGTTTTGAGGGAGCCGTCTGGTTTTCCATTTTTCTCGACGAGAGCGCGCGTGCGGTTCGCGATCGCGGCTTCGACCGCCGCGGCGACCTCACGCGAAAACTCGCGCGTCAGCTGGTCGCGGAGAGGCGAGGGCTGGGGCTTGACCGCTCCGTCTGACAGGAGTCGCCGGGCGGCGGCCTTCGCGTGTCGAGCATCGGCATTGGTGCGCAAAATGACCTTCCTCACGTCCAGAACCTACCCCACTCGGAAGGACGCGACAATACGCCGCATGACATTGTTGTCGCGGTGGCGTCGGGCTCGGGTTCCCGGGAGCGTTCGCCTGGCGCGTCGCGTGCTCGACCTCTCCGGACGGGCGTTCCGAGACTGCCTTTCGGCGATGGGCTAGTCTGGCGACGTGAGCGCGCCCGTGGTCGTCGAGCTGGCCGTCGTCGGCCGGACGCTGCGTGCGTACGAGCCGACCGCCGAGGAGGTCGCCCGCGCGGCGCCCCTGCTGCTCGCGTATTACAACGACCCCCACAACCGCTCGATGCTCGCGCACGAAGCCGACCTCGCGCTCGCCGACGTCGCCGAGCACTACGAACGCGTCGCCCAAGGAGGGGGGCGCGCGTTCTTGCTCGAGGTGGACGGGGTCCTCGTCGGGGACGCCGATCTGCGCGGCGTCGGACGGGAGGACGCGGCCGAGCTGGCGATTCTGGTGGGCGCGCGCGCCGTGCAGGGGCGCGGGCTCGGGACGAGCTTCGGGGTGATGCTGCACGCGTTCGCGTTCCGCGCGTTGAAGCTCGCGCGCGTCTACGCGTCGATCATCCCGGCGAACGTCCCGTCGCTGCGTCTCTTCCAGCGGCTCGGGCACGAGCGGGACGAATCGCCCACCGCGCGCCGCACGGCCGACGCGCCCGACGACGTCACCTTGTCGCTCGCGGCGGCGCGCTTCGACGCGCTGCACGGCGCGCTCGCGGCCGACGTCCGCATCGCGGCCCGAGACGTCGCTCAGAAGCCGTAGAGCTCGGCGGGATTGTCGCGCAGGATGCGGCGCTGCGTGTCCGCGCCGGGCGCCCAGTCGAGGAGCAGGTCCAGGAGGTCGGCGTCGTCGGGGAGGGCGCGCGCGCTCGGGTGCGGCCAGTTGCTGGCCCAGATCACGCGCTCGGGCGCGTGGGCGATGAGCGCCCGAGCGAGGCGGCTCACGTCTTCGTAGGCAGGCGGGCCCGTGCGCGAAGTCTCGTAGGGCCCCGACACCTTCACCCAGCATCGCCCCGTGTCGAGGAGCCGCAGCAGCGCCGCGAACGCAGGGTGGCCGACGGACACGGGCTCGAGGAACTTGCCGGTGTGATCGATCACGAACCACCCGGGGAGGCGCTGGATCTGCGCCGCGTGCCGGGGCAGCTCGCGCCCGTCGAGCTGGATGTTCGCGTGCCAGCCGAATTCGTGCACGCGCGCCATGAGACCGTCCATGACGTCGAAGCCCAGCGTGCCGCCGTTCAGCGTCATGATGCGGAGGCCCCGAATGCCGGCCTTCGTGAGGCGTTCGAGCTCGGCGTCGGCGACTCCCGGGCGCACGACGGCCACGCCGCGCGCGCCCGGTCCCAGCGCCGCCATCGAGGCCAGCGTGAGGCTGTTGTCGTCGGCGTAGGCGTTGGGCTGCACGACGATCACGCGCTCGAGCCCGAGGCGGCGCTGGATGGCGCGGTACTCGTCCACGGTGCGCGACCCGGGCATGGGCGCACCCGGCGCGACGGCGGCCGCCGCGTCGTAGAAGTGAATGTGCGTGTCGCAGGCGCCGGGGGGCGCGATCAGCTCGGGGGCGCGGGTCATGGCTTCCTCCGGGGCGTGCGCCGCCTTCGCAGCGGCGCCGGGTTGGGGATCTGCTCGAGCACGGCGAACGGGCCACCTTGTAGCCGCGCCGCCCCGGGATCGCCCGCCGGCTCGCGCGCGAGGATCTCGGCGGCCCAGGGCTCGGAGTCGTCCTGCGGGCGATAGCCGAGGCGCTCGGCGTTCGAGTTGTCGTACCAGCTGCGCGTGTTGCCCGAGATGCCATAGACGACCTCGAACTTCACGCGGGGGTGCTCGAGGCCTATCGTGCACAGCTGCGCGAGATCGCGCGGCGACATCCAGATCGAGAGGCGGCGCGCGTCGACGGGCGCGGGCGCGACGTTGCCGAGGCGCATGCAGAACACCTCGAGCCCGTACTTGTCGGCGTAAAGGCTGCCCAGCGCCTCGCCGAACACCTTCGAGAGGCCGTAGCGGCCGTCGGGCCGCACGGGCACGCGGTGGTCGATGCGCTGGTCGCGCGGGTAGAAGCCCACGGCGTGGTTGCTGGTTGCGAAAAGGATGCGGCGCACGCCGTTTCGCCGCGCCGCCTCGAACACGTTGTAGCAGCCGACGATGTTGGCCTCGAGGATGTCGTCCCAGGGGCCCTCGACCGAGTAGCCGCCGAGGTGAATGATCGCGTCGACGCCCTTCGTGAGCCGCAGCATGGCGGGCAGGCTCGCGATGTTCGCCTTCGTGAAGAGCTCGCCGCGGGCGAGATCGCGGATGGCCCGCACGTCCGAGAGGCGCAGCTCGTACTGGCCGGCGAGCTGGCGGCGGAGGTGCCCGCCCACGCCGCCGGCGGCGCCCGTGACGAGGACGAGCTTCTTCTTCCGCGTTGCCTTCACGATGCGACCTCCTCCGAGGTTGAGGCGAGCCGGTCGTATCACGATTGTCGGCCTGCGCGAGGGCTTGCGTCGCGGCAGCGGCTTCGGCGACAGTGCCGGCATGATCAAGATTGGCGATTCGATCCCCGATGCGACGTTGTACGAGAGCCTGGAGCTCGGTGAAGCTTGTCCGCTCGCGCCCAAGCCCGTGCGCGTGGCCGAGGCCGTGAAGGGCAAGCGTGTCGTGATCTTCGGGCTGCCGGGCGCGTACACGCCGACGTGCTCGGCGCAGCACGTGCCGGGTTACGTCGCGAAGCTCGACGCCCTCAAGGCGCGCGGCGTCGACGAGGTGTGGTGCGTGTCGGTCAACGACGGCTACGTCATGGCGGCCTGGGGCAACCAGCTCGGCGCGCTGGGCAAGGTGCGCATGCTCGGCGACGGGAACGGCGACTTCGCGCGCGCCCTCGGCCTCGATCGCGATCTCTCGAAGTCGGGCATGGGCCTGCGCTTCAGCCGGTTCTCGATGCTCGTCGATGGCGGCGTCGTCAAGCAGGTGAACGTCGAAGAGCCCGGCAAGTTCGCCGTCAGCGACGCCGACACGATGCTCACGCAGCTCGGCTGAGCGCGCTCTGCCGCGCTCACTGGGCCGCGACGAGCCGCTCGAAGAGGTGCTCGAGCGCGGCCCGCGGGTCGTCGGCGACGCCGGCGTGTACGGGCGATGACTGGATCGTCGTGCTGCGCGGCGCGACGAGCCAGTGGAAGCGCTCCGAGGCCGACATGGTGCCAATGGAGCCCGCGGCGGTCTCTCCCGCGCAGACGGCGGCGATCGCGGCCAGGTGGCGAGCGATCTCGTCGGCGTCCGCTGCGGGCGCCAGCGCGGCGAGCCGTTTCCCGAGCCGCTCTCGTTCGAGCAGGCGGCACCCGAGCCAGCGCCGCTCGGCGCAGAACAGGATGACACCGGCGTTGACGAACTCCTCGCGCTCGACGCGCGGGACGACGCGCACGACCGCGTAGCTAAACGCGGGCCCGGGCACGCCCCGCCTCCTCGATGAAGACGTCGGTCGCGGCGCGCCGCGCGCGCAGGTACGCCGCGTATGCGGCGCGGTGGGCGGCCGGCGACGCCAGCTCGGGCGTGGGCGGCAACCAATCGTCGGGAATCAGCGCGAGCACGCCCTCGATCGTCGCGTCGTCGAGGCGCGCGCGCAGCGTGGCGCCCGCGGTGGGCAGGTCGTCGGCCCAGGGCAGAAGGACGTGATCGCGCACGAGCGAGAACGGCCGGTCGGCGCCCTTGGTGTCGCCGTTCCAGTCGTGGTGCCAGTAGAGCGCCGCGCCGTGATCGATGAGCCACAGTCGCCCGCCCGACCAGAGGAGGTTCGGGTTGCGCGGCGTGCGGTCGACGTTCATCGCGAACGCGTCCAGCGCGACGACCAGCGACGCGAGCGCGCCCGAGACCTCGGGCCGCGTGGCTGCGTCGAAGCCCAGCGCCGCGGGCAGGTGCGCGAGCGCGGCGTTGCTGCCGCCGACGCTGCCCAGCAGGAGATCCCGCACCTCGGGATCGGGCTCGGCGCGTCCGATGGGCGCCCCGATGTCCATGAGCACGAGCTCGGGCACGGGCAGGCCCAGCGCGCGCCCGAGCTCGCCGACGACGACCTCGGCCACCAGCGCGCGCACGCCCTGGGCCGCGCCGCGCAGCTTCGTGACGTAGAGCCGCGCGTCGTCGCCCTCGACGAGGGCGGGCACCGAGCCGCCCTCGCGGAGCGGCGTGACGTAACGAACTGCAGTGACGGAGCGGAGCGGGCGGAAGGCGACCTTGGTCATGCGGCTCGCATTATCCGCGATCCGCCCACGCCGCGCCTTCAGAACGCCGGGTTCTGGTTCTCGGCCGGGATCCCGAACGCGATGTTCAGCACCGCGTCGGTGTTCATGGGCTTGTTGGCGGCGTTCAGGAAGTCGAGGTGACCGCCGCTCGCCGAGATGAAGCGATTCGTCCCGGTGAGCACCGCGCCCGCGCTGTCGAAGAGCACCGGCTTCCCGGGGTACTTCGTGCGCTCCATGTTGAACAGAATGTCGCCGCACTCGACGTCGGTGACGCCGTCGATGCCGTAGAAGCGGTCCATCGGCGTCTTCGAGGGCATGTCGAGCCAGGAGCCGATCTTTGCGTCCGGGCAGGCGGGGTCATATGAGAGCTCGGGCTGCGTGGGGTTGCACATCCCTTTGCCGCACGTGTTGTCGCGCGGGCCCGCGTTCGAGACCACGCGCCAGACGCACACGCCGAGGCGCCCGATGATCGCGGCGGTCGTCGCGCCGTGCGAGACGCCGGTGAACGCCACGTCGGACCAGCGAACGGCCGAGCCGTCCTGCGTGAGGAAGTAGCCCCAGTCCTCTTCGGGGTTCGAGGCGGCCAGGGCCTTGATGTTCTTCGTGACGTCGGCCTCGATCGCCTTCCATTCGGTGTTGAGGCGGCAGTCGCCGGCGGCGTCTCGGCCCGCGCCGAGGTTTGGCGCGTTGCACTCCGTGAACCCCGCCGTGCCCATCG
>DASZUD010000095.1:0-4780 GCA_035548155.1 Polyangia bacterium
GAGAACGGCGGCCGGGACCGTCGCGAGGACAGCTCGCGCTATCCCGTCGCGAGCGCCGTCCCTCCGCCCTCGGCGCGGGAGGAGGGCCCGAAGCCGACGACGGAAGTCCCGCTTCCCACGCCCTCGCTCCGGGAGGACTAGCCGCTAGGATCGCTGGTAGGCCCGGCGGTTGGACGACCCGCATCGCTCGAGCGAGCGATGCGGGGTCGACGTCCGGAGGAGAGGGAGGGATTCGAACCCTCGATACGCCTTTTGAGCGTATAACGATTTAGCAAACCGCCGCCTTCGGCCCCTCGGCCACCTCTCCAAAACTGCCGAGCGACCATAGAGCACGGCGCGCCGTCGTGCAAGGCTGAGTTCTCCGGAGTGACACGATCCGAACTTGAAGTTGAGGGGCCCAGAGCTCCGGCGCCGGGTTGACCCGATCCGCGGAGCGGGGGAGACAAGAGGGGCGTGGGGACCAGGGCAGCCCTATCGGACGTGACGGAGGACCGCGGCGAGAATGCCGACGGCCTGCGGCCGCTGGTCCAGCGGGCGATCGGCGGTGATCGCGCCGCCATGCGCGCGCTGCTCGAGGGCGTGGCCCCGATCGTCGTGCGCGCGTGCCGGCGCGTCATGGGACGCAGTGACCCCGACGTCGAGGACGTCGCGCAGCAGGCGCTCACGGGCTTCGTCGACGCGCTCGGGACCTTCCGGGGCGCGAGCTCGGTGGCTCACTTCGCCGAGCGCATCGCCGTGTACCGGGCGTTGTCGGCGAGAAGGGCCGCCGGCGTCCGGCGGCGCCTGGTCGACGTGTCCGCCGACGGCGAGCTGGCCCTCGAGGGCGCCCACGACGAGGGCCCGACGCAGGAGGCGCGCCTCGCCGAGCATCACCGTCGCGGGCTGCTGGGTCAGGCGCTCGCGGCGCTGCCCGAGCCGCAGGCCGAGGCGCTCGCGCTCCATTTCCTGTTCGACCACACGATCGGCGAGATCGCCGCCCTGGTCGGCGCGCCGGCGGAGACCGTGCGCAGCCGACTGAGGCTGGGGAAGCAGGCGCTGCGCGCGCTGATCACGGAGGACGCGGCGCTGTCGGCGCTGCGCGAGGTGACGGCTTGACGTCCATGCGCTGCCCGGAGGGCTTGGAAGACCTGATGCTCGCCGCGGCGCGCGGGGCGTCTCGCGGCGACGACGGCCCGGATGTCGACGAGCACCTGGCGACGTGCGCGAGCTGCCGGATGTCGGTGGCGCTGTTCCGGGCGGCGGGCCCGCTGCCGCCGATCGACGACGACGACCGGGCGCTGGCGTCGCGCCTCGTCGCACGCACGCTCGCGCCGCGCGCCGTGCCGTCGCTTCCAACGACCGATCTCGGTTCCGACGACGAAGACGATGCCGCGATGGTGGCGCGGCTGGTCGCGCGCGCGCTGGGGCCTTCGCGCGGCGCGGTTCGCCGCGCTGGACGTCCGACTTCGCGATGGGCCGCCGTCGCGGCCGCGATCGCGCTCACCGCTGGCGCCGCCAGCGCCGCGCTGTGGACGGGGAAACACTTCCTGGAGTCGCGGCGCGAGGCGCCCGCCGCGTCGCCGACGGAAGATCACGCGCCCGCGCGTGGTCTCGGCGCTTCCGCATCCGGGCGTGTCGAGTCGATCGCGGCTCCGACGCTCGCAGAGGCTCCGGCGGCGCCGGTCCAGCCGGCAGCGGCGCCCGCGCTGCCAGCCCTCAAACGCATGTCGAAGCGCCGGGCCTCCGCCGAGGCGCCCGCGAGCCCCGCCGAGGCGCCCGCGAGCGCCGACACGCCCGATTCGCTGTTGCGTGCCGCGAACGCCGCGCGCCGCGCGCGGCGCCTCGACGAGGCGTCGCGCGGCTACGAGGCGTTGCAGGCGCGCTTCCCCACGTCGCGCGAGGCGATCGTCTCGCACCTCTCGCGTGGCAACCTCGCGCTCGGCGCCGGTGAGCTCTCGCTGGCCCTCTCCGAGTTCGAGGCGTACCTCGCGACCGGCGCGACGGATCTCGAGGAGGAGGCGCTGCTGGGCAAGGCTCAGGCGCTCGCCGGGCTGGGCCGCGCGGCCGACGAGCGCGATGCGTGGAGCGCGCTCGTGTCGCGTCACCCGCGCTCGCCATATCTGTGGCGCGCGCGGCAACGCTTGCGTCAGCTCGGGGAATCGCCGCCGCCATGAAGGCCGGGCGGTCGGGACCCGTCGCGCTCGTCCTTTTCGCCGCGATGGTTGCCGCCAAGGCGCAGGCGGCCGCGCCAGCGGGCTGCGCGCACCTGCGCCTCGTCGCGAACGCCGCCGATGCGCGGGCGGTGCTCGCGAGCGTCAGCGACGTCGTCGCGGAGGACTTCCCCTCCGTCGACGCGGCCGTCGCGCCCTCGTTCTCGAAGGAACGTCTCTTCGCCGTCGACGAGGCCGACGCCTCATGCCCTACCGCGTGGGTCGTCCTCGACGGCACGCAGGCCGCCGTGCGCGTCGCGGGCGCCGGACGGGCGCGGTTCGTCTTCCGCGAGCTTTCCGTCGCCGCGCCGCCGTCGGAGCTGGATCGCGAGCGGATCGGCCAAGTTGCGCGCGCCGCTCTCACGGCGCTGCGGCAGGACGCCGAATCGCTCGATCGCCAGCACGCGCTGGCCGCCGCCGGTGTCGCGCCCCCACCGCCCGTGACGCCTGCGCCCGTCACCGTGGCGGAGCCCGTCCCCGCGGCGAAAACGCTCTCTCTCGGTCGCTACGCCGTCGGCGCCTCGTACGGCGGCGTGATGAACCGAGATCACTTTTGGCAGGGGCCTGGCCTCACTGCGTCCGTCGGCGGAACGCCGTGGCGCTGGGATCCGGAGATCTGGCTCGATGCCCAGTACTTCCTGCCCCACACGTTCGAGCAACCCGACGTCACGAAGCAGACGATTGCGGCGCGTGCGGGGCTCAGCGCGGGATGGCGTTGGTTGCGCGCCGGGGTGGGCGCGGGCTTGAATCGCGAAGCGGTCACGTTCACGGGCGATTCCGGGGCCGTTGGCCTTCGCACGGTCTGGTATCCGGCGGCGCGCGTGTTCGTGCGCGCGACGCTCCTCGAAGGCGGCTCGTTCGTCGCGAGCGTGACCTTGTTGCTCGACGCCGTTCAGTCGAGCTCGTACGCGGTTCTCTCTACCCCGAACTTGTTCAGCTTCTACCCCGAAAGCTTTTGGCGGCCGGGGTTCTCGCTCACGCTCGGCTGGCGCTCGTGATCGTCGTCGCGTGCGAGCCGCGCGCGCGTGGCGGCGCGACAGGGGGCGCGTGTGTCGGCGGGCAGCGGCATCTACGGCGCGAGCGCTGCTGCGATTGACGAAGGCGGGCGCGCGCGACCTATCTAACGAGGCGAAGCACCCGGTTGCGGCGTCGCCCCCGACGACGAAGCTGGGGCCTCGCACGTTCGGGTCTGACCGCAAATCATCGGCGGCGTGCAGGCCGGGTTACAGAGCGGCATGCAGACGGCATCGTGGCATTCGTAGCCCGGCGAGCACGGCGGGTTGCAGCTGGATGCATTCGCTGAGTTCGGGTATCACGTTCGCCGGGAGCCCGGCAACCCGTGATGCCCGCTGCCACGCGGATCGCGAATGGGCACCCAGCGAGCACAGTCGACGTCGACGTTGACGACTCGACGGAGGCGGGTCTAACTAGCGACGAAGAAACACCCGGAGGGGTGGCCGAGTGGTTTAAGGCAACGGTCTTGAAAACCGTCGTGCGCAAGCACCGTGGGTTCGAATCCCACCCCCTCCTCGAAGTTCACCGCGGACACATTCGCGTCGTTCGTTCTTGACGCCGGCTCGTCCTCGCGGCATACGTGTGCCCCACGACTGCGGCCATAGCTCAGCTGGATAGAGCATCGGTCTACGGAACCGAGGGTCGGGAGTTCGAATCTCTCTGGCCGCGCAGCCCGTTCCAACAATTCACGTAAAGTATCGTATTCGCAGGCGCTTGCGGCCGGGCTTTCCCGGAACGCAGCTCCGCAGCTGCTCACGCTCGCCACGGCCACTGCGGACGAGTTGGAGCGCCGCGTCGGTGACGACGGGTTCCTCGCTCGCGCCCGTGCGTTCGGGCTGAGCGAGGACGACACCCGCCAGCTGCTCGGGCGGCTGCGCGCGCTGGTCGCCGAGTACCGGCGTGGCCAGATCGACCGGCACGCGCTCGTCCAGGCCACGATCGCGGCAGGCGGCGACGCCCATCGCCAGGCGGTGGCCTCGTGAGCGACCAGCGGAAAGCCATCGAGCGGCGCCGCACAGCGCAGTCCAAGGTCGACTTCTACGCCAACGAGGTCGAGCGGCTGGGGGCCCAGCTGCGCCTCGCCGCCGAGGCCCTGGCGGGCGCCGAGGACGAGCTGGCGATCGCGCAGTCCGTCGAGCGCCACGC
Source organism: Polyangia bacterium (assembly GCA_035548155.1). Taxonomy (GTDB): domain Bacteria; phylum Myxococcota_A; class Polyangia; order Fen-1088; family Fen-1088; genus DASZFV01. The sequence continues at coordinate 4,350 of DASZUD010000095.1, forward strand.
GCGCGCGGCCACCCTGGCGGTGTCGTCGTGAGCGCCGACCTCACCTACGACGGCTACAAGCTCGTCGCCCTCAAGAGCATCATCGGCCCGGGCGACGTCAAGCGGCGGCAGGCTACGAAAGACGTCAAGGACCTGGCCGAGTCGATCCGCGACCTAGGCGACGAGCCCATGCACGCCATCACGGCGCGCAAGACGAAGCGGGGCTGGGAGATCATCGCCGGCCGCGACCGCTACTCGGCGCTGCTGCTGCTGAAGGCCCAGCGCACGTGGGTGCACGTCGTCACGCACGCCACGCCGCTCGGGCTCGTGAAGGCAGAGGCGCACGAGAACCTGCGCCGGCGCCAGGACGATCGCGGCGCGCTGCTCGCGGCGCTCGACAAGGCCGAGGCCGCCATTACCGGACAAGCGTCCGCGAAAGACGAGGAGGACGA
>DASZUD010000096.1:0-7398 GCA_035548155.1 Polyangia bacterium
GGTGCGGCCCGACGGATCGATCGGGCAGCTCGGCGCGAACGAGCTTCCGCGGCCGTCGGGCGCGGGCCTGCCGCGCGGGGGCGCTCCCGCGCTGATCCCGACGTCCGATCAGATGGCGCGCGTGATCGGCGGCGGGACGCAGGACGCGCTCAAGGACGTCGACGAGGGTGAGGAGACGGCGCTGAACTCGAAGAAGTGGCGCTTCGCGACGTTCTTCAATCGCGTCAAGCGTCAGGTCTCCGAGCACTGGCACCCGGAGGAGGCGTACCGGCGCCGCGATCCGACGGGCGTGATCTACGGCCACCAGAATCGCTACACCGAGCTGCGCATCCAGCTGAAGGCGGATGGCCACCTGGCCAACGTCGGCGTCGGACTGCCCTCGGGGCTCGAGTTCCTCGACGAGGAGGCGATCTCGGCGTTCAAGGAGGCGCAGCCGTTCCCGAACCCGCCGCATCAGCTCATCGAGTCGAACGGCCTCATCACGTTTCACTTCGGCTTCCTGTACGACTTGAACGGCCCGCCGCAGATGCGGTGGTTCAAGTACAACGACTGAGGGGGGAGCCGGCGCGGCGAGCCGCGCCTCCCCTCGACAGACGCTTCGCTGGGCGCTCGCTCGACGGTGCGGTGGCGATGCGCTTTCGACTACGCTTTGCGGGCGACGTACATGAGGCTGCGGCTCCTCGGGGCCATCTCGCCTCTGGGGACTGATTGGCCGCTGCGATCCAGGACGTCGACGATGTCGTAGCCCAGGCGGCGGAGCTGGCGCTCCTGGGCGTTGCGGTCGACGTGGTAGTGGAGGAGCGCGTGGCCGGGGCCCGACTCGTCGATGAGGGCGTAGTCGTCTTCGAAGTGACGGAGGGCCTTCATGCGCAGGTGGACGCGCATGCTGGCGACGTAGCGCGCGAGGTGCAGCGCGAAGCGCAGCGGGTTGCGGCTGCGGTGCAGCTCGGGGCCGGCCTTCGCGCGCACGTAGCAGCGGTTGTGCGAGGAGAACGCGATGAGGCCGCCGGGCCGCAGCACGCGTCGAGCGCCGGCGAGCGTCCGCTCGCGATCGTCGTGCGAGACGACGTCCAGCACGTGGCCAGCGCCCAGGACGAAGTCGAACGCGTCGTCGTCGAAGCGGGCGAGGTCGCGCATGTCCTCGAGGTGAACGCGGACCTTCGGCATCGACTTGCGCAGCCGCGCGACGGCGAGCGGCGAGTAGTCGACCGCGTGGTAAGCGCGCGCGAGGCCCGCCAGCACGCGCGCCGTACGGCCCGCGCCGACGCCCAGGTCCAGCACGTCGCGGCCGACGAGGTAGGACTGGTACCGAAGGAGCGTCACCGTCTCTTGCGCGTCGAGCCCGTCGCGCGGGTAGAGCTTCGCCGCGAGGGGCGAACGGTAGAACGCGTCGTTGACCGCTCGTTGCGCGTCGGGGGCCCGGTTCGTCTTCGGTGCTGCCAAGGCGTCCATGGACCTACATCCAAGGTGGGCACTGGACGGCCGCTGGCAACTCCCCACTGTCCTTACGATCCCTGACAGGCGACGCCCGCGGGGCCAGGGAACCTACGACCGAGCGCGGTCTTCGCAAACACGACGCGTGTCTGCCGCGCGTAGCCGTCGCAAACGACTACGCGCCGCTCCTACGCGTACTCTTCGATCGGCGGACAGGTGCAGAAGAGCTTGCGGTCGCCGAGGACGTTGTTGAGGCGCCCCACCGACGGCCAGAACTTGCCGGCGCGCACGTAGGGCAGCGGGAACGCCGCCTTCTCGCGCGAGTACGAGTGTGGCCATTCGGTGGCGAGCAGCGCCGCCGCCGTGTGGGGCGCGTTCTTGAGGACGTTGCCCTCGCGCGGCGCGGCGCCCCGCTCGATCTCGGCGATCTCGCCGCGGATCGCGATCATGGCGTCGCAAAAGCGATCCAGCTCGGCCTTGGGCTCGCTCTCCGTCGGCTCGATCATCAGCGTGCCCGGGATCGGGAACGACATCGTCGGCGCGTGGAAGCCGTAGTCCATGAGGCGCTTGGCGATGTCTTCGACCTCGACGCCGGCCAGCTTCTTGAGGTGGCGCGTGTCGACGATGCACTCGTGCGCGACGCGCCCGCCCGCGCCTTTGTAGACGACGGGGTAATGGTCCTCGAGTCGCTTCGCGATGTAGTTCGCCGACAGGATCGCGACCTCGGTCGCGCGCTTGAGCCCCTCGGCGCCCATCATGCGAATGTACGTCCACGAGATGAGCAGGATGCTCGCGCTGCCCCACGGCGCCGCGGAGACAGGTCCGATGCCCGTCTTGCCGCCGCCCGTCTCGACCAGCGGGTGCGACGGAAGGAACGGCGCGAGGTGCTTCGCGACCGAGATGGGGCCCATGCCGGGGCCGCCGCCGCCGTGCGGGATGCAGAACGTCTTGTGCAGGTTGATGTGGCAGACGTCGGCGCCGATGTCGGCCGGCCGCGTGAGGCCGACCTGCGCGTTCATGTTGGCGCCGTCCATGTACACCTGGCCGCCGTGCTCGTGAACGATCGCGGTCACGCCCTTGATGCCCGGCTCGAACACGCCGTGCGTCGACGGGTACGTCACCATGAGCGCCGCGAGGCGATCGCGGTGCTCCTTCGCCTTCGCCTCGAGATCGCCGAGGTCGACGTTGCCGCCGTCGTCACACGCCACGACCACGACGCGGTAGCCGGCCATGACGGCCGACGCCGGGTTGGTGCCGTGCGCCGACGACGGGATGAGGCACACGTCGCGATGACCCTGGCCGCGGCTCTCGTGAAACGCCCGGATGACCAGCAGCCCGGCGTATTCGCCCTGCGATCCGGCGTTCGGCTGCAGCGACGTCGCGGCGAAGCCGGTGATCTCCGTCAGCATCGCCTCGAGCTGCTTGAAGAGGGCCTGGTAGCCGCCCGCCTGCGCCGTGGGCGCGAACGGGTGCAGGCGGTTCCACGCCGGCCACGTGATGGGCAGCATCTCCGCCGTGGCGTTGAGCTTCATAGTGCACGAGCCGAGCGGGATCATCGCGTGCGTCAGCGACAGATCGCGCGCCTCGAGGCGACGCATGTAGCGCAGCATCTCGGTCTCGGAGTGGTGCGCGTTGAAGACGGGGTGCTGCAGGTAGGCGCTGCCGCGCGCGAGGCCGTCGGCTCCGGTCCAAGGCAGCTGCGCCTCAGCCGACTGCGCGAGCTCGGCGGGCGTGAACGCCACGGGCTTGCCGCCCGCGAACACCTCGAAGAGGGCGCGCAGGTCGTCGACCGTCGTCGTCTCGTCGAGCGCGATCGCGAGCGACCCGGCGTCGAGGCTGCGCAGGTTGATGCGTCGCTGCTCGGCGGCGGCGAGCCACGTCTTGACGTCGGCGGCGCTGCCCTTGACGCGCACGGTGTCGAAGAACTGCCCGTGCACGACCTCGACGCCGAGGCGTCGCAGTCCGAGCGCCAGCACGGATGCCAGGCCGCCGACGCGCTCGCCGATCGCGCGCAGGCCGCGCGGCCCGTGCCACACGGCGTACATGCTGGCGACCACGGCCAGCAGCACCTGCGCCGTGCAGATGTTGCTGGTCGCCTTCTCGCGGCGGATGTGCTGCTCGCGCGTCTGCAGCGCCATGCGCAGCGCCATGTGGCCGTGCGCGTCCTGCGACACGCCGATGAGGCGGCCGGGCAGCTTGCGCACCCACTCGTCCTTCGTCGCGAAGAACGCGGCGTGAGGGCCGCCGTAGCCGAGCGGCACGCCGAAGCGCTGCGCGCTGCCGATGGCGACGTCGGCGCCCAGCTCGCCCGGCGGCGTGAGCACCGTGAGCGCGAGGAGATCGGTCGCGAGCACGACCAGCGCGCCCGCGGCGTGCGCCTTGTCGGCGAGGCCGCGCCATGCGGCGGCCGAGCCGAGCGCGCCGTCCGTCGCCGGGTACTGCGCGAGGACGCCGAACGCGCGGCCTCCCTGGCTTGCAAGATCGAACGCGAACACGTCGTCGACGACGAGCACGTCGATGTCGAGGGGCTTCGCGCGCGTGCGCACGACCTCGATCGTCTGCGGGTGGCAGCCGGCCGACACGACGAACGCGAGGCGCTTGTTCGGGTCGTCCGCCTGCGCCGCGGGCGCGACACTCGCGAACATGTGCATCGCCTCGGCGGCGGCCGTGCCCTCGTCGAGCAGGGACGCGTTCGCGACGGGCAGCGCCGTCAAATCGCTCACCATCGTCTGATAGTTGAGCAGGGCCTCGAGCCGGCCCTGCGAGATCTCCGCCTGATACGGCGTGTACTGCGTGTACCAGCCCGGGTTCTCGATGATGTTGCGCAGGATCACCGGCGGCGTGACGCAGTCGGAGTACCCGAGCCCGAGGAACGAGCGCCAGATCTGGTTCTTCTCCGACAGCGCGCGCAGCTCGGCCAGCACCTCGGCCTCGGTGACGGCGTCCGGCAGCTTCAGCGAAGCGGACAGGCGAATGTCGCTGGGCACCGTCTCGGCGACGAGCGCGTCCAGCGACGGGACGCCCAGCGCCGCGAGCATCGCGGCGACGTCGGCGTCGTCGGGACCGATGTGGCGGGAGACGAAACGATCGGCAGACTCGAGTTTGACTGACATCTACGTTCAGTCGCCCTGCTCGCGGAGAAACGCCTGGTACGCCTCGGCGTCCATGAGCGTCTTCAGCTCGTCGGGGTTCGCGAGGGCGATCTGGATCATCCAGCCCTCGTCGTACGGATCCTCGTTGACGTACTCGGGCGAGTCCGCCAGCGGCGAGTTGACCTTGACGACCTTGCCCGTGAACGGCGCGAAGAGATCCGAGACGGCCTTCACCGACTCGACCGAGCCGAACACCTCGGCCTGCTTGACGCTCTCGCCTTCCTTCGGCAGCTCGACCTGCGTCACGTCGCCCAGCTGGTCGACGGCGAACCGCGAGATGCCGACGGTCGCGAGCTTCTGCCCGGCTTTGTCTTCGATACGTGCCCACTCGTGGTCCTTCGTGTAGAGCAGGTCATCCGGGTAAGTCGCGCTCATCGTTTCACTTTCCTCGCTTGTAAAAAGGGCCCTTCACGATCACGGCCGGCACCAGCTTGCCGCGGCAGTCAATCTGCAGCTCGGTGCCCGGCTCGCTGGCGGCCAGGGGCACGTAGCCCATGCCGATGTTCTTCTCGAGGGTGGGCGCCGGGCCGCCGGACGTCACCGTCCCCAGGGCAGCGCCCTTGGCGTCTTGGATGGCGTACCCGTGGCGCGCGATCCCGCGCCCCGTCATCTCGAAGCCGACGAGCTTGCGCTTGACGCCCTGGGCGCGCTGCTCGAGCAGCGCCGCCTTGCCGATGAAGTCGGCCGGACCGTCGAGCTTCACGACCCAGCCGAGATCCGCCTCGAGCGGTGTCGTCTGGTCGTCGAGATCGTTGCCGTAGAGGGACAGCTTGCCCTCGAGGCGGAGCGTGTCGCGCGCGCCGAGACCCACGGGCTTGCCGCCGATGCTCTGCGCCGCCTCGAGCAGGCGATCCCACAGCGCGGGCGCTTCCGAGGCGCGGCAGAAGATCTCGAAGCCGTCCTCGGCCGTGTAGCCGGTGCGCGCGATCCACGCGGGGATCCCGGCGACGTCACGCTCGGCGACGAACTTCATTCGCCCGAGGTCGCCCAGCGGCACCTTCGTGAGCATCTGCAGCGCGTGCTTGGCCCCTGGCCCCTGGAACGCGATGAGGCCCGTATCGGGTGAGGCATCGACGATGTCGCACCACGTGCCGACGTTCTCGGTGAACCACGCGAAGTCCTTCGCGACGTTCGAGGCGTTCACGACGATCAGAAAATGGTTCGCCGCGACGCGGTAGACAATCAGGTCGTCGACGATGCCGCCCGTGGGCCAGCACGCCACCGTGTAGAGGGCGGCGCCGTCCGTGAGCTTCGAAACGTCGTTCGTCACGAGGCGCTGCACGGCCTCGGCGGCGCGGGCGCCCCGGAAGTGGATCTCGCCCATGTGGCACACGTCGAAGACGCCCACGGCCGAGCGCGTCGTGCGGTGCTCGTCGATGATTCCGGTGGCGTAGCTCACGGGCATCCACCAGCCGCCGAAGTCGATGAGCTTCGCGCCGAGGCGGCGATGGGCGTCGTAGAGCGGCGTGCGCTTGGGAGGCGCGGTTTCAGGGCCGGTCGTCGACGTCATGCCGGCGACATCCTGCGAGAAACGTCCGCGGAATTCAAGGAGAGCCGACGCGGCCGACGGCGGGCGCGCGGAGCCCGCGCGTCGGGGGCGATCCCGACGCATCCGGGACCCGCGTGCATCGTTGACGGTTCGATTGCACGCGCGACGTAACCAAAGAAACTCTGGCTCGAAAGGATCCCGAAACAACACGCGATCTACGCTCATTCCAAGAGTTGCGACGGACGAGGAGGAGGAGTCGAAGGTCGCTGCCAGCCGGAATGAATTTGTTACAATCGCAGTTGCAGTTCGGGAAAGAGGGGAGGGTTCGATGCAGCTACGTCACATCAGTCCGCGGTCGGTTGAATGGATGGATGCGATGGACGAGGCGGGGGCAGGACGGGGGTGGGAGAAGCTGGCACCCGAAGAGCGCCTGAAGTTGCGCGCGGGTGATCTCTCGCTTGCCTGGGAGAAGCGAGACGAGGAGGAGGAAGAGGATTAGGGGGCGGCGGTTGATGAGCCTTCAGCAGGCTCGGAGCCTTTAGCGGCTCCTCAGTGATGAACGGCCTCGGCCTCCAAGTAGGCAACGAGGATCTCCGCGACGCGGTCTTGGGCACGCCGGGCCTCCGCCGCGTTCGGGATGTCGTTCATGAGGATCGAAAAGACGAGGGGCACGTGGCCGGGTGACCCGGCGAAGCCCGAGAGGCAGCTCACGCTGGCCAACGTCCCCGTCTTTGCTCGCACGTAGCGCTCGGCGAGAGTGCCCGCCATGCGGTGGGCGATCGTCCCGTCCGTTCCCGCGACGGCGAGCGAGGACAAGAACTCGGCAGAGACGCGAAAGTCGCGCGACGCCGCGCGGAGCACGGTGGTGATCTGCTCGGGCGAGAAGTGGTTCGAGTCGTAGAGGCCCGAGCCGTTGGTCATCGTGTAGCTGCCGTGCGGAAGGCCGATGCCCGCCAGGTAGCGGCCCACGGCGTCGAGGCCCTTCGCCCACGTGCCGGGGCGGCCGCCAATCTCGGCGCCCAAAGTGCGCACGACCTGCTCGGCCATGAAGTTGTTCGAGCGCTTGTTCAGATCCTGGATCACGACGGCGAGCGGCGCCGATTCGTGCGTCGACAGGACGCGCCGGCCCTGCGGCGATACGGCGGCGACGCGGGTCGGCTTCTCGATGATGATGCCGCGCCGCTCGAGGATCTGACGCAGCGTCTGGCCCGTGAAGAGGGCGGGGTGAACCACGCGGCGGTAGAAGGTGCGCGGCTCGCTGCCGAGGCGCACGCGGCCGCCCACGAACACGCGCGTTCGCGTCCCGCCGTCGTCACGCGTGTC